>ONNK01000149.1 GCA_900319185.1 uncultured Bacteroidales bacterium
CGCCGATCTGGCGGACTTCACCGTCAACGGCGGGACCGCCGTCGATGGGGTCACCGTACGCGTTGAAGAAACGGCCGGAAAGCTGCTCACCGACACGGATGATGGGCGGATGGCCGAGGAAGGTGACTTCAGCATTGGTAGGGATACCCTCGGTGCCGGCGAATACCTGCAGGGTGATGAGGTCACCCTTGGTCTTGACCACCTGGGACAGCCGGCCGTCAACGGTAGCCAGCTCGTCGTTGGTAACACCTTTTGCCTTCAGGGAAACAGTGGCCTTGGTGATGGCGTCCAACTGCGTATATACTTTCTGATATGCTCTAGTTGCCATTGGTTTCGAGGTGTTTGGTGATTTCTGACCGGTACTTCATGAAAGGTTCGCTTTCGAACTTGCTGTAGTTCATCTGCCGCAGGAGGTTGATGAGTTCCTTGAACCAGTCGCGGCATTTCTCGTAGTCGTCGAACGTGAATTCCTTGGAGCAAATGTCGCTGACGAGGTCGACCATGTATTTCTGGCGCTCCATGGGACAGAGGCTGTCTACCGGATCGAATCCGTCCTGCTGCAGGAGCGAGAAGTCGATGAGTTCGGACTTCCAGAAGGCTTCGTGGTAGCTCATCGGTACGCCGTCGTCTCCGAGGATGTTGATCTGGTCGTTGGCTTCCTTGCCGCGGCGCACCAGCACCTTGAGGGCGTTGACCTTGTCCACCCAGCCTTTTTCGACCGTCCTGTTGAGGAAATCGCTGATCTCGGGATACTCGAGATATTTGGAGTAGGAATCGATGGGATTGACGGCAGGGTAGCGCTTCTGGTCGGCGCGGTTCTGCTCGAGTGCATAGAAGCAGCGGGCGGCTTTCTTGGTGGACTCGGTGACGGGCTCCTTGAGGTTGCCTCCGGCAGGGGAGACCGTACCGATGAAGGTCACGGCTCCGGTCTGTCCGTTGTTGAGAACCACTACTCCCGCGCGGGAATAGAAGTTGGAGATGATGGCGGAAAGGTCCACGGGGAAAGCGTCTGCGCCCGGAAGCTCCTCCATTCGGTTGGACATCTCGCGGAGCGCCTGTGCCCATCTAGAGGTGGAATCGGCCAGCAGCAGGCACCTGAGGCCCATGGCACGGTAATACTCGCAGATGGTCATGGCGGTATAGACGGAGGCCTCACGGGCGGCGACGGGCATATTGGAGGTGTTGCAGACAATGGTCGTACGCTCCATCAGGTGGCGTCCCGTATGAGGGTCGATCAACTCCGGGAACTCCGTGAATATCTCCACGACTTCGTTGGCACGTTCGCCGCAGGCGGCCATGACGATGATGTCGGCCTCGCCCTGCTTGGCGATGGCGTGCTGGAGCACGGTCTTGCCGCAGCCGAAGGGCCCGGGGATGAATCCCGTGCCGCCTTCGGCGATGGGGTTGAACGTGTCGATGACGCGCACGCCTGTCTCCATGATCTTGAAGGGGCGCGGTTTCTCCTTGTATCCCTTGATAGCGACCTTGACGGGCCATTTCTGGGTCATGGTGACATCCACGTCCTCACCGTCCTCACCGGTGAGGACGGCAATGACCTTGTCAACGTTGTACTCTCCTGCTTCCACGATGGATTTCACGGTAAACTCGCCCTTGAAGGCGAAAGGTACCATGATCTTGTGGGGAAGCCAGCCTTCCTTGACTTCTCCGAGCCAGTCGGCGGCGACGACCTTGTCGCCGGCCTTGGCGATGGGGACGAAGTCCCACAGTTTTTCATGATCGAGCGGGTCCGTGTATTCGCCTCTCTGGAGGAATACCTCCTTCATGGTGGTGAGGTCGTTCTGGAGACCGTCGTAGACGCTGGAAAGGAGGCCGGGGCCCAGCGTGGCCTCAAGCATCTTGCCCATGAACTCAACGGTGTCCCCGTCCTTTAGGCCGCGGGTGCTTTCGAAGACCTGTACGGAGGCCTTGTCCCTGCTCACCTTGATGACCTCGGCCATGAGTTTGGTCCCCCCGAGGTCAATGAAGCAGAGTTCGTTCTCCGCGACAGGACCGTCTACCTGCACGGTCACCAGGTTGGATACGATACCCGTAACTTTTCCGGTAGTGTTCATATTGTTCGGTTATTATGTTTCATTGAATTCAACTCCCTTGAAGGTCCCGCGGATCTCGGACACGAGCTGGCGGAACATTTCGCGGCCCGTAGCCTCGTCGAGCTTCAGCCACCTGTCGATGATCTTCAGTTTGGCAATGTAACCGAGAACGGTCGAAACATTGAAGTAGTCGAAGGTGTTGAGCTCGTCGATCTTGTTCCACATCATCTCGTCGAGACCCTTCTCGCGCGAGACGAGGTTCGGTCCGTACAGGATCCTGTGGACCTCGCCGCTCTCCTCGAACTCTCCCTCGTCCTCGAGGAAGATGTCCATGTTGGAGGGCCTTCCGAGGCTTTCGTTGAGATAGCGGACCTTGGCATTCCGGACATTGAGGTCGAAGCGGAAGAACTCTCGGAGGAAATGGTTGGGATGCGAAAGCATCGCGCCATAGAACTCCGGAGTGAAGTTCTCTTCCTCATAACCCTTCAGCAGCGTGTCTATCAGAGCGTTGTCCTTCTCGGAGCATAGCTCCCGGATCTCTTTGACCAACACGGCCGGGGAAGGGCAGTCCTGTCCGGAAAGATCATCCGACAGGACCGGAAGCCCAGCTATCAAATACTCGTAATTGTCCATGACCCTATCCGAAAAGGAGCCTCTTCGTTACGGGACGCAGATACTCGGTGATCAGTTCGTTGAAAGTGTCGTCGGTCATGCTGATGAAGTATCCTCCGTCCTTAGGACCGATGGTGAATCCACCCGAGATCTTCTTGGAGAACGAAGCGCTGACCTCTTTGCCCAGGACCTTGGAGAGCTGTCCCTTGACGAAGGGCTCGAGCTCGTCCTGAAGGGACGCGGGCAGCACAACGCTCAGGTCGGAGGTGTCGTCGGGATTGAACTTCTCGGCGACTGCCTGGAGGAATTGCTTGACGAAATCTGCAGAGGACAGGGTTTTCTTGACCTCCTCTCCGGCGAACTTGCCGATGATGAGGTTCTCTATGTCGCTCTTTGTGGCCTGGAAACTCTGGGCGGCAGCCATCTTGAGGTCGGAGTTGACTTTCTGGCTGTAGTCGTCAGCCTGCCTGCGCGCCTCAGAGACGATATCTTCCGCTTCTTTCCGTGCCTTGGCTATGATCTCGCCGGCCTGGCTGCGGGCTTCTTCGAGAAGTCTCTCTCCTTCTTCCCTGCCTTTGGACAAGCCGTCATTGTACAGCTTGTCCGTCAATTCTTGCAGTTTGTTCATATGTCAGTGTTATTAATGTCGTTAGTGTCAAATAGTAAGTTCAGGCTGGCCGGTCCTACCCGAGGAAGCTGAGCAGGATACCGGCCGCAACGGCCGAACCGATGACGCCGGCCACGTTCGGTGCCATGGCGTGCATGAGCAGGTGGTTCTTGGGGTTGATCTCCCTTCCTACCACTTCGGAGACGCGGGCGCTGTCCGGGACGGCCGACACGCCGGCGTTGCCGATCAGAGGGTTGATCTTGCGGTCATCCTTGAGGAAGAGGTTCCAGATCTTGACGAAGAGGACACCGGCCGTAGTCGCAATGATGAAGGACGTGAGTCCGAGGCCGAAGATCATGAGGGACCTTCCTGTGAGGAACTTGTCAGCCTGGGTGGAGGCGCCCACGGTGAGACCGATGAGGATGGTCGTAACGTCGATGAGCGGTCCGCGGGCAGTCTCGGCGAGACGGCGTGTCACACCGCTCTCCTTCAGGAGGTTACCGAAGAACAGCATACCCAGCAGCGGGAGGCCGGAAGGTACGATGAAGGCGGTGAGGATGAAGCCGATGATGGGGAATATGATCTTTTCCTTCTGGCTGACG
>ONNK01000090.1 GCA_900319185.1 uncultured Bacteroidales bacterium
GCCGGGACAGCGCTGCAGCACACGTTGGCGGAGAAACCGCGTGCGCCGCGATTGCCGAAATCTACGCCCTTCAGGAGGAGGTATTCACCCTCGTCGATATTGTTGATGGCGATGCCCACACCTGGGACCACCTCTGTCTTGAGGCCGTAGCCCCAGGCCATGGTCTCGGCCTCTACCTTGCGGTAAGGGTTGAACGCCTCGAGCTGCTCGACGAAGTTGTCCTGCCAGTAAGGGACTTCCTGGATGGTCCCGTCGGGGTTGTAATGCATTTCCGCCATCGAGACGCTGCGGCGCTCGTGGTGATGGAAGGTCTCGATGTGCATCAGGTCGTAGTTCAGGCCGAACACATACGAGCGTCCCTTGAAGTCGATGATACCGGGGTGGTTGCCGCGAGTACGCTGGGTATGCTCCATGATGGGGCCCTTGTACTCCCAGGGGCCCTCCGGGCTGTCGCTCATCGCGTAGCCGATACCCTCCGGGCAACAGGTAGATGCGAATGCCAGGTAATAGTGACCATTGCGCTTGTAGAACCACGGTCCTTCCTGATAGTCCTCGATCTTGTAGTCCAGCTTGTGGACAGGACCGTCCAGGGAGATCATGTCCTCATTGAGCTTTGCCCAGTACACATTGGGGTTGCCCCAGTACATGTAGGCCTGGCCGTCATCGTCGACGAATACGGTCGGATCGATGTCCTCCCAATGCTCCTTCTGCCACACGAGCGGCTCCCCGAGTGGATCCTTGAAAGGTCCATAAGGGCTGTCCGCGACCAGCACACCGATACCGTGACCATGGATCGGGCAATACATGTAGAACTTGCCGTTCCTCTCGGTTACGTGGAGTGCCCATGCGCCGTTGTCGCCGTCGTACCAGTCAAAACTGCGGAGCGAGGCGACTGCCCCATGGTCCTCCCAGTTGACCATGTCGGTCGAAGTGTACAGCAGCCAATCAAACATGCTGAAACCGCGTCCGGAAGCGTCATCATCGTGCGTCGTATAGAGGTAAACCTTGCCGTCGTACACCATGGGAGCAGGGTCGGCAGTGTATTTCGTCTGTATGACGGGCATGTTCACATAGTCGTTGAACTTCCACCAGTCGAAATCGAAGAGCTGCTCGTCGCCTCCGCGGAAGAGGATGTAAAGGTCGTGCTTGCCAGTGACGTTCCCGCGGATGCGGGCAGTCTTGACGGGATACTCCCCTATGATCTCCAGCCTGGCGATGGCATTGCCACCGAGCTCATCCAGATAGAACTCAATCGTACCTTCATTCTTGAAGTTGAGGGTCTCGACGGAGACCATCTGTGCAGGTTTGTCCCCGAAATCCACCTCGCGTACCTTGATCCAGTCACCGTTGTGGATCTGGGTCACATAGTGGTCCTTGCCGGCCAGGCGGTCAGTCTTGACACCCCACGACGAGGCCATGGTCTCAGCCTCAACCCTCTGATAGGGGTCGACCGTACCGACCGGAGCCGGACCTTCCTTGGTGAAAGGGATGAACGGTATGGAGCCGTCTGCGTTGTATTCGAACTCTTCTATGCTGGTCGAACGGTGGAATCCTCCACCGTTGGGGAGGATACCGTTGTGATAGAACATGTAGTTATGTCCCTTGTAGGTGATCTCTCCCCCGTGGATGGTGAAGCTGTTCTCCGCCTCATCCATGATACGGCCGCGGTAGGTCCAGGGGCCGTTGATGGTCGGTGCGGTCGAGTACGCCATGTGCTCGGGGACGCCGCCGGCAGGATAGGAGATATAGTAGGTGTCTCCCCTGCGGCTCACCCAGGGACCTTCCTCGTAGCCGACCATCATCTCCTCCTTGCCCTTGGCCCAGTTCATCTTCATGGACTCTGGGCCGAAGCAGGCGGGATCGTGGAAACCGGGGACTTCCTTGTAGCCGTCGGCAAATGAGACCATGTCGTCATTCAGCCGACCGTACCAGCAGCCCTTATTCCCCCAGAAGAGCCATGCGCTGCCGTCGTTGTCAACGAATACGGTAGGATCTATGAACGAGAAGCCCGTGGCGAGCGGCCCCCCTATCGCGTCCGTATACGGACCCTGGGGGTCGTCCGCGACGGCGACGGCCAGCGCATCCGCGCGCGTCGCCGCCTCGGTCAGACAGACATACCAGTACCACTTGCCGTTACGCTCGACGGCCTGGGAAGCCCAGGCACGGTCGCCCTGGAACGCCCACTCGAAGGTAGCTGTAGATACAGGGGTACCGAGATAGGTCCAATTGACCATGTCCTCGGTCGAGTAGAGCAGCCAGTCCTTCATCTTGAAGTAGGTCGCGTCGTCCTCATCGTGGTCGACGAAGAGATATACCTTGTCCCCGTGGACGTAAGGTGCAGGATCCGGCGTATAGGCAGTAGTGATGGCCGGGTTCTGCGCCAAGCCAACCGCCGGGAGCAGAAGCAGAAGAAGTGGTAAGTGTTTCATTATTTGAAGAATCTCTGTAGTGTCGTGGCTAAGTATGTGCGGGCATTCATCCAAGTATGGGCACCATCGGTGAAAACTTTCTCATACTTGATGCCTTTCTCTTCGTTGTATGCCTGATGCCTGAGAACATCCGGATAGAGGCCATCAGAAGTGCCTACTCCGAACCAGAACAGCTTGAGGCCGTCGTTCAGCAATGCGGGGTTGGCGGCATACTGCGGGAAGCAGGTATCCAGCGCCTCAGGAATGAGGTATGCGCTGTAGGAAGCGAGATACGAGAACTTGTCAATGTTGGATAGGGCCGCGAAAAGCGACTGGCCGCCGCCGCGGGAGAAGCCCGCTATGGCGCGGTGGTCCTTGTCGTTCAGCGTACGGAAATTGGACTCGACATAAGGCATGATGCAGGTGGTTAGCTCCTCGTTGAACACCTTGTACATGCTGACGGAAGCCATCGTATTGGGCCTGGGGGTGCCGTTCATCATGTTGCCGTAAGGCATGACGACAATCATCGGCTCGGCCTTGCCCTGGGCGATGAGGTTGTCGAGTATAACGTTGACCTTGCCAACCTTGAACCAGGTCTCCTCGGTATCGGTCGTACCGCTGACGAGGTAGAACACAGGATAATTCTTGCCGGAAGTCTCGTAATCAGCGGGAGTATAGACGAGCAGCGGCCTGTCAAGGTTCAGCACGGAAGACTTGTAGGTGCAGTAGCTGACCTTTCCATGAGGGACATCGTTGACAGTATAGAGTGCCTCCGGGTCGGGAATCTCGACAAGGCTCTGCTTGAAGTTCTCGTTCGGGAAAACGTTCATGTTGGCGGGATCAGCGACGCTGACGCCGTCCACGATGAAATTGTAAGGATAGATGTCAGCCTTCTCGGGCTGGACGGTGATGCTCCAGATGCCCTTGCTGTTCTTGGTCATCGGGAGACGGCCCTGGGTGAACTGCGAGGTGAAGAACACTTCCTTGGCGCGCGGGGCGCTGATATTGAAGGTGACGTTGGGGGTCATGGCGCGGGCGGGAGCGCCTTCAGGCCTGCGGCCGCCGCCCATTCCCGGGAAGCGGGGCATCGAATGGATGATGGGCGACTCGAGACCGCCGTCAATGGCGCCGCCGGTCTGACGGGCCTCATAACCCATGAGCGGAAGCATCACCATGGCATAGTTGCGGCCGAGCTGGCGGTAGCCGGCGGCGCTGAAATGCAAGCGGTCGAAGTTCTCCTTGCAGCCGCTGGAAGACACCACGTGGCCCGTAGGGATGACGTCAGGGATCATGTTGATGATGCGGTTCATGGGGCCGCAGACGCCGCCGCGGTCGCTGTTGACGACCTCGCCGGCCAGCAGCGGGCACTCCTCGGCCTTGAGGCCGAGATCCTTTAGGAAGTCATCGTAGATGCTCTTGACCTTGCTGGGCCAGGTCTCGTCATCGGGGTCGGACTCACCCTGGTGCAGCAGGATACCGGAGATGACACCGTCCTTCTGGGCTTCCTTGGCGAGCTCCACTACATAGTTGTAAGGATTGCCTCCGTAGATCTTCATGATGTTCTGGAGCCAGTCGGCGCCGGTCTTGCCGTACTCCTCGGCCCTGTCCTTCATGAAAGCGTCTATCTTACAGCCGGCTACGGAGACATTGATGATGCCGACCCTGTGTCCCTCGGGGAGGTTCTCAAGCAGGGTGCGTCCGAAATAGTCGGCCGGAGTGAGGCCGGTGTTCTCACGGCAGAGCGGCGGGACTGCGGGATACCAGTTGCCCTTCGTTCGGTTCATGCCGGGGAAATCGACCGCGGCCATCATCAGGTAGTTGGGGCTGATACCCTCCCTGTCCTGGTCCTCGACGCGGGCGTTACCCTCCATGTTGGACTGGCCGATGCAGATGAAGATGTGGAAATTCTTGTCTACGGCGCCACGGGCTGCACAGGCAACCGTCAGCGCCATAAGGATCATTAACAGCTTTTTCATTTCAGATCGCTTTTATTCTAAAGATTGATTTTCAACTGTGAACCGTTGTACTCGACGGCCTTCTCTCCCTTGACGCCCTTGCCGTAATACACGATGCGGAACTTCCTGTTCTCCAGCATCCCGGGATAAGAGCCCTTACGGGCACCTATTGTCAGAGTGCGCCCCTTGAGGTTGAAATCGATGGTGCTGAACACACCGTTCTTGTAAGCCTGTCCGTCGAACTCGTCCTCATAGAGGGTGAACTTGCCGTCGGCGCCAAGATACACGCGTACCTCGATGTCATCCCAAGGTTTCTCATCCACCCACTGAACGTCGGGACCCAGCGGAACGATGGCGCCGGCGCGGGCGTAGAGGGGACAACGGTCCAGCGGAGCGTCGGCCGCGACCGTCTGCCCGCCCTTGAGCGCCTCACCCGTCCACCAGTCATACCAGTCGGCTCCTGCCGGGAGATACACGTCATATTTCTTGGGGACGATCCAGTCGACGGGATCCTCGGACCACTTGCGGGTCTCCTCCGTATAGAGTGCCTTGCCGACGGGCGCCACCAGCAGGGACTGCCCGAACATATACTCGCTTCCGAGTTCCCACACATTGCGGTCCTTCGGGAAGTCCATGAATAGAGCCCTCATGAAACTTCCGTCTGCGGAACTCACCTGCCAGGAAGTGCTGTAGATGTAAGGAAGGAGGGCATAGCGCATGCGAATGCTCTTCTCAATGGCATCGTAAACGGGTTCGCCCTTCTCGCCGAACTCCCAGATCTCCCTGCGCGAGGATTCGCCGTGGCTGCGCATCATAGGGTTGAAAACGCCGAACTGCAGCCAGCGTACATAAAGCTCCTGGAACAGAGGGTTGCGGGAGCAGGTCTGTGTCTCACCGCGCTTGTTGTATCCGCTGGGGAAGAACCCGCCGATGTCGGAGTTGAAATAAGGGATGGCCGTAAGGGTGAATCCCTGACCGGCGGATATCTGGTGACGGAAGTCGTTCCATGTGGACTGAACGTCGCCGCTCCAGGTATTGGCTCCTGTACGCTGCTGGCCTGCATAGGCCGAGCGGGTCAGGACCATGGGGCGACGGTCGGAGACGGTCAACTGCTTCTCGGTAACGCCCTCGACGGACATCAGCGGGAAAGCATTGAGCACGCTCCTGTAGGAGCCCATGGCGGTCATCTGCTCGAGGTCACTGTCCTTGTAGTCGAGATGGTCCGGCTCGGTGGAATCCATCCACCAGCCGTCGATACCCATCTTCTCCAGACGCATGAGATTGTCCCAATAGATGTCGCGGGCCTCGGAGCTGAAAGCATCGTACGGAAGTACGCCGGAGGGATAATCCCTGCGCGGAGGCCAGTCGCTCAATCCGCTCTGCGGCCAGGTACCGAAATGCAGCAGATGACCCTTGGCATCCAGCTCGCGGAACGGCTTGGTCATGGGGCCGAACGAGGCCCAGATGGAGATCAGGATATGGGCGTGGCTGTCATGTGTCTCGTCAATCATAGCCTGGGCGTTGCGGAAATCGTCATTGAGAAACTCCATAGCGTTCCACTGGTAGTTGTTGCCCCAGTACTGCCAGTCCTGGATGACGACGTCGAGCGGCACTCCCCTTTCGCGGTAGCCGCGGAGCACGCCGAGGTACTCGGCTGAACTCTTGTAGCGCTCGCGGCTCTGCATGAAGCCGAAGCCCCACAGGGGAATCATCGGCACATGGCCTGTAAGCCCGCGCATGCCGGCTATCACGCCGTCGGCATTGCCGCCGTAGATGAAGTAATAGTCAATCTGCGTGCCTACCTCGGACTCGAACGACGCAACGTCATCCTTGTCGGTGAAGGTGCCGGTTGAAGGATTGTCCCAAAAAATGCCGTATCCCTTGACAGACTGGACGAAGGGGACGAAATCTTCAGTGTTGTCCTGACGCATGTAGCGTGTCTTGCCGCTGAGGCTCAACTGACCGTCCTGGAGAATGCCAAGACCGTATAGAGGCTCTCCGGCCTCTAGCCGGAAAGCCTGTTTCGTCACGAAAGCGCCTTTGTCCAGGCCCTCCGTGCGTTCAGTGAAGGAGGACTCCCCTTCCTTCATGAGCGTCTTGCCATTCGCAGTGGCAAAGCTCACGGTGCCGTCGGCCGCGACAGTGACCTTGAGCGACGGGGAGGAATACACTTTGGAAGTGCCGGAAGCCTTGACCGTCACGCGGACGTCTTCCGGCTGCGCTACGACGGATACACTGCCGTCATGGAAGCCCGAAGCCTCGGGAGCCTTCTGCACGCGCACGACAGTCGGAGTGAAGAAAGTGACCTTCACCTGCGGCGAAGGGGCCGCGGCCATAAGGGCCAGGGCAAAAAGCAATGATTTCATAGACTATCAGAATTTCTTTTCAATGGTCATGACACCGGCGGAATAAGGCTCGACGCTGAGGGTAACCTTGCTTCCGTCACATGCGGGCGATGCCTTCTTGAGGGCGACAGCATCCTTCTTTTCCATGCTGTTGGCAATATCAAGCGCACCCGGGGCATAGTACTCGTACCCGGTCGAAGCGATACCCTTCCAGTCGCCGGTGACGTCCAGGGTATAGGCCTTCTCT
>ONNK01000060.1 GCA_900319185.1 uncultured Bacteroidales bacterium
CTTAAAAAACAACGGGTATGAGATTGTCAGCAGTCCCCTGGTCCGGGATGCACAGGGCAGCAAGGCGCGCATTCAAAGAACCGTGGACAAGGTTGCGGCGGTGTTCGTGCCTGTCATTATCTGTATCGCTTTGCTGACATTCCTCATCTGGACGCTTGCCGTCCCTGACGGGGGTGCCGTCAAGGGATTGCTGGCAGCAGTGAGCGTTCTGGTGATAGCCTGCCCGTGCTCGCTTGGCCTGGCTACACCGACGGCCATCATAGCCGGCATAGGCAATGCGGCGCAGAAGGGCATCCTGGTCAAGGATGCGGATGCGCTGCAGGTGGCAGCCGGCATCGACGCTGTCTTACTGGACAAGACTGGAACGGTGACGGTGGGATCGGCCGAGAAGTTCGACGCTGACTGGCGTGACGTCATCAAGCCTACCTCCCGTGAAGCTGTCCGGACCATGAAAGACATGGGCCTGGAAGTGTATATGCTTACCGGAGACAAGAAAAACATAGCTGCTGAAGTGGCGGGCGAGGCCGGCATCGACAATGTCGTGTCGGAGGTCCTACCTGGAGAGAAGCATCGTTTCGTCGAGGAACTGCAGGCCGGAGGCCGCAAGGTGGCGATGGTCGGCGACGGCATCAATGACAGCGCCGCCCTGGCCAGGGCGGACCTGAGCGTGGCGATGGGCCGCGGAAGCGACATCGCCATAGATACCGCCATGGCAACGGTGATCTCTTCCGACCTCCGCAAGGTCCCCGAGCTGGTGAAGCTTTCCGGCCGTACTACCAGGATCATAAAGGAAAACCTTTTCTGGGCTTTCTTCTATAATGTGATGGCAGTGCCGCTGGCGGCCCTGGGGCTGGTCAATCCGATGGTAGCTGCTGCCTGCATGGCGCTCAGCAGCGTCTGCGTCGTATCGAACAGCTTGAGGTTGAGGAGGGGATAGCCCTACATCAGATACTCCGACATGTCAAGGCCTTCTTCGAGGCCTTTTCTTATTTCCGTTGAGGAAATGTCCACCTGGGGGGCGTCGGCCAGGATGCGGATGCGGAAGTCTTCGCCCTCAGGGTCGCTGCGCAATGCAGCCGCAAGGGTCTCCGCATCGTATCCCGGACGGGGGTACACGACGATGCCGTACTCCTTCAGGATGCGTACCGCCTGCTTCCAGCCGCGGAAGCGTTCGAGATTGTCGGAGCCGATCACCAAGGTGAATCCGTTGTCCGGTTCCCTGGCCTTAAGAAGGTCCAGGGTGTCTATGGTATACTGCGGAGGGTCGCGGTGAAGCTCTATGTCATCCACCCGGACCCGGAGCTCCGGGTACCGCTGCACGGCCTCGACCGCGGCGCGGTACCGGCGTTCGCCCTGCTCGGCCAGGGACGGGTCCTTGAAGGGATTCTGCGGCGAGACGATGAGGTACACCCGGTCGAAGCCGGCTTCGCGGGTGAGATACTCCATGATGGCCTTGTGGCCGATATGCAGGGGATTGAATGATCCGGAATAGACCGCGATCCTTTCCCTTCAGTGACCGTCGAGGAACTTGTCCACGACCTCCTCGGCCTCCTTCAGGGCGGTCTCCAGGTCGTCGTTGACGAGGACATAGTCGAACTTGTCGGCATATGTCATCTCTTCGGCGGCCTTGGCCACGCGCTTCTCGATGTCCTCCTCGCTGTCGGTGCCGCGCAGGACCAGCCTGCGGCGGAGCTCCTCGACGCTCGGAGCCTGGATGAACACCGACAGGGCCTTGTCCCCGAAATACTTCTTTAGGTTTACCCCTCCCTTGACATCTACGTCAAAGAGAATGACATGGTCCTTGGCCCAAATCCTCTCGACCTCCTCCTTCAGCGTGCCGTAGAACCGGCCCGGGTATACTTCCTCATATTCCACGAAGGCGTCAGCCTCGATCCTGCGGCGGAACTCTTCGACGTCCAGGAAGTAATACTCGACTCCGTCCTGCTCCTGGCCGCGCGGCGGACGCGAAGTCGCCGATACCGAGAATTCGAATTCGGGATGGAACTTCAGAAGGTGATTGACGACTGTACTCTTGCCTGAACCGGAGGGGGCGGAAAAGATAAGGACTTTATTGGCCATAGTTAATTATGATATTTCCACAAAAATAGTTAAATTTGCGTGATTCACAGTGCAATCGTTTAAAACAACTTTATAATTATGGTTTCTTACAAAGATCTTGGCCTTGTGAACACCCGTGAGATGTTCAAGAAGGCCGTCGCAGGCGGATACGCCATCCCTGCTTTCAACTTCAACAACATGGAGCAGCTTCAGGCCATCATCATGGCTGCTGCCGAGACCAAGTCCCCCGTCATTCTCCAGGTCTCCAAGGGTGCACGCAACTATGCCAACTCCACCCTTCTCCGCTATATGGCAGAGGGTGCCGTAGCTTATGCCAAGGAACTTGGCTGGGCAAAGCCTGAGATTGTCCTCCACCTGGACCACGGCGACAGCTTCGAGCTCTGCAAGGACTGTGTCGACATGGGCTTCTCTTCCGTGATGATCGACGCTTCCTCCCTCCCTTACGAGGACAACATCGCCCTCACCAAGAAGGTTGTCGAATATGCCCACAAGTACGACGTGACCGTCGAGGCTGAGCTTGGCGTTCTCGCCGGCGTCGAGGATGAGGTTGCCTCCGAGGTCTCCCACTATACCAAACCCGAGGAAGTGATCGACTTCGCCACCCGTACCGGCTGCGACTCCCTCGCCATCTCCATCGGTACCTCCCACGGTGCTTACAAGTTCAAGCCCGAGCAGTGCACCCGCGATCCCAAGACCGGCCGTCTCGTACCTCCGCCGCTCGCATTCGACGTCCTGCACGAGATCGAGAAGAAGCTCCCCGGCTTCCCGATCGTTCTCCACGGTTCCTCCTCCGTCCCTCAGGAGTACGTAGATATGTGCAACCAGTATGGCGGAAACCTTCCTGACGCTGTCGGTATCCCCGAGGAGCAGCTCCGCGAGGCCTCCAAGAGCGCTGTCTGCAAGATCAACATCGACTCCGACAGCCGTCTGGCCATGACCGCAGCCGTTCGCAAGCATCTCGCTGAGAACCCCAGCCATTTCGATCCTCGCCAGTATCTCAAGCCGGCCCGCGAGGAGATGAAGAAGATGTACATCCACAAGATCGTCAACGTCCTCGGTTCCGACGGCAAGGCCGAATAATCCCGGAACGGACTGATTGCTAATGAAGGTGACCGATAGTCTTTATTGGTCACCTTTTTTTATTATCTTTACGAGGTCATGCGCAGAATCCTGGTTGTATTACTTTCCGGCCTGCTGGCCCTGGCGGCCGCGGCGCAGGAACTCCCGCTCAGGGAGTTCCGGGGCGCCTGGCTGCATATAGTCGGCAATACCGACATGCAGAAGATGAGCCAGGATGAGATCAGGACCTGGCTGACTTCCACGCTGGACTCGCTTCAGAAATCAGGATGCAATGCAGTATTCTTCCAGGTCAGGCCCGAGGCGGACGCTTTCTACATTTCCGATATCGAGCCATGGACTCGTTATCTTACCGGCACGCAGGGCAAGGCTCCGGAACCCTTGTGGGACCCTCTCAGCTTCATGGTTGAGGAGTCCCATGCCAGAGGGATGGAGCTCCATGCCTGGTTGAATCCGTACAGGGTGACGCTCAACGCAGCCGAGTCTCTGGTCCGTGACCACCTCGCCCGGAGGAACCCTTCGATCTTCAAGAAATACTCCGGACAGGTCTATTTCGATCCCGGTGAACCTGCATCGAGGGAGCACGTCGTCAGGGTGGTGCGCGACATCGTGTCGCGATATGATGTGGACGGTATCCATTTCGACGATTATTTCTACCCTTATCCGGTGAGCGGGAGGCAGTTCCCCGACGATGATACCTTCGCCAAATACGGAAAGGCCCAGGGCTTCCGCAACAAAGCTGACTGGAGGAGGAACAATACCGCGACGCTCATCCATGAGGTGCAGCAGGCGGTCAAGGAGATCAAACCTTGGGTACGTTTCGGCGTGTCTCCCTTCGGCATCCACCGGAATGCTTCCGAGTCGCCTGACGGCAGCCGCACCAACGGCCTGTCATGCTATAACGAGCTTTATGCAGACGCCCCTGCCTGGGCCAGGGCGGGAGACGTGGACTATCTCACTCCGCAGCTGTACTGGAAGATAGGCCACAGGCTGGCTGACTATGAGATACTTATCAACTGGTGGAATGACCTGGACCTGAAGGGACACCTGTATATCGGACAGGATATCAGTACTTTGGGAGAGCCGGACCTGAAGGATCCGAAGACAACCCAGCTGGGGCGCAAGATGGAGCTGGTGCGGGAGCTTCCGGAAGTGGACGGCAATGTCTGGTGGCCAGGATGGTCACTCTCAGACGGCACGCTCGGGCTCGCTGATTCGCTCGCCCGGCGCTATCAGCGTTATCCGGCGCTTATCCCGGCATATACAGATATCGACGATGTCGCTCCTGCCCCGGTGTCGGACATCTGGGCGTCCCACGGCTTCGTCCGATGGCGCGTGGAGCCTGTGGATGACCCGATGCAGGAGCCGCATTTCTTCATCGTCCGTCGTTTCGGCATGGACGATCCGGCCGACCTGACAGACCCTTCGCGCATAGTAGCCGTCACCCGTGAGACCTCTTACGAGACGACGGACGACGATGACGGGCCATTCTACTATATCGTCACTGTCGTGGACCGTTGCTGGAACGAGAGCCCGCCATCCGACGAGATCGTGTATTGACTTTTTTACTACCTTTGTGTCCGGAAAACAACTTACAGATGGATAAACTCAGTTACGCATTGGGTATGAGCATCGCCCAGAGCCTGTCGCAGTCAGGCGTAGAGAAGCTCGATTTCGAGGATTTCAGGAACGGCGTCAAGGACAGCCTCATGGGGGGAAAGCCCGCTTTGTCGATGGATGACGCCAATAAGGTGCTGAACGAGTTCTTTGCCCGTGCTGAGGCCGAGGCCAAGGAAAAGCAGGCCGCGATGGCGGCCGCCTTCAAGGACGAGGGCGAGGCATGGCTCAAGGAGAACGCCCGCAAGGACGACGTGGTCGTCCTGCCCAGCGGTCTCCAGTACAAGGTGCTCAAGCAGGGCTCGGGCCGCAAGCCCGGCCGTACCGACCGTGTCCGCTGCCACTATGAGGGCAAGCTGACCAACGGCATGAAGTTCGACAGCTCATACGACCGCGGCGAGCCCGCCGTCTTCGGCCTCAACCAGGTCATCTCCGGTTGGACCGAGGGTCTTCAGTTGATGCCCGAAGGCTCCGTATGGGAGTTGTATATCCCTTACCAGATGGCTTACGGCGAGGCCGGTGCCCATGGGAGCATCCCTCCCTGCGCCGCCCTTGTCTTCAAGGTCGAACTTCTCGAAGTACTGTAGATGAAATTGATAATAGACAGCGGGGCGACCAAGACCGACTGGCGCCTGGTGGAAGGCGGACGGATAGTCCGGCGGTATACGTCAGCCGGAATGAACGTGTCCGTGCTGACGCCGGAGGCCGTGGCGGACATTGTCCGGGAGGCGGCTGACGGTCTTGAAAGACCTGCGATCTCGGAGGCGTACTTATACGCCGCCGGCCTGATCGAGGGGTCTGAAGCCGCCGTGCAGGCGGTCAAGGCCGTCTCTGAAGCCTTCGGCGGCGCACCTGTCAAGGGCGCCTCGGACATGCTCGCTGCTGCCCGCGCGGCATGTGGCCGCTCAGAGGGCATATGTGCCATCCTCGGCACCGGCTCCAACAGCTGTCTCTACGACGGTTCCCGTATTGTTCATACCGCCCGTTCCGGTGGCTTCATCCTCGGTGACGAGGGCGGGGGAGCGTGTCTCGGCAAGCTTTTCATAGCCGACTATATCAAGGGCCTCGTCCCCGAGCCGCTTGCTTCGGAGTTCGGATCCGCTTTTGACGTGGACTATATGACGATTGTCCGCCGTGTCTACAAGGAAGCTGCTCCGTCCGCTTACCTCGGAAGTTTCGCCCCATGGATACTTGGTCATCGAGGTGATCCGTATGTGGATGCTCTGGTAGATCGCAATTTTACTGACTTTTTCGAGCGCTCGCTGCTGCGGCACGGCCGCCGGGACCTGCCCGCCGGCTTCGTCGGCGGCTTCGCGGCTGCGTGCGAGCCGCAGTTGCGCGCTGTCGCGCAGCGCTGCGGCGTCCGCGTCTCTCGCATCCTTGCCTCGCCGATGGACGGCCTGGTCGAATATCATAGCCTATGATCGAGAAGTATCCGTCCGAACTCCTGCAGAACGCCGTGGAGGCCATCGGGTCCCTGCCCGGCGTGGGTTCGCGCAGCGCCCTGCGCCTTGCGATGCACCTGCTGAACCAGCCCAAGGAGAACGTCCACCATTTTACGGACGCCATCAACCGCCTGGCCGACGAAGTGCAGTACTGCCCCGAGTGCATGATGATCTCCGACAACGGGCTTTGCTCCATCTGCTCTGACCGCCACCGTGACCACCGCACCATCTGCGTGGTGGAGAATGTCCGGGATGTCATGAGCATCGAGAATACCGGCCAGTACCGTGGAGTGTACCACGTACTCGGCGGCATCATCTCGCCCATCGCCGGCATCGGCCCTTCTGACCTCACCATCCGCCAGCTCGTAGAGCGTCTTCAGCGACTGAAGGAGTATCCTGATGACATGGAGGTGATCCTGGCGTTGTCTGGAGATGTGGAAGGGGAGACGACGGCGTTCTATATATACAGGCAGATAGCATCCCTGGGAGTAAAGGTGTCGGCGCTTGCCAGAGGGCTGGGCTTCGGAGATGACCTCGAATATGCCGATGCGTTGACATTGGGGCGTTCCCTCGTGAACCGCCAGCCTTTCAAACCTTGATCCTATGAGAGAAGTAATCCTTGCCCTCCTGCTGGCACTTTCGCTCTGTGCGGACTGCTTTGCCGTGTCGCTTTGCTCGGGTGTCACCATGAAGAGCACGCGGCGCCGTCAGGTACTGATGGTGGCGCTTGTGTTCGGCCTCGTGCAGGCAGGACTGCTGCTTGCGGGCTATTTCTTCGGCGACCTCTTCGTCGGCTATATCGAGAAGTTCGCTCACTGGATAGGTTTCCTCCTTCTGCTGTATGTCGGCGGTTCTATGATTCTTGAAGCCATTAAGGGCAAGGAAGAGGCGCGGGACCTGAACGGAATCAGGAATATCATCGTCGCATCCGTAGCCACCAGCATCGACGCCCTCGCCGTAGGCATTTCACTTTCCATGGACTTGGAACCCGTGCGTTCCGCCCTTCTGAAGGGCGCAGCAGTCTTTATTGTGACTTTCTTGACAGTGGTTGCCGGTATACTCGGCGGCAGGCGGGTAGGTACGCGTTTCGGCCGCAGGGCTGAGTTTGCCGGCGGCTGCGTGCTCATCCTCCTCGGTCTGAACATACTGCTGGGCGTTTTTTAGGCCCGGAAGTGCTTGATTAACCGAAAAAAGTACATATCTTTGCAGGCTGACTTCTCCGTAATGTCAGCCAGACACGAGTGTTAAACCCTCCCGGGCCATACCGTCCGGGCACAAAAGGGAAGAGGTATGATCAGCATTTTCTACAGGCTTGGCGGTAAGGTCGATTACTTCCAGTCCGAAACGGAGTTCGCAAAACTGAAGAGGGAGGATGTCCTTTGGATCGACCTCCTCGATCCTTCAGGCGAAGAGAAAAGAGCCACGGAGATATTCCTTGGTACGGAGATCCAGAGCCGTGCGCAGGCGGAGGAGATCGAGAGTTCATCCCGTTTCTCCGAGTCCGATACGGCTATTTTCGCCAATACCAACTACCTTACCCCTACCGGTGACGAGTACAACTCCGACCCGGTGTCGTTCACCATTGTCGGAGACACCCTCGCCACCCTGAGGGAGATCCCGCTCCGAAGCATCACCAGCCTCCAGCAGAAGCTCTGCGCCAAGCCCGCGCTCTTCCCGAGCGGCTGGAACATCTTCGTGACCATGCTGGACCAGCGCGTCGACCTCGACGCCGATATGGTCGAGATCCTTGGAAAGGAAACGGCACGCTTCTCCAAGCGCATCAACCAGCAGGAGGACATCAACGAGGACTTCCTCCTGGATATCAACCAGTTGCAGGAGAATACCATGATCGTCCGCGAAAATGTCGTGGACAAGCAGCGCCTCATCTCCAACCTCCTCAAGAGCGAGCGTTATCCCGCATCGCTGGAGCCCAGGCTCAATGTCCTGCTCCAGGATATCGCCTCACTCATCAACCATGCCAATTTCAACTTCGAAAGGCTTGAGTATCTGCAGGATACGGTCCTCGGTCTAATCAACCTCGACCAGAACCGCATCATGAAGATCTTCACCCTGATCTCCCTCCTCATCATGCCTGCCACTTTCGTGGCGAGTTTCTACGGCATGAACGTCAAGCTCCCGCTTGCCGGAGTGGGTCTGGCCTGGGTGGTCATCCTCGCCATCATGGTGCTTTTCGCATTCGCGCTGTGGTTCGCCTTCAAAAAGAAGAAATTGCTCTGAAAAGAGCAGTTTATTTCTTTGGAAATCAGAATATTTTACCTACCTTTGCACGCTTTTCGCCCGGCGTGCTTTTTTTGTGCGCCCCGCAAAGCACAGTAAATAATGTTAAACCCCTAGTTTGTTTCAATTAAACAATTATGGCAGAATTTTTAAACGCATCCGTTGCTCCCGAGAATTTTGACTGGGACGCTTTCGAAGGCAGCACCTCCGTCTACGGCGGTGAAGAGAAAGAGAAGATCCGCGAGGCTTACGACCAGACCCTTTCCAAGGTCGTCGAGAACGAAGTTGTCGAGGGTGAAGTCACCGCTATCAACAAGCGTGAGGTCATCGTGACCATCGGCGGAAAGAGCGAAGGTGTCATCTCCGCTCCCGAGTTCCGTTACAACCCCGACCTCAAGGTCGGCGACAAGGTTGAGGTCTATGTCGAGTCCGCCGAGGACCGTAAAGGCCAGCTCATCCTTTCCCACAAGAAGGCCCGCGCCCTCAAGTCTTGGGACAGAGTCAACGAAGCTTTCAACAATAACGAGATCGTCAAGGGTTTCGTCAAGACCCGTACGAAGGGCGGCATGATCGTCGACGTGTTCGGCATCGAGGCCTTCCTCCCCGGATCCCAGATCGACATCAAGCCCATCCGTGACTACGATGCCTACGTGAACCAGACCATCGATTTCAAGATCGTCAAGATCAACCAGGAGTTCCGCAACGTCGTCGTCTCCCACAAGGCCCTTCTCGAGGCCGAGCAGGAGCAGAAGAGGGCCGAGCTCATCTCCAAGCTGGAGAAGGGCCAGGTGCTCGAGGGTACCGTCAAGAACATCACCAACTACGGCGTGTTCGTGGACCTCGGCGGTGTCGACGGTCTCATCCACATCACCGACCTCTCCTGGGGTCGCGTCAACCATCCCGAGGAGTTCGTTCAGCTCGGCGAGAAGATCCAGGTCGTCGTCCTCGACTTCAACGAGCAGCAGAAGCGCATCGCCCTCGGTTACAAGCAGCTTACTCCCCATCCTTGGGATGCTCTCGACGAGAACCTCAAGGTTGGTGACAAGGTCAAGGGCAAGGTCATCCTCATCGCCGACTACGGCGCATTCGTGGAGCTTGTCCCCGGTGTCGAGGGTCTCATCCATGTTTCCGAGATGAGCTGGTCGCCTAGGCTCCACTCCGCCCAGGAGTTCCTGAAGGTGGGTGACGAGGTCGAGGCCCAGATCCTGACCATCGACCGTGAGAACCGCAAGATGTCCCTCGGACTCAAGCAGCTCACCGTCAATCCTTGGGAGAACATCCGCACCAAGTATCCGATCGGCTCGCAGCACAAGGCCGTCGTCCGCAACATCACCAACTTCGGCGTCTTCGCCGAGCTCGAGGATGGTGTCGAGGGCCTCGTCCACATCAGCGACCTTTCCTGGAACAAGATCAAGCATCCGTCCGAGATGGTTGCCGTAGGTGACACCATCGACGTCCAGATCCTTGACTTCGACGAGGCCAACCGCAAGCTCAGCCTCGGTCACAAGCAGCTTCTTCCCAACCCTTGGGACGAGGTTGAGGCCAAGTATCCCGTCGGTTCCACCGTCGAGGGTACCATCGCCGCCGTTACCGACAAGGGCGCTACCATCACCCTTGACGGAGAGGCTGAGGGCTTCGCTTTCAACCGCGAGATCCTCAAGGAGGACGGCAAGCCCGCCACTGTCGGCGAGACCCTTCCGTTCCGCGTCATCGAGCTTCGCCGCTCGACCCGCCGCATCCTTCTTTCGCACGTAAGGACTTACGCCGAGGCCAAGGAGAAGGCTGTCGCCGCTGAGGCCGACAACACCAAGAAGGCTGTCAAGAAGATCAACTCTTCCGTCGAAAGGACCACCCTCGGTGACATCGATGCGCTTGCCGCTCTCAAGGAGAAACTCGAGAAAGGTGAGTAAGGATGGACTTTACGCTTAAGGTGATGGGTTCGGCTTCGGCCAAGCCCGTTCCCGAAAGATTCCAGAGCGCCCAAGTACTTTCAGTACGGGGGCGCTCCTTTTTAATCGACTGCGGCGAAGGCGTGCAGACCCGCCTGCAGCAGTTCGGGGTGTCGCCGATGAAGATAGATTCCATCTTCATCTCGCACATCCACGGAGACCATGTCTTCGGCATCTTCGGCCTGCTCTCCACTATGGGGATGCTCTCGCGTCCCACGCCACTAAACATCTATGCTCCGGTGTCCTTCGGACCCATCCTCAAGTTCTTCCTTTCATACTACGGGGATGGCGTGGGCTTCGAGATCAGGCATATCCCTTTGAAAATGAAGGGGCCGGAGACGGTCTATGAGACCAAGTCCTTCGAGGTGCTGGCTTTTCCGCTCAACCACGGGATCGAGACCTTCGGTTTCCTTTTCCGCGAGAAANNNGAAGCCGCCGCTCAACGTCTGGAAGCACATGCTGGCGCGGTATGAGTTTACCCTTACGGAAATAGGGACGCTCAAGCGCGGCGAGGACGTCGTGCGCGATGACGAAGTCATCCGCTGCGCCGACGCCGCGTACGAGCCGTGGGAGCCCAGGAGCTTCGCTTACTGCTCCGACACGGCTCCGTTCCCGGAGCTTCCGGGGTGGGTCGCCGGCGTCGATCTCCTCTACCATGAAGCGACCTATACGGAGGAGTACGCCGACCTGGCAGAGAAGCGTCATCACTCGACAACGCTCCAGGCGGCGCAGTGTGCCCTCGACGCAGGCGCTAAACGCCTTGTCATCGGGCATTACACCTCGCGCGTGCGCGACATCTCCCTCTTCGAGTCCGAATGCCGCACTATCTTCCCCGAGACCTATGCCGCCTCCGACGGTTCCGAATTCGATATCCCGCTTGTGAAGAAGGGCTGAATTTGAAGAATCGTCATTATTTGCTATCTTTACGGCATATGAAAAGACGTTCATACTTGCTTGCCATAGCCTTTGCCGCGGTCGTTTTGTCCGTGTCTGCGGCCGACACCCCCCAACAGCGTTATATCGACCGCTGGGCAGCCACTGCGGTCCGCGAAATGTACCGTAGCGGTGTACCTGCCAGCATCACCCTTGCCCAGGGCATACTCGAGTCGCGCTCAGGGCTTTCCGCCCTTGCGGCCGAGGGCAACAACCACTTCGGCATCAAGTGCCACAAGGACTGGAAAGGCAAGACCATGCGCGTGGATGATGACCGTAAGGGCGAATGCTTCCGCGTATATGACACTGCGGAGGAGTCTTTCCGGGACCATTCGGATTTCCTACGCTATTGGGACCGTTACAAATTCCTGTTTGACTTTGATACAAAGGACTATGAATCATGGGCTTACGGCCTCAAAAAGGCCGGATATGCCACGGATCCGTCCTATCCCGAGAAGCTCATCAAGATCATAGAGGAGAATGGCCTGTCGAAGTACGATTCGATGACCCAGGCGCAGGCAGCGCGCGCGTCATCCTCCAAGGCTGCTCCGGCTTCTCCCAAGGCATCGGACAGCGCTTCGTACAAGTCATCTTCAAAGGCTTCGGAGAAGGCTTCCGCCAAGGAGTCGAGGGTTGCCGCCAAGGCCGCCAAAGTCTCTAAGGCTGAGGAGCGCGAGGCGGCGCGTGCTGCCCGCAGGGCTGCCCGCCGCGAGCGCCTCGCCGCCGCGGAGGTGATTCCCGACGAGATCCCTGAGGCTCCGAACTCGCTCGAGATCCCAGAGCTCGTCACGCCTATGGCGGCTGAGGAGTTCCACTTCAGCCTCACCCGTCCGGTCTACACCCGCAACGGAGTGCCTTTCGTCTACTCTGTGGAGGGCGAGAGCTATTCCAGCATCGCTTCTTCGTACAATCTCTTCCCCAAGGAGATACTGAAGATAAATGACTTGAGTGCGGAAACAAGACTTCTGCCAGGTACTGTGGTTTACATCCAGCAGAAGAAAAACCAGGCGGAGAAAGGCCTTGACAAGTATATCGTAGAGACGGACGGAGAGAATCTCCGTGACATCTGCCAGCGTTTCGCGGTGAAGATGAGTTCGGTCTGCAAGATGAACGGCTTCAGCGCCGGTCACGCCCTCCGCGAAGGTGATACCATCATTCTCAGAAAGCCTGGGAAATGAAAAAGACAGTATCCATAGTCTTGCTTGCCGGCCTCGCCGTGGCGGTGTTAGCGGGTATGTTTGCGTTCCGCTGGTACTCCGACAACAAGAGGCCCAATTTCAGCCGTGAGGCAGTGGTGTATATCTATCCTGGGACAGGGGCAGACGAGGCCTTCAATGCCATTGCGGACTCGGCCGGCGTTCTGCGCCCTAACAGCCTGAAGCGCGCTTTTGCAGACAAGAAGGTGGACGAGTATATCCAGCCCGGCCGCTATGTCATAAAGCCTTCATCCTCAAGTGTCTATGTCGCCCGCATGCTCAACAACGGCTGGCAGACGCCCACGCGGCTCGTGCTTTCCGGCACCATGCGCCGCAAGGGCGACATCGCCCGTAAGATCGGCAACCAGATGCTGGTGGACAGCGCCGAAGTCGCCGCCGCCCTGAATGACGACGTCCTCCTGGCGAAATACGGCTTCAACTCCGTGAATGTCTTCTCATTGTTCATCCCGGATACCTACGAAATGTACTGGACAGCATCCATCGAGGAGATCCTGCAGAAACAGAAGGATGCCTATGATGCTTTCTGGACTCCGGAGAACATCGCTAAAGCTGAAAAGCTGGGACTGACGAAGGAGCAGGTAAGCATCGTCGCCTCCATCGTGAAAGGGGAGACCAATTATGAACCCGAAATGCCTTCGGTGGCGGGCGTCTATCTGAACCGTCTCCGCATCGGCATGCTGCTGCAAGCCGACCCGACGGTGGCCTACTGCTTCGACTACGAGCCCAACCGTATCCTGCTCCGTCACCTCCAGGTCGATTCACCGTACAATACCTACAAGTATGCCGGCCTTCCTCCCGGACCCATTGCGGTCCCGACCAAGGCCTGCCTGAACGCAGTCCTCAATCCGGATCCGCACAATTATCTGTTCTTCTGCGCCAATTCCGATTTCAGCGGCACCCACAAATTCGCATCCACCCTTGCGGAGCACAACCGCAACGCCCGCGAATTCCAGGCCGCCCTCAACCGCCGCAACGCCTCGCGCTGATCCTTTCTCCGAGGCCGTGCTCAGACGCGCTTGACCTTGATGACGTGCTTGAGGGCGGAGATCTGAGAGATGACTTTGTCGAGCTCCATGTTGGAGGGGACGAGGATGCGGACGGAGATATCGTAGCAGCCGTTGCGGTTGTCCTCGGATACGTTGAAACTGCGTATGGAAGCCTTGAAGTTGCCGACCACTTCCATGATCTTGGCCAAGACGGAATGGTCCATGTCGGCAAGTATCTTCAACGTACATAAGAAATCGCCGGAACTCGGAGTCTCTGACCAGACCACCCTCTGGATGCGGTATGGGTAGCGGTCGAGCAGGCGGGCGGCGTTCGGGCAGGTGATCCTGTGGATCTTGATGCCCTCGCCGCGCGTCACGAATCCGAAGACGTCGTCGCCATAGACGGGATTGCAGCAGCGCGCCATCCTGTAGTCGAGGCCCTTGACGTCCTTGGCACTCAGTACGAGGATGTCGTCCGACGATTTGTTGCCCTTCCAGTCCTTGACAGTCAGCTCTTCCTGCTTGAGCTGGGCATCATCGACGGGAGCGTTCTGAGCCTGAATGAAAGCCTTGATGTCGTTGATGTCTACCGTGCCCTCGCCGACGGCTCCGAGGAAGGAGTTGATGCTGGAGTACTTGTACTTCT
>ONNK01000059.1 GCA_900319185.1 uncultured Bacteroidales bacterium
CATGCGGGCCAGGACCCTGATAAGGGGTTCTTCCATGCCGTCGTAGAGCGAAGTCATGCCGGAGGCTTCCAGCTCGGCGAGGACTTTCCCGCCGAGCTGGAGGATGGCGGCGGCTTCGCGGGAGCGGTCGGCGTGGGCTTCGCCCGCCGCCGGCCCGTCGTCCGCGAAGAGCGAGCCGGCCTCAGCCTGCGGCACGGCCGTCTCCAGGCTGACGTCGAGGTAGCTGCGCGCCAGTATCTCCAGCGAATGGCTGCGTTCGGGATTGAGGATATAGTGGATGAGCTCGACGTCTACCAGGAGGCCTTCGATGCTGATGCCCGAATAGAGTAAACGATTGAGCTGCAGCTTGATGCCGAAGCCGAATTTCTCGACGGAGGGGTCCTCGAGGAGGGCCTTGAAGTCGGCGGGGCCGCCGGAGGCGGCCATCAGACGGTCGCCGTCGGCGACGGCGACGGTGACGCCCGTCACGGGCGCGAAGATGCCGGCTCCGTCCGCCTCGGTGACGAAGGCGCAGCGGCCGGCGCGGCGTGCCGCCGCGGCCAGCTGCGCCGCCCCGGCGCCGGCGACTTCGAAGTCCTTGCGGACTTCCGCGGCCGGCGCCGCCTGCGCCACATGCGCTATATACCTTTTCAGCGAATTGAATTCGTATTTCTCGAAGAGGTCCGCCAGGACGGGGCTGAACGCCATGTCCATCGCCATGTCGGAGGCTTCGCATGACAGGGCGATGTCGGTCTTGATGGTCACCAGGGCCTTGCTGAGGGCGATGTGCCCGCGGGCATCCTCAAACATCGCCTGCTGGCGGGGCGAGAGCTCGTCCAGATGGGCGTAGATCTCCTCCACGCTGCCGTATTTGGATATCAGCTTGGCGGCGCCGACCTCCCCCACTCCCTTGACGCCGGGGACGTTGTCGGAGGCGTCGCCGCAGATGGTAAGCATGTCGATGACCTGGGAAGTGCTCTGTATCCCGTACTTGGCACACACCGCGGCGGCGTCCAGCAACTCGTCGTCGCCACCACCCTTGCCCGGCCGCAGCTGGTACACGTGCGGCCGGACCAGCTGCCCGTAGTCCTTGTCAGGCGTGACCATGTACACATCGAAACCCTCTCCGGCCGAGCGAAGCGCCATCGAACCGATGACGTCGTCGGCCTCGAAACCGGGGATCATCAGCACAGGGATGTTCATGGCCTTGACGATCTCCGTCAGCGGCTCCAGCGCATCGATGACGAGCTGAGGAGTGTCGGGCCGGTTGGCCTTGTACTCCGGATACATCTCGTTGCGGAAAGTCCCTCCCGGGGGGTCGAAAGCCACAGCAAGATGCGTGGGCTTCTCCCTCTCGACGAGCTCCAGCAGGTATTTGGTGAACCCGAAGAGGATGGAGGTATCCATCCCCTTGGAGTTGACCATAGGCCTCCTCAGGAATGCATAGTACATCTTGAAGATCAGGGCGTGGCCGTCGATCAGATACAGTTTTCCGTTCATTTCCTGTTGTCCTTGTAAGCCTTCAGTATGGCATCCTTCAGGGCGGGCTTGGTCCATTTGGGGACTTTCCTGTCATCACCGTCGCTGAGGCTCATCCAATAGAAGCAGGCGATGTTGTACTGGGTCGCATTGCTGACATAGCACTGGGCCTGCTTGATCACCTCCGACTCCGCCCTCTTGGTAGTGCAGCCGAACTCGCCGAGCACGCAGGGGATGCCGCGGCTGACGAGATACTTGTTCACGTTGGATATGATGGCCTTGAGGTCATTCTCGCAGGCGGTGTCGAACACTTCCTTGGGATAGTTCGTATCGAATGCGAAGCTGTACGGAGCGTAGCTGTGAACCTCCGCCATCAGGTGGCCTTCCGTGCTGTCCGGAGGAAGGCGGAACGCGCTGAGCGACTCTGGATCGGGGCTGGACGAATAGGTATTGAGTATAAGGTTCCTCTTTGCGTTGTTGCCGCCGGTGGAGCGGACCGTCGACACGAAGTCGGCGTTGTACAGGTTGATGGCCTCGTGGGCATCGTCGGTGGAATGGTTCCAGGTGCCCTTGGCATCAAGCATCTCGTTGAAGGACTCGAAGATGAGCCTCTGCCCGAAAGGCTCGAACTCGGTGGCGATCTGCTTCCAGAGCGCGCAGAAGCGATCCTTAACCGCCTCGTGGACGGCCGTATCGGCCCTGAGCCACGAGGTGGAATACTCGCCCGTATCGTGGTGGACGTTCAGGATACAGTACATTCCTTCGTCAAGGACATAGCCCACGACCTCCTTGACCCTGGCCATCCAGGCCGGATCCACGTCGTAGCCTTTCCATGTGGACACATCCCAGTGGGCGCTCTCGCCCACCATGGAGACCGTGACGGTGCCCATGTGGGGATACCAGGTGACGGGGACGCGGATGGCGTTGAAGCCGGCCCTCCTGAACATCTTTATCAGCTCCCGGGTGGCGACAGGCTGGCCCCAGGCGGTCTCGTAAGCACTGGTCGAGCGGTCGGTAAACGCCTCTATCCACATATTGTTGACATCGCCGCTGTTGGAGTCGAGGGTATTGCCGAGATTCCAGCCGACGCCCATGTTGACGACGGCCGAGGCGGCGTCCTCCCACACTTCAGGATCCTCCTTGGGCTTCCAGGTGGAGAAGCTGAAGCTGATGGCGGCAGAGCCCTCCTGGTTGTGCCTGTAGCCCTCCACGGTCCCTTTCGGGAGACTGAGGACGTAGGACTGGCCCGGGAGGAGGCCGGAGATATCCACCGTCAGGTCGGTGCTGTATGCACTGGCATTGTCGACCCGGGCTCCGCCGTCGATGCTGATGCCGGCCTGGGCGGCCGAAGAGCACTTGATGTTCTGGTCGAAGGTGAACACCACGGTCAGGGAAGCCCCGTCGACATCCGAGATGCCGTCAGCCGGGCTGGTGGACACCAGCGCGGGGGCCGGAGACACCTCCGGCTCGGGTTCGGGTTTCTCCCCGCAGGCAACGGCGAGGAAGCCAAGTATGAGCAATAATGCGGATCTATTTTTCATAGCAATCATGTATATCGTGTGAAAATAGCAATTAGTTCAGTAAAACACAAATAACAATCGCCATAAATGCTTACATTTGCATATCATGGAACAGGACGAAAGATTCATGCGCGAGGCGCTGCGCGAGGCCGCGGCCGCACGCGACGACGACGAGATCCCCGTAGGGGCCGTTGTCGTCTGGAAGGGCCGCGTCATCGCCAAGGGCCACAACATGGTCGAGCGTCTGCACGACCCCACCGCCCACGCGGAGATGATCGCGCTCACCGCCGCCACCGAGGCTGTCGGCGGCAAGTACCTCAACGAGTGTACGTTGTACGTGACGCTCGAGCCCTGCCCGATGTGCGCAGCCGCGCTCAACTGGGCCCAGGTCGGGCGCATCGTGTACGGCGCGCCCGATCCCCGGCGCGGCTGCACCCTCTACTCCCCCTCCCTGCTCCATCCCCGCACCGAAGTCGTCTCCGGCGTCCTCGCCGACGATTGTGCCTCCCTCATGCGGGATTATTTCCAATCTATCAGAAAATAACTATCTTTGCACCCGGAACTGAGGTATGGTGTAATGGCAGCACTCAAGTTTTTGGCACTTGCAGTCCAAGTTCGAATCTTGGTATCTCAACCTTACAAAAAAAGGAGGATGGCCGGTCTGGCCATCCTCCTTTCATATGGGGTGCGGGACTACTCCAGGAAGTAGAGCTTCAGAGGAGTATACCTGTCGCCGGTGAACAGCAGGTGCTGCGCGTCGATCAGCTCGACGAGAGGATCATCTGCGAGACTGATCTCAAGGGTCCAGGTTCCGTCGCCATTGTCGACCAGACGGTCATCGTTGCCGGGCTGGAAGTCCTTGTCGCACCAGGAGCCGCTCCACCAGCCGGTGGTAACGCGGACCTGCGGATCCTCGCCCCTGGGGAACGGTGTAGATCTCCTCGCCGGTGGGATTGCTCTCGGGAGCGAAGCGATACTCACTGCTCCAGGCAATGCCGCCGTGAGTGCCGTCGTTGGCCCAGATGTCAACCTCCTTGGCCTCTTCACCTCCGCCGTCGACCCATATCTCCTCCTGGAAATAGAGCTCCAGAGGAGTGAACCTGTCGCCGGTGAACAGCAGATGCTGGGCGTCGATCAGTTCGACGAAAGGATCACCTGAGAGGTTGATTTCAAGGGTCCAGGTTCCGTCACCGTTGTCGACCAGACGGTCATCGTTGCCGGGCTGGAAGTCCTTGTCGCACCAGGAGCCGCTCCACCAGCCGGTGGTAACGCGGACCTGCGGATCCTCGCCCGAAGGTCTCGGTCTTCATCTTTTCCCAGACATCCTGAGGAACGGTGTAGATCTCCTCGCCGGTAGGATTGCTCTCGGGAGCGAAGCGGTAGTCGCTGCCCCAGGAAATGCCACCGTGAGTGCCGTCATTCTCCCAGATAGGGGTAATCACGGTCTCCCAGTGGCCGCCACCGTCGGAGGCGGGCTCGTAGGCCAGCTCAGGCATGAGGAACTCCCTGCCGTCGAAGGTATAAACCTTGCCGACGAAGGAGCCGTCGAAGACCTTCCTCGGGAGAGTGATGATGACGCTGCTCGTGCCCTTGCGGTAGAAATCCTCGTCCTGGAGGACAAGCGGGTTGCCGTCCTCGTCGAGCAACTCTATGCTGCTGATGAACTCGAGGTCCTTGCCGTAGATGGTGATCTGCTCTCCGCCCTTGATGCTCTCGCCCTCCTGCTTGGAATAGCCGGAAATGACGGTCGAGCCGAGGGTCAGGGGCAGGCGCGACTCCACTTCCTCGTCCGCGGTGCGGACGATGAGCTTGCCGCCTGCAGCGGCGATGCCCGCAGGCGCGGTGACCCTGATCATGTCATTGCTGACAATCTCGAAGTCGGAGACCTTGACGCCATCGGGGAATACGATCTCACGGACATCCGAGAAGCCGGAGCCGTTGATGGTCATCTGCTGTCCTGCAACCACTTTCGTCGGGAAGAACACCTTGATGCCTAGTCCGAGGTCAGCCGATTCGGTGATCTCCTCGATGGTACATGAGGTGAACGCACCCATCATGGCAACGGACAGGAATATTCCGAAATATTTGAATATCTTCTTCATAATTGAATTCATTTAAATAGTTAGAATACTACCAGCCCGGATTCTGGGTGAGATTGGTGTTCTTCTTCAGTTCGGTCTGCGGGATAGGATAGAAGTAGTACTTGTCATCCCACTGGCGGGAGACAGTCGAGCGGGTGAGCTCCAGGGAGCTGCTGATCGAGGCGACCTGGATGTTCCTGAAGTACTTGTCGGCCTTCTTCCAACGGCGGACGTCCCAGAAACGGTGGTTCTCGAATGCGAGCTCCACGAGGCGCTCACGCTCGTAGCGCTCCACCCATGCATCGCCGTCCTCGGTGAACTTCGGCATCTTGATGTCCGAACGGTTGCGGAGCACGTTGATGGCATCGTTGGCCGTCATGCCGTAGGTATCGTCATTGGCGCTTCCGGTGGCATTGAACACGGACATATTTCCGGAGGTAATAGCCCGTGGGGGTGGCGCCGTACTTCGGAGAGGCGTTGAAGCCTCCGATGTAGGTTTCGATCATCCTCTTCTGGGCACCGTTGGTAGGCCACTCGTCACCGTTCTTCACGACAGTGAGCGCGAAGCGCGGATCGAGTCCCTCATAAGGATTGACGACGCGGAGGTCGATGCTTCCGGGATAACGCTGGGCGAAGGTCTCGCCGTTGTCCTGATACTCGTACTGGTCGACGAGGCTCTGGGTAGGACAGTTGCCGGAAGCGCCGTTCTCGACACCGACCGGGTAGTTGGCCATCTCGAAGGAGTTGCTCTCGCCACGGCCGAGGCCGAAGATGAGCTCGGAGTTGAAGAACGCATCGTGGCCCCAGAGGGCGCCGTAGTTGCTGAGCTTCAGTCCCCAGGCAGAGGCATTGTCGAGGATGTACTTGCAGGCCTCGGCGGCCTTCTCCCACTTCGCCTTGTCATTGGACGGGTTGAAGAGCGGGGAAGCCGCATAGAGGAGCGTGCGGGCCTTGAGGGCGAACGCAGCCACACGGGTGGCGCGGCCGATCTCGGAATTGACCTCAGTCAGGTAGGAGACGGGCAGATAGGGAGCGACGGCGTCGAGCTCGTCGACGATGAACTTCACTATCTGGTCAGCAGGCGTACGCTCGATGTTGTTGGCCTGGGCGTTGGTGAGGGTCGTAGTCACGAGGGGGACGTCACCGTAGGTCCTGAGCAGGTCGAAATAGAAGTAGGCCCTGAGGAAACGGAGCTCGTACGGGAAAAGCTCCATCTGCTGGACCCAGTTGTCATAGCTGGAGTTGTACTGCCACTCGGAGATGTCCGCCTGGTCGATCTTCTCCAGGTACATGCAGATGTCGGCGATGGCGGTGTAGGACTTGTTCCAGGTGCTGGAATAAGGGTTGGCCGCACTCCATCCGCCGTTCACGTAGTTGTTTACCGCGCCGGTCTCGAGGGCATACTGCGCCTCGTCGGTGGCACCGGCGAGGAAGTATGCGCTGTTGGACTCGAACTCGTTGTTGTAGATCTGCGCGTAAACGTCGAATACCATGTTCTTTATACCATTCTCGAAGTATTCGTATGTCCATGCCTCGTCACGCGTGTTCTCCTCGGTATAGTTGAGGTCGACACACGAAGCCGTAATGACACAGGCGAGAATGAATAAACAGATTCTATGTAGTCTCATAATCCAATCTTTTTAGAATACAACGGAAAGGCCCATGGTCACAGCTTTCATCACGGGATAGCCCGTGTTGAGGTTCTCCGCATCCATGGCGGGGATATTGTCGAAGGACAGGAGGTTCTGGCCCTGGACGAACAGCTTGGCATCGGAGACCTTCATGCGGCCGAGCAGCGATGCGGGGAGCCTGTAGTAGACTTCACAGTCACGCAGCTTGAACCAGCTGACATTGCGGTACCAGATGGTGGAGCTCTGGGCGTTGTTCGCTACGTTCGCGGTCGAAAGGCGCGGGTAGAGCGCATTGGAGCCAGCGATGTCGTAGCAATTGTCATAATACTCCTGTGAGAGGTTGCGGTTGTCGGAGAGGGCTCCCCAGACACCGTCGACATACATGAGGTTCTTGGTCTGGGCGGCTGCGCCCTGGAACGCGGCGTTGATACCGAATCCCTTGAACTCCATTCCGAACTGGAATCCGTAATTCAGGGCAGGGACGGAGCTGCCGTAGTCCATGGCGACATAGTCATTCTCATTGATGACGTCGTCACCGTTGACATCCTTGTACTTGATGTCACCGACCTTGACCTGGCCGAACTCCTGCAGGGGGCTGTTGGCGATCTCGTCCTGGCTCTGGAAGAATCCAAGGGCGACGAGTCCGCGGGCTGCGTCGGCAGGTCCGCCGATGACGGAGAGGTTCGGGTAAGCCGGGGTCTCGATCCACTCGAGGATCTCGCTCTTCACCGCGGAGACATTGCCTCCGAAGTTGAGGTTGAAGCCGTTGGAGAAGGTCTTGGCATAGCGGAGACCGGCCTCTGCGCCGTAGCTGGCGACACGGCCCCTGTCGTCGTAGGAGGACTGGATGCCCACCACGGCGGAGTTGAGCGAGCCGGCGCTGACAAGGATATTGCGCCTCTGCTGGTAGAATACGTCGACCGTCAGGTCAAGGCTGCCGGCGAGCCTCAGATCGGTTCCGAAGTTGGCCTTGTAGGCCGCTTCCTGCTTGAAGTCGGTCGTCGGGAACTGGGTAAGGAATGCACCCCAAGAGCTGCCGAAGTTGGTTCCGTACCAGAACTGTCCGTGCGAACTGCTCCAGGAAGCGAGCCACAGGCCGTTCGCAGGGACATAGTCGGTATGCTGGATACCGCCTGAGAGACGGAACTTGCCGTAGTTCAGGAAGCCGTCAGGGTTGTCGGCGAAGATGTAGCCGAGGCCGAGGGTCGGCGAGAAGGCCCACTTCGCAGGATAGGAACGGTTGGACCCATTGGCTGCAAGGACAAGGTCGGCCATGAACCTCTCGGCATGGTCGTAATGGGTGGCGAGCTGCCAGTTCTCGCGATACCAGGTATTGCTCTGGCCGTCGCGGATCTCGCTCTTCATGTTGTAGTTGGCGTTCCAGGCGAAGTTGTCGCCGTTGCCGAAGCGGGTGGCCTGCTTGAAGCCGGCGTTGACCGTACCGACGCGCCACTGGGAGTCGACCCAGTAGTTGAAGACGAGCTTGTCCTCGACGGTACCCATCACGGCCTCCTGCATGGCGCCGTTGGCATAGTAGTTCCAGCCGTACTGGTAGCCCTTGGTGCGGTTCTCGATGGTGTTGGAGGCATTGTCATAGGAACCTCCGACATAGAACTTGAGTCCGTCGGCGATGAAGTCGAGGTCCTGCTCCAGGGTCACGTCAGCCCAGATCTGGCGCTGATGGGTCTTGGTGAAGCCGGTACCCTGCGACTTGGCGACGAGGTTGAAGTCGCCGTAGGTCTGGCTGCCGCCCCATACGCCGCCCTGGGTCCTGATGGGGAACGCCAGTGCGGGCACCTTGTACAGATGCCACCATGCGTCGTTGGAATTGACGTTGGGGACTCCGTTGGTCTCCATGAAGATCGCGAGGATATCGGTCTTGACGCGGGTGCTCTTGGTGACCTGGAAGTCGACGTTGGTGCGGATGTTGGCCTTGGAGTACTTGAGCTGCGAGGTCCAGTCGCCCTGGTCGGGATACTTGTAGAGGCCGCGTGCGTCGGTATAGTCGAGCTGTGAGTAATACTCGACATTGTCAGAGCCACCGTACATGGAGATGAAGGCATTCGTCTCGTTGGCGGTGTTCTTGAAGACCTCGTCCTTCCAGTTGACGTTGGGATAGACGAACGGATCGCTGCCGTCCTTGAACTTCTGCAACTCAGCCTCGGTATAGGCGACGGCATTGCCGTCGTTCATACGGGCGATATTCAGGGCATTGGCGTAGTCATAAGCGCTGACCATGTCGGCCATGGCGGGATCGAACTGGACCTTGCGCGAAGCGCCGGCCTTGAAGTGGTATCCGCTGTCGGCCTGGCCGCGCTTGGTCTTGACCAGGAGTACGCCGTTGATGGCTTCATGTCCGTACAAGGCAACCGCGGCGGCGTCCCTGAGGACGGTCACGCTCTCGACCTCCTCGACCGTGAGGCGGTCGATAGGACGCTCAACGCCATCCACGAGGATGAGGATACTTGTCTCGCCGGTGGTCTGGATGCCACGGATATTGAATGAGGCTCCCCTGCCCTCCTCACCCTTGAAACCGGTGTTCTGGAGGGCGGTAAGGCCGAGAAGCTTGCCGTATAGAGCATCAGCAAGGCTGATGGCCGAGGTACGGCGCAGCTCTTCGGCGGTGATGGTATAGGTCGCCGCGGTAGTGAGGAATTCCGAACTCTCGACGCCATAGCCCAAATCGACCGTTTGTGACTTCTTGTCACCCAGCACGACCTGAGCGTTGGCTGTCACAGGAACTGCGCAGAATCCCAACAGGCTGTATATAAGTATATTACGTAGTTTCATAATCGTAAGGGTTTGCATTGATTACCAACCAGGATTCTGAGTGAGGCCATACTTCTTCTGAACCTCGATGCGGGAAACAGGGTCCAGATACCATTTGTTGGTCCAGAAACCGGGATCCCACCAGCGGCGGGCGCCGTTGGTGATCTGAGGATTCTCGTACTCGAACTTAGGCCAAGGAGTGGAAGGATCCCACCTAAGGTCATCACCCTCCATGCGGTTGCCATTCTCGTCGAGGCGGTAGATCCTGATCTCGTGGAGCGGCTTGGTGAAGAGGTCCTGGCGCTTGCGGCGGATCATGTCGTAGAGGCGGTCTCCGCACTCGGCGCCGATCTCGCAGTTGCGCTCGCGGAGAATCTCATTGATGAGATTCTCCTTGTTGGACTTGAGGTTCAGGCCGGGGTTCTTGTCCTCGAGACGGCCGAGGCCGACGCGGCTGCGGACGACATGGAGGTCGTCGAGGGCGCCCTGGAGGTCGCCGGTCTCAGCCTTGGCCTCGGCGCGGATGAGGTACATCTCGGCCAGGCGGATGTAGGCGATGCCGATGTACTCGTCGTCCATCTGCTTGTCGCCATAGTAGTCAAGCAACCACTTGTACTTGCAGTAGCCGGAAGCGATATCGTCCTTGTTGTTGAAGTTGCTGTCCTTGTCCATGAGGCCGTTGACCCAGACGTCGGAATAATTCTGGCCGTTGTAGCCGAATCCGGCGGGTACGTCGTGCCTCGGAACCAGCATGGTCTCGTACAGACGGGGATCGCGCTCCGCGAAGATGTCGATGCCGTTGGGGTTCTTGCCGGCGCCGTAGATGTCCGTATAAGGGAACACGCGGCCGTCCTGCATGCCGAAGCACTCCATCAGCTCGTTGGTGGGAACTGCGCCGCCCTGGCGGTAGCAGTCAAGGGCGAAGCCTCTCCAGCCCCATCCCCATCCTCCGTCGGACAGGGTCTTGGTCGGATGGGCATCGAACAGCTTCTCGTGATGGGAAGCGTCATTGCGATAGCGGTAAGCCCTGCGGTATGCCGTACGGTATCCGGCTTCATCCTGCGACGCGGGCTGGATGAGCTGGTAGTAGTTGCCGTTCTTGGCATTGTCCTCGAAGAAGTCGTTGCAGTACTGCAGGCAGCGGTTCCAGAGGGAAGGGTCTTCCCTACCGAACCATACATGCTCGATGTTCGTGAATTCGGTGACCTTGTCGGGAGTGTACTCCATGTAAGGCTGGGAATTGTTGAACAGGGGGGAAGCGGCGAACATCCACACCTTGGCACGGAGTGCGCGCGCAGAGGCGCGGGTGAGGCGTCCGGACCACTGGTTGATGTCGGAGTCAGGGATGTTCCAGATGTAACCGGGCTCGTTGATGGCACAGACGATCAGGGAGTCGATGAACTCCACGGTCTCCATGGCCGTAGCGCGGCCGCCGGTGAACTGCTCGCCGACGCCGTAGGCCTTCCTGGCGAGGCAAAGGCCGCCGAAATTGCGGAACGCATCGAAATAGCGGCTCGCCATGATGGTATAGGCCTCGCCGCGCAGGCGGCTCTTCTCATTCTCAGACATGTCAGGCACCCTGTCGACGTTCTCGATCAGCTGCCAGCATTTGCGGACGGTCTCATAGATGGACACACGGCCGCCGGCGTCGGAATCAAGGCCGGACTTGGTCGAGTAGGAGAACTTGCCCTGGAAGTTGCCGTCTTCGGTATCCTGGGCATCCTCGGTCAGCAGACCGGGATAGTAGCTCTGCTTGGGGCCGCCCCATGACACGTAGCAGTGATATGAGTCGGAAAGCACGTCGATGGGCGCGCCGTTCATCATGTTTCCGGAAGTGTAGGTGCAGTAGAGCTGTCCATACGCACTCCAGAGGAAATTGCGGGTATACTCTGCGCTCGAGAACACCGTGTCGATGTTGACGTCGACACCAGGAGCCTTCTCAAGGAAAGCATCGCCGATTGCGAAACGGTCCACGCAAGACGGAAGGATGATGGAGGAAAGGATCCCCACAAACACTATTTTGTTCAGTATCTTTTTCATATTCGTCCCTGCATTAGAAGTTGATCTGTGCACCGATGTTCATGACACGGGTCATAGGATAGCGCACGCCGAAGTCAAGTCCGGAGCCGGGGGCTTCGGGGTCGTTGCCGTCGAACCTCGAGAAAGTGAGGAGGTTCTGTCCGGAGAGATATACGCGGATGTAGTTGAAGAACGGCATCGACTTGGGCTTGTTGAACGTGTAGCCGAGCTCGACGTTCTTGAGGCGGACGTACTTGGAGTCGATCATCCATGCCCTGGAGTCGCGGTTGTTGTGGACTCGGTTGGTGAATGAGATACGGGGCAGGATGGCGTCGGGGTTGTCTTCGGTCCAGGAGTTGTCAGCGACCCACTGCGTGAGGGCGGAGGTGTTGGTGGAACCGAACTGGTCGCGGAAGTATCCGTTGAGCGTACGGCTCACGTGGTCTGCACCCGTCCACAGCATGGAGAAGTCGAGACCCTTCCAGTGGAAAGAAGTATTGAGCGAATAAGTGATCTCGGGGTTATCGGTGTAGCCGAGAGGTTTCTGGTCGTTCTGGTCGACGATGCCGTCGCCGTTCAAGTCGACGAACACGCAGTCGCCGTACTTGAGGGCGATGTTCTGGTCAGGCATGTCGACGCCGTAGGCGGCCTTGTAGCGCTCCTCGGTACCAGGCTGGTAGAACTCGAAGAGCTCGTAGCCGAAGCGCTGGCCGACCGGGAGGCCCGTATGCTTGAGATACTCATACATGGGCTCGACCTCGAGCATCTCGATGACGGTATTGCGGGCGAACGAGAAGTTCGGGGAGATGGAATAGCGGAAGTCGCCTATCCTGTCCTCCCAGTTCAGCGTGATCTCGTAACCCCTGTTCTTGACACGGCCTTCGTTGACGTAGCTGGCAGGCAGCGAGGTGACTGCAGGCAGGGTCGATGCATTGGACACGAGGATGTGCTGGCGGTCCTCCCAGAAGAAGTCGACGTATGCGTGGAGACGGTCCTTGAACAATCCGGCGTCGACACCGACATTGATCTTGCTGGCGGTCTCCCATGTAACGTTGGGATTGCCGGAGGTAAGCTCCTTGACGGCCTGCAGCCAGTCGCCGCTGGTACCGAAGTTGGCACCGCGGTTCTGGGGATTGACCGTCGTCGATCCGGTGTAGAACTGCCAGGAACCCGGCAGATAGAGGAAGCGGGCGCCGTTGGTGTTGTCGTTACCGACGAGACCCCACGAACCGCGGAGCTTCAGGTAGCCGATGACGTTCTTGAGAGGCGCCCACCAGTCTTCGCTGGACGGGATCCAACCCAAGGAGATGGACGGGAACGTACCGTAGCGCTTGCCGGGGGCGAAATTCTCGGAGCCGTTGTAGCCGATGTTGAAATCGAGCATGTACTTGGTGGCATAGTCGTATGTGATACGGCCGACCAGACCGACATAGCCCTTAGGGATGGACTGGTAGAGACTGCCGTCGGAATCCCAGGGATAGTAGGTCTTGCTCTGGTTGTAGAGGAGGAGCGCACCGAGGTTGTGCTCGCCGAACTTGCGGGCATAGTCGAAGCTCGCTTCGGTGTACCAGTTGCGGCTGCCCCACTTGGCCTCGTTGTAGGGAATGGGCCAGGTGATGTTCTCCTTGCGGAGCACCTCCTCGCCGTCAACGATGGTGGCGACGTATGTCACGCCGGTACCAAAACCGTTCTGGCGGTTCTTGCGGGCGGTGTACTCGGAGTTGTAGGAGGCCTTGACCTTGAAGTCCAGGCCCTGGGTGATGAAGCCCAGGTCGAGCTTGTACTGGATATCGAAGTTGAGGACGTTGGTGCTCTCGTTGACGTATCCGAGGTTGTAGTAGTTGGAAAGGGCATCGCGGTCGAACGGACCTACGATGTTGGCGTCCGAAACGATATGGCGGCCTGCCGCGTCGATACCGCTTCCGGCGTAGGGCGTGGCGCCCTGCAGGTAACGGAAGAGGAATCCTTCGCCGCTACCCATGGTGTTGCGGTCCTGCATGCGTCCGCCGAGGGTGAGGGACAGCTGGCTGCGCTTGGAGACGTCGATGTCGAGGTTGGCGCGGTAGTTGAGGCGCTGGAAGTCGAAGGTTTCGTTCTTGTTGTCCGAGAAGGTCTTGAACAGGGAATCCTGGTTCAGGAAACCTGCGGACACGAAGTAACGCACCCTCTCGGTACCTCCGTTGACGTTGACATTGCCCTGCTCCTGCCATGCCGAATCATTCATGATGTACTTGATCCAGTCCATGTTCGGGAACGTGCGCGGCATGTCGCCGGTGCGGAAATGCTCCATGACTTCCTGGCTGAACCTGATACCGTAGTCGGTATACGGGGTATAGTCGGAGATGACCTTGGAACCGGGCCACTGGCTCATGGGGAGAGCGTCGGTGATGGCGGTATAGTTCCACATCTGGCCATAGGTATAGGAGTCTGCGAATTCGACGAACTTGGAGATCGTCTGCACGGCGGCGTTGGCGGAAGCGGTCACAGAGGCCTTTCCTGTAGTACCACGCTTGGTGGTGACGAGGATGACGCCGTTGGCGCCGCGCACACCGAACACCGCGGTAGCGGAAGCGTCCTTGAGGACCGAGATGCTCTCGATCTCGTTGGCATCAAGCTGAGCGAACGAACGCTCGACACCGTCGACCAGCACCAGAGGCTCGGCACTGTTCAGTGAGCCGACACCACGGATGCGGATGACAGGCTCGTCGGCACCGGGCATACCGGATGCCTGGACGGCGGAAACGCCGGGGAGATTGCCCTGGAGGGCGTTGGCGACGTTCGCGACAGGGGCCTTGAGGAGTCCGTCACCGTTGATGGCGGAGACCGCACCGGTGATGGTGACCTTCTTCTGCTGGCCGTACGCGACGACCACGGCTTCGTCGAGGGCGCTGGTGTCAGGCTCCAGGGTGACGTCTACACGTCCTCCTGTGACCTGGACCTCCAGAGTCTTGTATCCTACACAAGAGATTTCGAGCGTAGCGCCGGGAGGAACGGACGGAAGCACGAAATTGCCGTCCAGGTCGGTGATCGTTCCGGTCCTGGTCCCTTGTATGACCACTCCGGCTCCGATCAACCCTTCTCCCAGCTCATCCAGGACCTTGCCTTCGACGCGAAGGTTCTGGGCGAAAGACAGCCCGGGCATAAGCAGCAGTAGCGCCATCAGCCCGAACAGATGAGATAGTTTTCTCCTTTTCATCATTCTTGGGTTAAATTAATATAAAATGTTATTATGTGATCTTTAGGTAATTACGTGGTTCTCGGCGGCACAATAATACGTCCAGCGACAATCCGTGCCCTAGACAGGCAGGAAAACACTGAACGTAGAAGATGCTGATCTGTCACGGTTTTTCATAGCTTACGCTTACTTCTACATATTTATGCGAATATAGGAAAAGAATATCATCCGACCAAAAAACCCGTAAAAAAAGAGGACGGACCGGGAAGGTCGTCCTCTTTTTCCAGATATCGTTCCGCTTACAGCGTGCGCTTGATCTCGATGATGTGGAAGGCCTCGATGACGTCGCCTTCCTTGATGTCGTTGTAACCTGCGACTGACATACCGCACTCGCGTCCGGCAGTGACTTCCTTGGCGGCATCCTTGCCGATCTGCAGGGATCCGAGCTCGCCGGTGTAGATGACGATGCCGTCGCGGATGAGGCGGACGCTGGTCTTCTGGACCATCTTGCCGTCGCGCACGATACAGCCGGCGATGGTACCGACCTTGCTGATACGGAAGGTCTGCTTGACCTCGGCGGTGCCGGTGACTTCCTCCTTCTTCTCAGGCTCGAGCATACCCTCGATACCGTCCTTGACTTCGTTGATACAGTCGTAGATGACGGAGTAGAGTCGGATCTCGATGCCTTCGCGGTCAGCCACCTTGCGGGCCTCGACGGTCGGTCGGACCTGGAAGCCGATGATGACGGCGTCGGAGGCCTCAGCCAGCAGGATGTCGGACTCGGAGATGGCACCGACGGCCTTGTGGATGACGTTGACGCGCACCTGCTCGGTGGAGAGCTTGATGAGGGAGTCGGAGAGGGCCTCGACGGAGCCGTCCACGTCGCCCTTGACGATGACGTTGAGCTCCTTGAAGTTGCCGATGGCGATACGGCGGCCGATCTCCTCGAGGGTCATGTGCTTCTGGGTCTTGATGCCCTGGATGCGGATGAGCTGCTCGCGCTTGTTCGCGATGCTCTTGGCCTCGCGCTCGTCGCTCATGACCACGAACTTCTCACCTGCGGAAGGGGCTCCGTTGAGTCCGAGGACGGACACAGGAGTGGACGGGCCGGCCTCGGTGACCTTCTGGCCGCGTTCGTTGAACATGGACTTGACCTTGCCGTAGAAACTTCCGCTGAGGATCACGTCGCCCACGCGCAGAGTGCCGTTCTGCACCAGGATGGTGGCGAGGTAGCCTCGGCCCTTGTCGAGCGAAGACTCGATGACGGCGCCGGAGGCGAGCTTGTTGGGGTTGGCCTTGAGCTCGAGCAGGTCGGTCTCGAGGAGGACCTTCTCGAGGAGCTTGTCCACGTTGAGACCCTTCTTGGCAGAGATCTCCTGGCACTGGTACTTGCCACCCCAATCCTCGACGAGGATGTTCATCTCGGAGAGCTGGCGGCGGATGGTGTCAGGCATGGCGCCGGGCTTATCTATCTTATTAATAGCGAATACCATAGGGACATTGGCAGCCTGGGCATGGTTGATGGCCTCGATGGTCTGCGGCATGACGGCGTCGTCAGCTGCGACGATGATGATGGCGAGGTCGGTCATCTGCGCACCGCGGGCACGCATGGCCGTGAAGGCCTCGTGGCCAGGGGTGTCGAGGAAGGTGATGTGACGGCCGTCCTCAAGGGTCACGCTGTATGCTCCGATGTGCTGGGTGATGCCTCCGGCCTCACCGGCGATGACGTTGGACTTGCGGATGTAGTCGAGGAGCGAGGTCTTGCCGTGGTCGACATGGCCCATGACGGTGATCACCGGCGGACGGGGGACGAGATCCTCCTCGGTATCGGGGGTTTCGTTGCCCT
>ONNK01000073.1 GCA_900319185.1 uncultured Bacteroidales bacterium
TTGTGGGCGTTGAGGACAGGTTCATCCATAATCAAAGTATCACTATAAGTCCGGCGATCATAGCTGCGGGTACTGCAAGGACCATCCCAATCAGCGCCCCTTTGATGTGGAACCAGTAGTCATGGTAGTCCCTCGCCATATCCTCCGTGCCCTTGATCACGAAATGGGGGTCATGGCAGAACCAGATACAGTCCAAAACTATAGCATCAAACCAGTTCACCACGCACCAAAGAGCATAGGCTGTCAGAGCTCCGCACCAGAAGGTCGTGCAGCCGTTCACGTACCGCACCAGCAGGCCCAGCAATACGCCGAAGACGAGCAGGGCAGTGACCTTCTTCGCATAGAAACCCGCTCCGCCCGGACGGTTGCTCTCATCCACCAGCCCGAGCTGTTTACAGCGCTCGATGATTGCCGGAGGATAGTTGAAAACGGTCTTCACCGGGTCCCTTGACATCAGGAACACGAACAGCGTGAATACCGCGCAGGCGATAAGGGATTCAATCAGGAACGTCATATGCCGTGGACAGGTTTCTGGATAGCTAATTTACAAAAAAAAGCGACAAAAATGGGCTATTTGTGCTCAGAGAAGGCATTCCGGAGCACGGTGAGCACAAAACAGGTTGAATTGTGCTCGAAAGAGGCAAATCTGAGCACCAGAAGCACAAAACAAGGCAATTTGTGCTCAGAGAAGGCATTTTGGAGCACGGGAAGCACAAAACTGACTGATTTGTGCTCGAAAGAGGTGTACTCGGAGTTAAAAGGAGCGGAAAAACGACCTCCAGCCAGTAGTTGTTTCTCAACCGTAAAAAGCTATCCAGTTCGTAGTGTACTGCCTGGGGTGTTTAAAAAGTCTTCCGGGGCCTAAGCCTGGCCGGCGAATCGTATCAGCGCCTGCTCGTCCAGCCGCTGGACTGTCCAGTCGGAAAGGGGAGCGGCACCGATGGAACGGTAGATGGACAATGCGGACTCGTTCCAGTCGAGGCATATCCATTCCATACGGCCGCAGTTACGCTCGACGGCGAGTCTTGCAACGTATTTCAGCAAGGCTTTGCCGTAACCAAGTCCACGCTTCTCAGGAAGTATGAACAGGTCCTCAAGATACATCCCTTTCCTTCCCACAAAAGTGGAGAAGTTGTGGAAGAACAGGGCGAAACCGACGGGCACTCCGTCTTCCTCGGCGAAAACTACCTCGGCGGAGCGCTCCACGAAAAGGGAATGGAATATGGTGGCTTCGTCCGCAACGACATCGCCCTCGCATTTCTCATAAACGGAGAGTCTCTTGATGAAATCCAGGACGAGGCTGGCCTCGTCAGGCCTGGCCGGCCGAATGGTGAAAGCTTTCATAATCTTATCCAATACGTGCTTCATTCAGAGGATGATCCCAGTCGACCGTCGCATCGTGCTCGACGGAAATTGCGTCGATCTCGTTGCGCAGGGACTCCATGAAGGCTGCTTCACGCTTCTTTGAGCGACGGCCAGGAGCATTGAATACCTCCTTTTCGAAATACGCATCATACGAGACCGCGAAGTCTTCCGGATCCTTGTGAGGAAAGAAAGAGACGGCAACCTTGTAGGAGATCATCCCGGCTTCAGAGTCAGAGATCAGAAGGACCAAGGCTCCCCGGCGCTCTACGCCGGAGAAGGTCGCATTAGCTTGGAAATACTGTGAGTAGACGTTAGTTACCATGATTAATCGGTCCAGGTCATTCTAATATGAGGAATCCCGTCGAGGATGAACGGTTCGGATGACTGCCGGAATCCAACCTGCTCATAAAAACCGCGTGCATACTCCTGGGCTTCGATATCGATCCGCTTTGCGCTGAAATGCTCCTGTGCCACCTTGGTGCCTTCGAGCATGATCCGCTTGCCGTAACCTTTGCCTCGCTCGGTCGTGATGACACGTCCGATCGAAACTTCTTCCATGTGTGTGCCGGCTGGACAGACGCGACATAGTGCTACAACCTTGCCTCCGTCCGTAAGCCACAGATGGACAGAAACCTGGTCATCTCCGTCCATGTCCTGGTAAACGCAGTCCTGTTCCACGACAAAGACTTCCGCACGGACACGAAGAAGCTCGTACAGTTCGTCGACGGTCAGTTCCCGGAAAAGTTTCTTGTGAAGGACGAGATCCATAGCACCAAGTTACGCAATAAACGCTGGACTTCCAAATGATAGCGATTCGTTTGGCGTTCAGACATGATTTCTTTACCTTTGAAGAAAAAGCCGGAGCATCCATGAGAGCGGGATTCATAACCATACTGATTGTCTTTTTCGTCACGGTGGCCTACGTCGTGTGGCACCTGTGGCGGATCACTCCCGGAGGGTGGGCGCCCAAACTCGTGGCCGCCACCCTTTTCCTGCTGTGGATGGTGGCGGCTTTCGCGAGCATGGGTTTGCGCAGCAAAGCGTCCATTCCTATGATTACGGCCTTGTATGAGATAGGCCATCCATGGATGATTGCGTACCTGTATCTGTTGATAGCTTTTATCGTTGCCGATTTAGGTGTATTGCTGAGGCTTATCCCAAAGGGCTGGCTGAACGGCAACGGTGTTTCGCTTGCCTGTATCCTGGGCTGCATCGCCCTTGTGCTGATTGCCGGAGGCATCCACTATAAGCATAAGTATCGCGAAGAATTGACTGTCAAGACTGTAAAACCACTTGAAAGGCCCATGACCATTGTCCTTGCAAGCGACCTTCACCTTGGATACAGCAACCGCAGACCGGAGCTTTCCCGCTGGGCTGACATGATCAATGCCGAGGATCCCGATCTGGTGCTCTTCGGCGGGGATATCGTGGATATTCAGCTGCGGCCTCTGATTGAGGGAAATTATGCAGAGGAGTTCGCGCGCATCAAGGCTCCGCTTTTTACCGTCCTCGGCAATCACGAATACATTGGCAATGAGCAAGATTCGGAGAAGTTCTTCGCCGATGCGGGGATAACCCTGCTGCGCGACTCTGTCGCGTATTTCCAAGGGATTACTGTTGTTGGCCGGGATGACCGGAGCAATCCGCGCAGGAAACCTCTCTCCGAGCTTGCAAGTGCCCTGCCGGGCTTTACCATCCTTCTCGACCACCAGCCTTATCATCTGGAAGATGCGGAACTGGCGGGAATAGATTTCCAGTTCAGCGGGCATACCCATAGGGGACAGGTTTGGCCGCTTTCCTGGGTGACGGATGCCATGTATGAGAAGTCCTGGGGCCATCACCGGCGGGGGAGTACCCGCTATTATGTGAGTTCAGGCCTCGGGATCTGGGGCCCCAAGATCCGCATCGGCACAAGGTCGGAGTATCTCGTCCTGCATATCGAGACGGAATAAAAGAAAAGACGCTTGCATCTCTGTAAGCGTCTGATTGTTTGGAGTGAAGCTTAGCAGATTTGAACTGCTGACCTCTTGCCTGTCAAGCAAGCGCTCTAAACCAGCTGAGCTAAAGCTTCATGTTTTGTGGGATGCAAAGATAAGCAGTTTTTGCTAAACTGCAAAAAAAACATCAACAAAAAGACATCAGCATCTCATATACCAAATGGGTGGGGAAGCCCACGACATTGAAATACGAGCCACGGATGGCAGTGATGCCGATGAGTCCTATCCATTCCTGGATGCCATAGGCTCCAGCCTTGTCAAAGGGCTTGCAATTTTCCACGTAGTAATCAATCTCGCTGTCAGTCAAATCCTTGAATACGACGATGGTGGAGTCGGCGCGCGTCTCCATGCGGTCGCGGCTCCGCAGCGTGACGGCCGTGATCACTTCGTGCTCCCGGCCGGAGAGCAGCCGGAGCATACGGACCGCATCCTCGCGTGAATGCGGCTTGCCGAGTATGGGGGACTGCTCCGGATCGTCGGAGTGACAGAGCACCATCGTATCGGAGGTGATCAGTATCTCGTCCTTCTCCAGGGGCCGGTGGAATCCGAGGGATTTTCCCTCGGACATGAGCGCCGGCACCGCCTCGTGTGGCGTGGCTGGGTCATAAGTCTCTTCGAAGGTATTGTCGGTGTCTATGGTGAACTCCACGTTCATGGCGCCGAGAAGCTCGCGCCGACGCGGCGATCCGCTGCCGAGAATGATTCGTTTTCCTTTGAGGTCCATGTCAGAAAAGCTTCTTGTAGAGCTGGTCGTCGAGCTGCCAGCGCCCCTGGGCCTTGAGCACCATCTCGACTGCGTTGCGGACGCAGCCGTGGCCTCCGCAGTACTCTGAGACGTAGTCCGCCGCCTGGCGGACTTCCTCCACGGCGTCGGCGGGCGCAACGCCTATGCCGCAGGCCTTGATGACCGGGATGTCGGGAAGGTCGTCGCCGAAGAACATCACTTCTTCCGGCTTGAGCGAGTGCTTCTGGCAGAAAGCGTTGAAGTCGTCGAGCTTTATCCTTGAATGAAGATAAATGTCGTCCGGATCGACACCGCATACGCTGAAGCGCTTGACGATGCTGTCGGAGCTTCCGCCGGTGATGATGCCCGTGTGGAGGCCGTTCATCTTGGCCATGCGCACGCCGAACGAGTCCTTGGCGTCGAAGACGCGCAGGAGATCGCCGTCAGGCATGGCTAGGATGCCGCCGTCGGTCATGACGCCGTCGATGTCGAAGGCGATGGCCTTGACCTGACGGAGTTTGTTTTCAGTAAGCTGCATGGCGTCTAGGACTTGGCCCCGTTGCTGTTCATGAAGTCACCGAGGTTGAAGGTGCCCTTGGGCTGCTGCTCCTTGAAGGTGATGGCCCCGAACTGCGACTCGTACTTGTTGATGTTGTCGGCGAGGGCGTTCAGCAGGCGCTTGGCGTGCTCGGGATTCATCACGATGCGGTTGGAGATCTCGGGCTTCTGGAGGCCCGGGAGCATGGTGGCGAAGTCGATGATGAACTCGCTGGGGGAGTGCGAGATGATAGCGAGGTTGGAATATGAGCCTTTGGCCACCTCGGGCTTGAGGTCCAGGCTGAGCTGTTTCTTTTCGTTGTTGTCCATGATACGGTATCGTTTTCTGCAAAAATACTGAAAAAAAGAGTATATTTGTACGATAATGCGATTATAACAACACTTATTATACAAAATGGAATTATCGGCTAAATACATTGCCTCCGAAGTGGAGGACAAGTGGTACGCCTACTGGCTGGAGCACAAATGCTTCCATTCTGAGCCCGACGACAGGGAGCCCTATACCATCGTGATCCCGCCGCCGAACGTCACCGGCATCCTGCACATGGGTCATGTGCTCAACAATACTCTCAATGACGTCCTCATCCGCAAGGCCCGCATGGACGGCAGGAATGCCTGCTGGGTGCCCGGAACGGACCACGCTTCCATCGCCACCGAGAACAAGGTGGTGGCCAAGCTCAAGGGCATGGGCATCGCCAAGGAGTCCCTCACCCGCGAGGAGTTCCTCAAGTACGCCTGGGAGTGGAAGGAAGAGCATGGCGGCATCATACTCAAGCAGTTGCGCAAGCTCGGCGCCTCCTGTGACTGGGACCGCACCCGCTTCACCATGGAGCCGGAGCTCTCCGAGGCCGTTATCAATACTTTCGTATATTTCTACAAGAAAGGCTGGATATACAGGGGAGTGCGCATGGTCAACTGGGACCCGGAGGGACATACCGCCGTCAGCGACGACGAGGTCATCCACAAGGACACCCAGAGCCATTTCTACCACATGCGCTACTTCATCTCCGACGGTCACGGCAACCCTACCGACAAGTACATCGTAGTGGCAACGACCCGTCCGGAGACCATCATGGCCGATGCCGCCATCTGCGTCAATCCCAATGACGAGCGTCACTTCTGGATGAAGGGCAAGAAAGTCCTTATCCCCCTCATCAACAAGGAGATACCTATCATCGAGGACGACTATGTCGAGATGGATTTCGGTACCGGCTGCCTCAAGGTCACGCCTGCGCATGACGCGCATGACTACGAGATCGGCCTCCGTCACAATCTCCCCATCCTCGACATCATCGACGACCGCGGCCGCCTGAACGAGCAGGCCCAGATCCTTATCGGCGAGGACCGCTTCGAGGCCCGCAAGAAGATCGTCAAGATGCTGGAGGAAGCCGGAAACATGGAGAAGGTGGAGGACTACACCTCGCCCGTCGGTTACAGCGAGCGCACCAACGCGGTCATCGAGCCGCGCCTGAGCGCCCAGTGGTTCCTCAAGATGGGAGAGCTGGCGCCGCGCGCCCTCGCTTCCGTCGAGGACGGATTCATCAAGTTCATCCCGGACAAATACCGCAATACCTACCGTCACTGGATGGAGAACGCCCGCGACTGGTGCATCAGCCGCCAGCTGTGGTGGGGCCAGAGGATTCCTGCATACTATCTCCCTGATGGGCAGATAGTTGTAGAGAATAGCTTCGAGAAAGCCTTCAAGGCTGCCCAGGCCATCGATCCGTCCATCAAGCCTGAGGATCTCAAGCAGGATGAGGACGTGCTGGACACCTGGTTCTCCAGTTGGCTGTGGCCCATCTCCGTGTTCGATCCGGAGATGCCGGGCAATCCCGACCACAAGCCCAACGCCGACCTGGCATACTATTACCCGACCAACGACCTCGTGACCGCCCCGGACATCATCTTCTTCTGGGTGGCCAGGATGATCATGGCAGGAAACGAGTTCATGAACGACGTTCCTTTCCACAACGTTTATTTCACCGGCATCGTCCGTGACAAGCTGGGCCGCAAGATGAGCAAGACCCTCGGCAATTCTCCCGACCCGCTCGAGCTCATCGCCAAGTATGGCGCGGACGCTGTCCGCCTCGGCATGCTGCTCTGCTCCTCCGCCGGCAACGACATCCTCTACGATGAGGCGATGATAGAGCAGGGACGCAACTTCTGCGGCAAGATATGGAACTCCTTCAGGCTCGTCAAGGGCTGGAATGTCGATCCCGCTGCAGCCACCCCGGCTGCTTCCGCAGTCGCTGCCAAATGGTTCGAAAACAAATTAAGTCAGACCATCGAACAGGTTGAGGATCATTATAGTAAGTTCAGGATTTCCGATGCTTTGATGACCATCTACAAGCTGTTCTGGGATGACTATTGCAGCTGGTATCTGGAGATTGTCAAGCCTGCTTTCGGTGCTGCTGTAGACAAAGCCACCTATGATGCTACCCTCAAGTTCTTTGAGGCTCTCATCAAGATGATCCATCCGATCATGCCGTTCATCACCGAAGAGCTCTGGCAGGCCATGGAGGAGCGTCCCGAAGGCGCATCCATCATGTTCGCGCGTACGCCCGAGGCAGGGAAGTATGACGAGTCGTTCATCCGCGACTTCGAGTGCGCCCGCGAGGCCATCGTCTCCATCCGCTCCATCAGGGTCCAGAAGAATCTCTCGCCGAAGGAGCCTCTCGCCCTCAAGGTCAAGGGCGGCTTCCCGATGGAGATCGCCCCTGTCGTGGTGAAGCTCGCCGGTATCACTTCCGTCGAGCAGACCGATGATTTCGGCGACACCGGCTCCGGTGTTTCCTTCATCATCGGCACAGTCGAGTTCTTCGTCCCGCTCACCGGACTGGTCAATGTCGAAGAGGAGATCGCCAAGGCGGAAGCCGACCTCGCCTACCAGAGGAAATTCCTCGAAGGAGTGCGCAAAAAGCTCTCGAACGAGTCGTTCGTGGCCCATGCTCCGGAGAAAATCGTGGCTGTCGAGCGTAAAAAGGAGGCAGATGCCCTCTCGAGAATCGAAAGTCTGGAGTCTCAGCTTAATTCGCTGAGAGCTAGTAAATAAAACAAAAGAGTTTAGAGTTGTAACATTTTTGTTAACCCCATAATTCCACTATATTATGCTGACTTATCCTCTGTTTCTTGGCAGTCTTGGCTTCTGGGAGATCTTCCTGATCGTCCTGGTGATCGTCCTTCTCTTCGGTGGCAAGAAAATCCCCGAGCTCATGCGCGGAGTTGGCAAAGGAGTCAAGAGTTTCCGTCAGGGAATGAACGAAGTCGAGGACGAACTCAAGGAGGTTACCAAAGACCTCGACGATACCAAGAAAGCTGACGAGACGAAATAGACGTGGCGTCCGACTCCGGGAAAGGCCTTAAGGAGATGTCCTTCTGGGACCATCTCGAAGAACTGAGGGGAACGCTGATCCGCTCGGTCCTGATCGTGTTGGCCTTTTTCACGGTCGGATTCTTCCTCAAGGAGATCCTTTTCGACGGGGTCATACTCCGGCCGACCAGGCCGGATTTCTGGCTGTACCGGCTTTTGGGGGTGGATCTGTCCATCAACCTGATCAATATCGACATCGCGGCGCAGTTCTTCACCCACATCAAGGTGACTTTCATCTGCGCGGTCGTCGTCGCGTTTCCGCTTATCTGTTACGAACTCTGGAAATTCGTCGCTCCAGGATTGTACGAAAAGGAGAAGAGGGTCATGCGCAAGGCCTTCGGGCTTGGCGCGGCCGAGCGCCACCAGGTGGGAAACGGTGCAGCCGCTCCCCGTACCGCAGGCCAGCGTCACCGCCAGCAGC
>ONNK01000057.1 GCA_900319185.1 uncultured Bacteroidales bacterium
GGATCCAGGAACTTCCGGATACCGAAGCCGGTCGTCCAGTAGTAGGAGTGGTTGCTCGTACCCACGTTTCCGATGTCGATATAGGCGGACATGCCGTTCTGGCTGTCGGCGCCTAGCTCGTAATAGGTCACTCCGTTCACCTTGGTGGAATTCTCCTGATAGAACTCGAGCTTTCCGTCAGGAAGCCAGTAGCCGGCCTGCGCAACGATGGTGGTGCTGCGGAACTCGCAGCCCGGATACAGCACCCAAGCCTGGAAACGCGCGTCCTTGTTCAGGAACGGATCCTGCGGATGGTCGTACTTGATGAAGTCAGCTTTCTTGTCGAAGGAGGATGCGGAAGTCGCGATCTGTGCGAAGTAAGTATCCTCAACGCCGTCGTTGCGGGTCTTGATGGTACCGTCAGTACGGCCGCCGGCTGCGTTGTAGTCGTCGAACAAGTCAATCAGGTCCGTGGTGATGGAATAGTTGCCCCAGCCGGCGTTGGTGCCGGTGCCGTGGGACTGCGCCGGGGAATTGTTGCGGTCGAATCCGTTGTCCGCATCGGCCGTTCCGTCCTTGTAGGACTTACCGAAAATGAACTCGCTTTCCTGACGGTCCAGGAAGAGGTTCGTCAAGTTCTCCTTCGCTTTGCTCACCGACGTGGTAGCGCCGCCGTAAAGTGAGAACTTGCCGGAGTTGATGATCTTCTCGCTGGCCTCGATGCACTTGGCGAAGTAGGCGTCGGCGTAGGAGGACTCCATATAGGTCAGCTTATCAGCCACGGCCTTGTAACTGGATGAGATGGCTTCCTTGCCCCAGTATTTGCTCAGGGTGGCGGCATACAGCGCCACGCGGGACTGGAGGCCCAGGGCCGCCCATTTGCTGGCGCGGTATTTACCGCCCTTAGGCTCGTCGGGGAGAAGTTCCGCAGCCCTGTCCAGTTCTGAGATCACGAAATCCCAGGTCTCCTTCTCCGTGCTGCGGGGGATGTAAAGCCCTAGATTCTCTTCTCCGTCATACTGGTCGTCCAGAGGCTCGGTCACGATCGGGACGCCGCCGTAACGGCGCACCATCGCGAAATAGCAGTAGGCGCGGACGAAGAGCGCCTCGCCCAGCATCTGGTCGCGGGTTTCCTCGTTGATGGCCTTTTTCTCGAGAGCCATGTCGATCTTCTGGATGAACTGGTTGATCGAACGCATCTTCTTGTAATTCCAGAAGCCGGTCACGGCGATGTCGTAGTCGTTGGCCTTCGAATAAGTGGCCAGCGTCGTGTGCTGGTCCTTGGTGTTGAAGGCGTCCATCGGAATGGCGCTGTACACATCCGACAGGAGACGCTCCAGACCAGCCTGCGACGAAGTCATGTCTTCCTCGGACATTTTGGTCAGGTCACCCTCCAGGCTGTCGAACAGCTTGTCGCAGGAGCAGAGGCCGAGGCCGAGGACAATGGCGAATGTATATTTAAGTATCTTTTTCATCTCTCAATAAGTTTAGAAGCTGATGCTGGTTCCAACAACGAAAGTCTTGAGCAGAGGAGCACCGGATGCTCCTCGTCTCGAGGCCTGGTATGTCTCAGGATCCCATACCTTCACGATCGGGTTACAGAAGGTGAGGAGGTTGGTGCCGCTGGCGTAGACGCGCACCCTCTTCAGATTAATCTTGCTGAGCACGGATTTAGGCAGTGTGTAACCGATCTCCAAGCTCTTCATACGGAAGAAAGCATTGTTCACCCAGGAGTAAGGCTGGTCGAAACGGTAGGTGGCGTTGGAACTGGCGTCTTCGGCACCGGTCGCAGGGGCGAGGGCCGGCCAGTAACCGGGCACCCAGACGGAGTTCGGATCACGCGGATCGTCATAGCCATCCGCGAGGCGGTAGTGGTCCATATGGTTGACGAAGAGCGTCTTGCTCCAGCCGTAACCCATACCTCCGGACAGCTGCATCTTCTTGTGGCTCAAGGCCGCGCCGTTGAACGTGGCGCTGAGGTCGAAGTTCTTGTACTCGAGGAAGATCATTAAACCGAACTGGAGTGGCGGATTGCCCTCTTTCCATGAATAGTACCGGTCGGCTTTCGTGATAACACCGTCTCCGTTGTAGTCGTCGATCTTGTACATGCCCGGAACCATTTCGGCCATGTTCATCTTCTTGCTCGAGGAAGTATTGTACAGGACGGGATAGTCGAAGATATCGTTCCAGTCCGTGAACTGTCCCATGCCGTTCCACTCATAGTATTTGCCGTCAAGGGCGTTGTCCCAACGGCCTTCCGTATGTCCGTCATAGTAGGCCTGTGAGGATTTCCATATCTTCGACCGTTCGGCCTGCTGGTAGGTGTCACGCTCGCGGGCGAATGTCGCGGTGGCGGTGACGCGGTAGTTGAAGTCCTTGAAGCGCATGCGATGCGAGAGCTCGAGGTCGATACCAACGTTCTCCGTGGCGTCGAGGTTCATCTTCGGGAGGTCGATACCGTACATGTCCGGAACGGAGGAATCCGTTGCGGCGGACTTGCCCGTCTCCTCGCGCCAGAACCAGTCGATGGAACCGCCAAGGATGCCCCGGTTGATCTCCCAGTCGACACCGAAGTCACGCATGTACGCCTTGGTCCAGGACAGGAGGGTTTGTGCCACCGAGGTGTTGCTGTAGCCCATGATGGGGGTGTTGTCGTCGAACATGTAGTTCGTGCTGGTCTTCGAATAACCCAGCAGGTACTGATAGGCGGAACCCTGGTTCTGACCGGACATACCGTCCGACCAACGGAGTTTCAAGTTGGTAATCCAGGGGAAGGCGTTCTTGAACCATCCTTCCTGGGATACCCTCCATGCGAGGGAGTAGGACGGGAATAGTGCCCAGCGGTATCCGGGAGCGTAGAAGGAGGAGCCGTCGTAGCGGGCCATCACCTCGACGATGTAGCGGCTATCGTATTCGTAGTTGAGGCGGCCGATGTAGCCGGCCTTCGCGCTGCTGGAACGGGAACCGCTGTTCTCTGCAGTGGAGGCGATTGCCTGATCCAGGATGTCGTGCGTATAGAACTCCTCGTACAAGCGGTCGCCCCGCAGGTTCCTGTTCCAGTTGATCTGGGCCTCAGCGGCGAGCATCGCGCCGAACGTGTGCTTGCCGAAGGTGGCCTCGTAGTTGGCTTGGATCTTTCCATAGACCTTCCGTCGGTTTTCCCATCTTTCAGTCAACGCATTCTCATCCTTGTTGTAGCTGACGAGTTCGTCTGTCTGCCAGTCGTACAGCGGGAAATGGAGGGTAAGCTGGCTGGTTTCGCGCTGCTGGTAGTCATAAGCGATCTGACCGGAGAATTTCAAGCCTTTCAGGAACGGGGCCGTGTAAGTACTGTTGATGCTGTTCACGAAGGAGGACACCGAGGTCTTGTCGTAACCGTTGGCTCCGTTCAAGGCGCCGATGGCGTTACGGCTCTCATTACCGGAGTTGTACGTCCAGTGGGTCGGGTTGTCGGGCACCTGCCAGGGGATCCAGCGCTCGGAATAAAGGCCGCGGGTGTAGAAGTTCTGGTTCGCATTCGAAGGCGTACCCACCTTCTTGTTCCAGCTCAGGCTGGACTGGAACACGACCTTGAGGTTCTTGGTGACGTTGGTGGTCATGTTGCCCTGGAACGAGAAGCTCTTGTAACCCAGCTGAGGACCGTTCAGGATGCCGTTGTCGGTGTTGAAGGAACCGCTGAGGTAGTACTGCGTCTGGTTCGTACCGCCGCTTACGGAGACCTGGTGGTTCTGCTGGAAGGAGAAATTGCGGTAGAACTGGGAGTACCATTTGTTGTCCGTGTAACCCGGATCGCCGTTCTTATAGTGGTCGATGAGATCCTGGGAATACGGGGCTGACTTGCCCACGAGGGCGTACATTGCATTGGCTTCCTCGAACCAGGTGAGGATGTCCACCTCTTCCGGGAGGGCGGTCGGGACGCCGAAGGAGAACTTGTTGGAGTATTTCACGGAAGGGGCTCCGATCGTACCCTGTTTTGTGGTCACGAGGATGACGCCGTTCTGGGCACCCATACCGTAGATGGCTGCGGAAGCGTCCTTCAGGACGGAGATGCTCTCGATGTCCTCAGGGTTCAGCTGAGCCAGGACGGCGGAACTGGAGTTGGAGTACGAGGTATTGGTCTCCTGGCTGCGGCGGGGTGCCGTGCGTACGATTCCGTCCACGATGACAAGAGGCTCGTCGTATCCGCGGAGCTTGAGGTCGGTGTTGAAGTCACCGGCGTCACCGGTCCTCTGGCGGATCTGGAGTCCCGGGACCTTACCCTGGAGGGAGGCCAGGACGTCCGTCTGCTTCGTAGCGGTCAGTTCCTCGCTGCGGATGTTCGAGATGGCGCTGGAGAGCGATGCCTTCTTCTGGGTACCATAGCCGACGACTACGGTCTCCTCAAGGGTGGTAGCCTCTTCTTGGAGAGTGATGTTAAGGTTAGGCGCCGCGGTCACTTCCTGGGTCCCGTATCCGATGGATGAGATCTCAAGGACAGAGCCAGCCGGTACTACGAAAGAGAAATTTCCGTCAAGATCTGTGGTCACACCGTTCGAGGTCCCTTTCTGCATGATGGCCGCGCCGATGACCGGCTGCCCGTCAGCATCCAGGACCTTACCTTTCACTGCAACCTGATTTTGACCGAAAGCTGCCGGTATGCATAGAAGCATGCCCAGCAGGAGCGACAGAAGCCGCTGATGAAGTAGTTTCTTCATACGATCTTTCATTAGTTAGTGTTAATAATAAGTAATGGGTTGTGGCTAAACTAATGTGGTATATGAACACCGATTAAAGATAAAGTTTAGTTTTCTATCTACAAATCTATAAAAAAAACGTCAATTGTATCGTTTTACAGTGCTTTTTTTGCCGAAGCGAAATAAAAAGGCCGGGGTTTTGTTATGTCAAAAAAGCTCAAAAAACACACATTTGAAGATCGCCTTAAGTATATGAAAATGCTTGAGGCAGGATATAGTATCCACTATATTAGCAAGGCTTTTGGAATAAATCATATTCTATTGAAGTCCCTATGGCTCAGATATAATGAAGAGGGAGTATTACCAGAATGGGAAAAACAATTATAAAAAGAGTCAGATATCTACGACAACTCCGTCATGAAGATACCAGATATGTCCTGATACGGCAGGGTATCCCATCTGCCTGTAGAGCCGGATATAGCGCTGTAGCTGACGGGTGTATCCTTTGTCCTGTTCACCTGTCTTGTAGTCGATGATGATCGTCCTGTCGGGCAGTGCGACTACACGGTCCGGGCGATGCTCGCTGCCGTCGGTGTCGAAAATGCTGCGTTCATTGAACACGGCAGAACCGTCCTCCGGGAACCATCCGCGCTCTGCAACGGAAGCGATGCGCTCCTGCAGGAGCGCGAAGTCCTCCTCTCCTTCCTTCGCGGTAAGCTTGCCGTCACGGACAGCGGCATCGACGGCACCTCTGAGGTCCTTCGGAGCGTGCACGGAGGCAAGTATATCGTGAAGGACTATGCCACCAAGACGTTTGGAGGCCATAGTCCCTACACTCCCTTCCGGAGAGAAGAAATCAGCCGCATCTGCACTGAGCCTGAGCCGGCCGTCCAGCGGATAAGAGCGGAAAGCGGTTGGAAATCCGGCCTCTTCAGTCCGTATCTTGCGTTCCATTCGAGAGAAGTCATAAGGTGTTCCATATTCGAATACTTCCGCATCGCCTTCGGTGGAAAGCTTCTCCTGCATGAGGGGTGATGTGCCGGCAAATGCCCGGAGCACCTGCGAGAAGTCTTTGGCGTCACCTTTTAACGAAGATTTGCAGGATATGACATGAAGGGACTTCTTCGCGCGCGTGAGTGCGACATAGAAAGTGTTTATGTTGTCCACTGCCTGGAGGGAGCGCTCCCTCTCGTAGTCTCCCGCGAAAGCGGTGTCCGCCGCCTTTGAAGACAGGCGGACGGGGAAAATGGAGGAGGACGCCTCGGGAAAGGCGTCCGACGCTCCGTCGGGCCTGCACCAGTGCCAGCCTTCTTTGTAGAATCCGACTTTCTCGGCATAAGGGAATATGACATGGGGGAACTCCAACCCTTTGGACTTGTGTATGGTCATGATCCTGACGGAGTCGCCGGTAGAAGGAGAACTCAGGCACGGGTCGTTGCCTTCCTCGTTCCAGTCCTTGAGAAAGCGCTGCAGGCTGTTGCCGCTCTTGGCGCACCAGTCCTGGAGATAGTCCAGGAATGACTGGATGTAAAGGGATTCGCCCTCGAAGCCGGAGGGATCCCTGTCCTGCATTTTGCGCAGCAGTCCTTCGCACAGGTCAACCAGAGAGTGGTATTGCTCCGGTACAGTTATGTTGAGCGACGAAGCCAGGTAGCTGCTGACAGTATCGTCTGGATTCTCCACGCATGAAAGCAGGGAGACGAGGCGGCGCACTGTCACCGATGACTTCAGCGCGAGCGAGTCGTCGCTGATGACGGGGATGCCGGCTTCCATGAGATAAGCTGCGACACGGCCTCCTTCAGCGTTGTTGCGCACGAGGACGGCGATATCCCCATATCCGGCTCCGGCCTCCCTGGCCTCGGATATGCTTTCGAGCACCATGCGGTCTTCATCCCCGGCATCGCAGAAAGTCAACCTGACATATCCCTCCTGGGGGTCGTCCGACTTGACTTCCTGCTCGACATCGGAATAGATCTCGCTTGCCCCTATGACTGCCGCAGCATGGGTGAAGAATGCGCTGTTGAAGCGGACTATGGCTCCGCAACTGCGCCAGTTGGAGTCAAGCGGCCTGACTGACGAGTGCGGGAACTGCTCGGTCAGGCGGCTGGCCAGGAGGTTCCAGTCGGAACCTCGCCAGCGGTATATGCTCTGCTTGACATCTCCCACGACGAGGTTGGTGCGTCCAGAAGCGTCGCTTTCGCGCAGCAGCGGCAGGAAATTCTGCCACTGTATGGTAGAAGTGTCCTGGAACTCGTCCAGGAGGAAACTTTCGAAACGGACGCCCATCTTCTCATAGACGAAGGGCGCGTCGCTTCCGTCGATGATGTCCCGAAGGAGGGTGTTGGAGTCATCCAGGCCCAAAACATTCTTTTCCTTGAGCAGTGCGTCGAACTCTCGGTAGAAATCGACTGCCAGGCGCAGGCCGAAAGTCTGTTCCTTGATGAGCACTGCGGTATTGTAGCGTTTCAGAGGCAGGTCGAACAATGCGCAGAAAGTGTCCAGGGGACCTTCCAGCAAGCCCTGAACCCGCGGCAGGAAGCTGGGTGCCTTGGTTTTGGAGAACCAGGATCCGGAATCGGCAGCGTTGCGGAAAAACGTCGCTGACGGCTTTGTGACAGGCTTGCCCGGCTCCAGGGAGACATAATCCTGTACTTTGGACAGGAAACCCCGGTTGGTCTCTGAGAGCGGGACACCGGCCTGGTCCATGACTTCGATGACGGCTTCCGCGGCTTTTTTCAAAGCCATGGGGAACTCGGAGATGATCCTGTCGCATTCGGCCCGTGCCGCCGCGAGCCTTTCTTCGGAGAAGGCCGTCGCCGCGTCGATGCCCATCGACTCCGAGCGCTCGCGGCGCTCTTCGTTCTTGAGCTTCTCCGCCATGTCGTACAGGCCCCGCTCGAGGTTGACCCTCCGTCCCAGGCGAAGCTGCTCCATGACTCCTTCGTTGAGGCGCCCGATGAGTTCGGTGGACTCCTCTGTTAAGGAATCGAGTATGCGGTCAACAGACTCGTGGACCAGCGAATCACGGTCAAGTTCCACTTGATACGATGCAAACTGCCCGATCTCGCGGGAAAACGCCTTGAGCGTCATCTGGAAGAACTTGTCGATGGTGCTCACATAGAAGGAACCGTAGTCGTGGAGGATATCGACAAGGATCTGTTCAGCACGGGCTTTCAAAGTTTCTGCATCCGGGCAAAGGACCGGAATGAAATCGTCGTAATAAGGGGACTTTTCCGGATTCGATGCGAGTGTGCCGAGCTCGAGGAGTATGCGTGACTTCATCTCCGCCGTGGCCTTGTTGGTGAAAGTAACGGCGAGGATATGGCGGTATGCATACCTATCAGCGCTTTGCAGCAATATAGATATGTACTCCTTGGCGAGGTTGTAGGTCTTGCCTGAACCCGCGGAGGCTTTGAGTATCTTGATCATCGTCCGCAGATGGTTTTGAAATCACAATGGGAACAGGTCTTGGCGTCTACAGTGCGGGAAAATGGCACCGAGGTGTCGGAAATCTCCCTGAGCATCTCCGAGAGCCGCTCCTTCATAAGGGAGGTAAACAAAGGGCTGGCGGGAATGGACTGCACGGGGGAAACGAAAAGTCTCGCCGGTGCATATACGGCATTGGAGATGGCTGTTCCTCCGGCGTCCTTCTCCACGAACAGGTCGTACAGGAACATCTGGAGGGCGATTTTCGGCCTTTTGGCGTTGTCAGGGCCGAAAATCGCATCCACGACCTCTTGGGCATTGTCGTCGAAGACATTGATGTCCTCGTCACTGACCTTGCCGGTCTTGTAATCCACGATACGGATTTCGCCGGGGGCGAAACGGTCCATCCTGTCGATGTAGCCCTTGAACCGGAAACCGTCATAGTCGAGGAAACGCTCCTGTTCGAGCCCAAGGACTTCGAAGGAATCCATGCCGCGGGCGTCCATGCACTCCAAGTCTCGGGACAGGACCTTCATGACATACTGGAGGATGACATCCTCGAAAACGAGATTGCGCCCGCTGACCTCAAAGGTGTGAAGCTCAGCCATGATAAGTGAGCGGATGCGGGCACGCAACGCGTCCGGCCTGTCCAGCCAGGAACGGATATAGTCCTTTGATATCTGCCGTAAAGCCCTGCCGGAGCATTCCTTCATCGTTTTGCGGTCCATGGAGAAATCCGGATCCATGGCGAAAGGCCCCGTGTAGAGCGCGCACATGGTATTGTGGAAGACATTGCCTATCATGCCTGCGTCCAGCGACTCCGCCACCTCGTCCTCGGCCTTTAGCTTCCTGACAGTGTGGAAATAGAACTTGGCAGGGCAGTACAGGTAGTTCTGGAGTGAAGATGCAGAGAGGAACGAAGAACGGATCGTCTCAACATCCTCCGGGGTCTTCGGAATGTCTCCGGTATCAGATCCTACGGATACGGCCGGTCTGGCGACATGCCTCACGATGTCGGCCTTGAAGTGCAGTTCGAGCTGCTTGATATACCGGCTCTCTTCTCCGGCCCGGAGTCCCTCGGTGCGGGAGTCGTAGACCATCCATACGTTCTCCGCCCTGCGGATCATGCGGTAGAAATAGTATGCCCACACCGCATCCTGGTACTCGTAGTTGGGCAGTCCGAAGCCTTTGCGCAGTTCGGGAGGAATGAAAGAGGTTCCTGAAGACCTCCTGGGGAATACGCCCTCGCCGGAGGAAAGGATCACGAGGTTGCGGAAATCCAATGCCCTGGTCTCCAGAGGTCCCATGACCTGCAGCCCTTTGAGCGGCTCTCCGGTGAAAGGTACGGAAACGGGCCCGAGTACCTGCGAGAGCAGACGGACGAAAGTGGAGGGGAGTATGGGGAGCTCCATGTCAGCAAGCCTGTTGACAGCAAGATAGCATTCTCGTGCAAAATCCAGTTCCACCGACATGTCCGGAATGTCCTTCAGCAGGGGAGCGACAGCCTTGATCGCCTCGGTCAAGTATGAGCAGAAAGAATGGATGACGTCTGAATCCGCCCTCCTGGGGTCTTCTACGACTGGACGGAATACAGTTTCAAGGACGGGGTCGCCGCAGAAAGACTCCTGGGATATATAATACTGTGATCCGGATTTGATTCTCGTAACGGCAGCGCGTCCTTCCTCTCCAATAACGGACTTGAAAACGCTGTTGGAGAATATGGCGTGGACCTGACGGTGATAGAAGTACCATTTCCCATCCTTGCTGCGCAGGTGCATCTGAAGGGTTTTGTTCTTAGCCTTGAGGCTGTGACGACGAGCTTTAAGGATGTGGAGGGGAAAGTGGGAGTGGGGTATAGTTTTTAGTTAGTAGATGTTCAGTTGGGAGTTGGGAATGCTGAATGAAGAATGCAGAATGTAGAATGTAGAATGCTGAATGCAGAATCGACTGCCGTGTCGATGCCCAAGGCGGAGATGTCGCCTCCGTGGCATCGACCGGCCAGCTCGCCAAAAATGGCCGGGAGCTGCATCGCCTGTCCGACTGACGACGGTACTCCGAGCACGTCGATACGTGGCACACTCTTCCCGATATCCTCGAGCTGGAATGCCTGAGGGAATTCCAGGAGATTGTCCTTCATGAAGAAGGAGGATTTGTTCCTCGGATCACTGATCCACCCCTCGGACCAGTCCCAGCAGAAAGATGCTATCCCGGCATCCCTCATCCGCCGCAGGACCCTTCGCTCGCATTCGTTCAAGGCATTTAATCCAACGAACACGAAATGCTCCGTTCCTGGAAAACTGCCGGCAAAAACATCAATCGCCGATTTTTGTCCGAAGCTCTCTGCCAGGGATCTGTATACCATGCCTTCATATGCCTTGCCTTCGGAGGAGAGCTTGGCTCGGAAAGCATTGTAAAGAGGCAGCAGGATGTTCCAGACTTGCAGGAAGCTTGCCTTGACTCCTGAAACAGGCCCTTGAGCCGCTCCGCCTCCGCGCTTGAAATGCCCCAGGAAGCGTTCCACCGCTGCACGCTGGTTCTCCGTCAGATATGAGAAATCGTCGCGCATGCCTTTGAGATCGGAGACATTGGTGAATAGTCCCGCCGGATCGATCATATACTTGTCGACGTCGTTGAAATCAGACAGGAGCACGTCGCCCCAGAAGATGAAATCATCCAGCGGCTCATCCGGGTGGAAGACTTTGCAGTAGCATTCGTACAGGTCCAGCAGGAGCGTCACGCGGCCCGTAGCAGTGGCCCCGGCTGCATGGTAGAAGAAGTCGTTGACCGTATAGGTCGCGGGAGATTGGAGCGGCCTGATGCCGTCCTCAGCCACCGTCTCCGCCAGATACTTGCGGAAAAAGGCCAGCGAACGCCTGTTTGGGAAAATGAAACACATCTTCCGCATGTCCCCCGCGGAGTACCAATGCTCCGCGACCTGTCTCAAGAATGCTTTCATGATGCAAATATACCTAAAGCTTGTGCCATTTCAGCGCACTGCCCTTTCAAATTGTTGATTTTTATTATCTTTCCGCGTCCTGCTATTAATTTGTAAAAAATAAGCCAAATAATTTGAACACCTTATAAAATAATTTACTAAATTAGTAGTCGTTAAATAGACCACATTACTAAACTCATTAACCTTTAACCATTGCACAATGAAAAAACCATTGTTCTTCAAGGCTGCCGTGGCCGCATTGGTCATGGCATGCAGTCTTTTGGGCGGTACCCTCGCGTCTGCCCAGAACAAGACGATCAGCGGAACAGTCGTTGATCCTCAGGAACAACCGATCATCGGAGCATCCGTGATGGTGATTGGCAATTCCCGCCTCGGCACGGTCACGGACGTGAACGGAGCCTTCTCGCTCAGTGTTCCCAACAATGCGAACATCAGCGTGTCCTGCATCGGTTACAAGACCGAGACATTCGTCGTCGGATCCCAGAGTACCTATCGCGTCATCCTCGAAGAGGACGCTGAGTTCCTCGAGGAAACGGTCGTCGTCGGTTATGGTGTCCAGCGCAAGAGCGATGTGACCGGCGCCATCTCGCAGGTCAAGGCCCAGGACATGGAGAACCGCTCCGTGGCTGATGCCTCCCAGGCCCTTCAGGGTAAGACCTCCGGTGTGCAGATCATCCAGACCTCGGCCAGCCCTGGTTCCAGCGGCACCATCCGCGTCCGCGGTTATTCGTCCAATTCAGCTTCTGACCCTCTGATCATCGTGGACGGTCTCCAGGTCACCAGCATCAACTACCTCGATCCTAACGTCATCGAGTCCATCGAAGTCCTGAAGGACGCTGCATCGGCCGCCATTTACGGTGCACAGGCAGGTAACGGCGTCATCCTCATCACCACCAAGACCGGTAACCGCGAGCGCAATGGCCGCGTCTTCTTCGACGGCCAGTACGTCATCAACTCGCTTGCCAAGGTCCCCGAGGTCATGAACGCCCAGCAATACATCGGCTACATGACTGAGGCCGGATTCCTCGGCGAGGCCGCCCTCAAGACCTATGACGGCAAGACCGACACCAACTGGTCTGACGTGACCTTCGCTCCCAGCCCTACCCAGCGCTACACCTTAGGCTTCCAGGGCGGAAATGACAAGGGCAACTTCTACACCTCACTCACCTACTTCGACCAGGACGGTATCGTGCGCGGCCAGTCCGACATCTTCAACCGCATCACCGCCCAGATCAACGCCGACTACAAGGTAAAGCCCTGGGTCACCGTAGGTATCAACACTTCCTTCGAGAAGAACTATCGTAAGACCGTTTCCGAGAACTCCGAGTACGGCTCCATGATGACCGCCGTCCTCAACCTCGACCCTCTTACTCCTAACGTGTATTCACCGAACAACCTGCCTGAAGTCTACCTTGCCAACATCGCTGCCGGCAAGCAGTACATCAAGGACGCTGACGGCAACTACTACGGTGTTTCCCAGATTGCAGAAAGTGAGCAGACCCACCCGTTCATCCTCCGCGACAACCATGACTCATGGTCTGCCGGCATGAACGTGCGCGGTACCCTGTACGCCAACATCACTCCTTTCAAGGACCTGGTGTTCACTTCCCGTTTCGGTTACCGTTTCGGTTTCAGCAACTCTTCGGACTATTCCTTCCCGTTCTACGCAAGTTCGCAGAACAAGGCCGACACCTACAGCCTGTCCGCCACTTCGCGCAACAACTTCTACTATCAGTGGGAGAACTTCGCGAACTACTCCAAGAAGGTCGGCAAGAGCACCTTCTCCGCGATGGCTGGTATGTCCTTCATCGAGAGCAAGTCCAACTACGTGACCGGCAGCGGTGACCACCTCCGTTCCTACGAGCCCAACTTCCGCTATCTGAGCTACCTGACCACGGACTGCAACGACTCCACATCCGGTGTCGAGTCCCTGTCCCGCCAGCTCGCTTACATGGGCCGTCTCGGATGGACATATGACAACCGTTACATGCTCCAGGCCAACTTCCGCGCCGATGCTTTCGACACCTCGAAGCTTTCTGCCAAGAACCGTTGGGGTTACTTCCCGTCAATCTCCGCAGGTTGGACCATCTCCAATGAGAAGTTCATGAGCGGCGTCAACAAGGACATCCTTTCCTTCCTCAAGCTCCGCGCTTCCTGGGGACAGAACGGTAACGTCAGCGTGCTGAGTGGCTATCCTTATACCGCTACCATCACCATCGGTGGTTCCTCGGCGTTCTTCACCACCGGCGAGGCCCTTACCTTAGGTTCTGCTCCGTCCAAGCTCGCCAATCCTAACCTCCATTGGGAGACTTCCACCCAGTATGACTTCGGTATCGACGCCCGCTTCTTCAGGGACAAGCTCACCATGACCCTCGACTATTTCGACAAGAGGACCAGCGGCCTGCTCGTGAACACCACCCCTGTCATGGAGACCGGTCTTAGCTCGGTTACCCTGAATGCTGGTAACGTGCTTAACCAGGGTGTCGAGCTCGAGCTCACCTGGAGGGACCAGATCGGCGACCTCCGCTACAGCCTCTCCGGCAACATCTCCACCCTGAAGAACAAGGTCACCTATCTCGATCCTTCCATCACCCGTATCAGTGGTACAGGATTCTTCGACTACACCTGGACCTACTTCGAGGTCGGTTACCCTGTATGGTACATGCGCGGTTACAAGTTCACCGGCGTTGACAGCGCTACCGGCCAGCCCCAGTTCGCTGACTATGACGGTGACGGCCAGATCAACAGTGCAGATGCCGCATGGGATCTCGGCTGCGCCATCCCTGACTTCACCTACGGTTTGACCCTCAACCTCGCGTGGAAGAACTTCGACCTCGTGGTGTTCGGCACCGGTTCGTACGGCAACGAGATCGTCTCCTGCCTCCACCGTATCGACCGTCCTATGAACAACAACCTCAGCCTCTACTACACCAACCGCTGGACCGAGTCCAACAAGAACACCAACTATCCGAAGCCGGGTTCCAACTTCGAGACCGAGTACTGGCACTCCAGCGCCTGCGTCTTCGACGGTTCGTTCTTCAAGATCAAGCAGATCCAGCTCGGCTATACCGTGCCGCAGTCGGTGCTGAAGGCAGTCAACATGACCACCGCCCGCCTCTACGTCTCGCTTGACGACTACTTCACCTTCACAACCTATCCGGGCTTCGATCCTGAGGCTTCCTCCGGCTCGACCTCCGCAATGGGTATGGACAAGGGCTCCTTCCCTCCGTCCAAGAAGCTTGTTTTCGGTGTCAACCTCGCATTCTAACCTAAAACAGACATTGAGAATATGAAAAAGATAATTATCGCTTTATCAATGATGCTTGCAGCGGTGGCCTTCACCTCCTGCAGCCAGGATCTTCTCAACATCCAGCAGAAGGGTGCCGTAGGTCAGGATGACTTCTATCAGAATGACGACGACGCCTTGGCCGCCATCACGGCAGTCTATGCCCAGATGAATTCGTACTACTACAACTACAAGTTCTTCACGAATCTGCCGTCGGACGACATCGACTGCGGCGGCGGATCCCGTGGTGACAACGACCAGTGGGCACAGCTCAACGAGTTCCGTACTCACGCCCAGACCGGTTCGCTGGGTAGTTACTATCGTGGTGCCTACAACATCATCTTCAAGTGCAACCTGTTGATCAACAACATGGAGCCCAACACCGCTGTCACCAAGCGCTGCATTGCAGAAGCGAGGTTCTTCCGTGCCTGGGCACACATGATCCTGACCGAATACTGGGGCACTCCTCCGCTCATCACCGAGGTTCTCAGCGGTGCAGAGAAGCCGGGCAACACTCCAAAGGCTGAACTCTGGAAGTTCATCATCGACGAGTTCTCTGCCTGCTCAAGCGATCTGCCTTCCAAGAGCAACAAGGACGACAAGAATGCCGTCTGCCGTATCACCAAGGAGTGCGCCCTTGCATATATGGGCAAGGCCCAGGTTATCTCCGGCGACTACTCTGGAGCAAAGACCACTCTCAAGAAGGTCATCAGCTCCGGATTGTATGACCTTGTACCGAGCAGCGAGTACGACAACATCTGGAGCAAGGAAGGTGACCTCAGCCCGGAGGTCGTTATGGCGATCCACACGACTGAGAACGGAACCAATACCTACACCAGCGACATGCTTTACCTGATGTGGGGCTGGCGTACCGACCACCTTTCCTGTGTTCCTAATGGATTCTACAACAACAGCTGGGGCTTCATGAACCCGACCAAGGCTTTCTTCGATGCTTTCGTCGCTCATGACGGTCCGAATTCCACCCGTATCCGTGCCTCTGTTGCCTCCTGGGAGCAGGTGCTTGAGATGGATTTCACCGGAAAGCCTAAGTTCAAGACGATCAACCCTGTTCACGGAAATGAAGGATACTTCGACATGAAGTTCCGTTATCGTGACCAGAATGCCGTCAAGGCCCGTAACGGATACTCATACATCAACGACCGTATGTACATGCGTTACGCCGAGGTGCTCCTCCTCTACGCTGAGGCTTGCGCGCAGACCAACGACAACGACGGTCTCAAGTACCTCAACATGATCCAGGAGCGCGCTGGTGCCCCGCTCACTTCGCTCACCCTCCAGAACGTCAAGGATGAAAAGCATTTCGAGCTTTACCTCGAGAGCTGCCGCTTCGTCGACCTGGTCCGCTGGGGAGATGCTCCTAAGGCCCTCGCCGGTCACTACGAGAAAGTTCCTGAGTTCTCTCTGGATGAGAATGGCAACGCTTCTGTTACCTGGAACCCGTACAACACGGGCAAGACCCATGGATATCAGGCAGGCAAGAATGAAGTTTACCCGTTCCCTTACAGCGAAATGCAGGTCAACGAGAACCTCGTACAGAACCCTGGATACTAGTCCTGAGGTCTATAGAAATGAAGATGGGTGGCCATTCGGTCACCCATCTTTCATTATGTCCGGAGCTTAAGGCTAAAGCTTTACGAGTTCGTAGTCCCTAGATCCCAGGCCTATCTTTTCGGCGTGCTCCATGCAGCTCTTCCAATCGATGGTGGGACGGCTGTTCTTGAACAGGTCGAAGTAGTTGACGAATCCCGGCTTGGCCATATTGTCGCCGACCTGGCCATTCTTGAACGGCTCGACAGAGTTGCACAGGTCCACGCAGGCCTGGTCGAGGGCGAGCGGGTCGAACGAGCACAGCATGCCGATGTCCGGAATGATGGGTGCATCGTTCTCGGAGTGGCAGTCGCAGTTGGGCGAGACGTCCACGATGAGCGAGATATGGAAATGCGGACGGCCGTCCACGACTGCCTTGGCATACTCGGCCATGCGGCGCCCGAGGAGTTCGTTGGCCACGAAATTTGCGAAGCTGATGGCGTCGAAATTGCACGCCCCGAGGCACCTGCCGCAGCCGACGCACTGTTCGGTCACGGTCATCTTGCGGCGCTCCTCGTCGAAGACCAGTCCGCCGTTGGCGCATTCCTTCTGGCATTTGCGGCAGCCGCGGCAGAGGACGGGGTCGATCTGCGCCTTGCCGGCGCTGTGCTGGTCCTTCTTGCCGGCGCGCGATCCGCATCCCATGCCGATATTCTTGATAGCACCGCCGAATCCGGTCTCTTCATGGCCCTTGAAGTGGCTGAGACTGATGAAGATGTCGGCGTCCATCACGGCGCGGCCGATATGGGCCTCCTTGACATACTCGCCTCCGCGGACCGGGACATCTATATCGTCTGTGCCCTTCAGGCCGTCGGCTATGATGACGGGACATCCGACGCTGAGGGGAGTAAAGCCGTTCTCCCAGGCGCAGTAGAGATGCTCTAGGGCATTTTTCCTGAAGCCCGGATACATGGTGTTGCAGTCGGTCAGGAATGGCTTGCCGCCAAGATCCTTGATGACGTCCACGACAGCCTTGGCGAAATTGGGACGCAGGAAACTGATGTTGCCAAGCTCGCCGAAATGCATTTTGACGGCAACGAACTTGCCGTCAAAATCGATATTGCCGATGCCGGCGGTACGGATCAGGCGCTGCAACTTCTTAGGTATCGGCTCCCCGTACATCTTGGTGCGGAAATCCGTGAAAAAGACTTTCGGTTTTTCCATAGATCGTTATCTTAAGTCGGTTATGAAATAGCTTTTGCTGAGCTTCTTGGTGTCAAAGGAGAAAGCGTTACCGGAGTTCGGTGAGTTAAGTGTGAAATCCTTGACAGTGACGGTGATGACATTGCCGTCCGAGGTGTTGACCAGCAGGCCGGCAGGCTTTTTCGCGGCCGTGAGCATCAGCGACAGTTCGGTGATGTTGCCGCCCTTGGTGGCGGGCTCCAGCACGGCCTGCGTCACTTTCTGCCCGTTGAAGGTCGTCGAGACGGTCTTCTTCAGCTTGAACGCCTTGTCCACCGCACCGACTAAGAGTGCGGGATTGGCTTCGTAGTCGAGTCCGCCCTCCTGGACGTCCTCTATGTAGCACTCCTCGGCGGCGGTGTCCACGGTCCAGCGTGTCGTGCCGTCGCAATACACTTCCAGCCCGTCACCCTTCATGACGAATGCGTCATCCTGGAGCAGGATGGTTCCGGATCCGCTGAGCGGGACCTGTCCGCTCATGGAGTAGGTGTATCCGAATGATGCACATGCCCCGGAAAGGGTCTTGGCGAAATCGGTCACGACGTTCTGTCCTGCGGCTGCGATGCACAGGAGCATGAGAAGGAGTGCGGTCAGTCTTTTCATTTCATGAAGGCTTTGAGGATAGTATCCAGCTCGTCGAAGTTCGTGACGAGGACCTGGCGCGGTTTTGAACCTTCCTGGGGTCCCACGATACCGGCGGCCTGGAGCTGATCCATTACACGACCAGCTTTTGCATAACCCATGCCGAGTTTGCGCTGGAGGTCGGAAGTCGAGCCTTTTTGTGTCATTACGACCATCCTGGCCGCTTCTTCGAAGCGCTCGTCGAGGTCCTTCATGTCTATCATGCCGCCTCCACCTTCGCCTTCGGCGGGTTCCGGGGAAGGCAGGTAGTACGGAGTGCTGTAGCTCTTCTTGTAGCCCTGCTGGTCACCGATGAACTCCGTGATGGTGTTGATCTCATCGTTGGAGATGAAGCCGCACTGGATACGCTCGGTCTCGACTCCTGCGTAGTAGAGCATGTCGCCGCGGCCTATGAGCTTCTCCGCTCCGGTATTGTCGAGGATGGTGTTGGAGTCAATGCGCGTGGTCACGCGGAAAGCGATCCTGGCGGGGAAGTTGGCCTTGATGAGGCCGGTGATGACGTCCACGGAAGGACGCTGGGTGGCTATGACGACATGGATGCCGGCGGCGCGGCCCTTCTGGGCGAGGCGCACGATCGACCCCATGATGCTCTTCTGCATGTTCTTCGCCTCCGAGCCGCTGCCGCCGGACATGGCCAGGTCGGCATACTCGTCAATGATGACCACGAGGTAGGGAAGGAAGCGGTGTCCGTTCTCGGGATTGAGCTTGCGGTCCTTGTACCGCTCGTTGTAGAGCTTGATATTGTTCACGAAAGCCTTGCTGAGGAGTTCGTAGCGCTCGTCCATCTCGGTACAGAGCGAACGCAGTATCTTCTCGGCTTCCTTGGGCTTCTTGACGATGGCGTTCTCGGCCTCCTCGTCCTCGTCGGCATATGTAGGCAGCACGGCGAGGTAGTGCTTGAGCAGGCGGCCGTAAGCCGAGAATTCGACCATCTTAGGGTCGATGAAGACCATCTTCATCTCGGCCGGATGCTTTGAATAGAGGAGAGAGGCGATGAGGACGTTCAGGCCGACGGACTTGCCCTGCTTGGTGGCTCCCGCCACGAGGAGGTGCGGCGAGTCGGCCAGGTCGAAGACCTTGACCTTCTTGGTAATGGTACAGCCTATGGCGACGGGCAGCTCCGCCTTGCTGTTGCGGAACGCCTCGTCGTTCAGCAGGCCTTTTATCGGCACGATGGAAGGCTTGTCGTTGGCCACTTCGATGCCGACGGAATCAGGCAGGGTGACGATGCGGACTCCGCGGGCGTTCAGCGACATGGCGATGTCGTCCTGCAGGCTGCGGATGTTGGCAATTTTGACGCCCGGTGCGGGGTAGACCTTGTAAAGGGTGACCGTCGGGCCCACAATGGCCTTGACGTCCACGATCTCGATCTTGTAATTCCTGAGTGTCGAACGGATCTTGTTGTTGTTGCGGTTGAGCTCCTCGTCGGAGACTATCTGCGCGCCTGAAGCATGGTCTTCGAGCAGGTCCAGGCTGGGGAACTTGTACGAAGGAAGTCCCTCGGGGGGATCCAGACGTATGTCGATGCGGGGAAGCTGCTCTATCACTTCGGTATTGAGATCTTCGCCGCGGTCGATCTCGAAATTGCCTTCAGCTGTCTCAACAGGTACGGACCCCACCGGCTTGGGATTGGTCTTCAGCGGCACTGCAGCCGGAATGACGGGTGCCGGTTCGGGTTCAGGCTCAGGCTCCGGTTCCGGTTCGGGCTCACGGTGTTTCCTGAAAGGAAGGACAGGCTTGCGCTCGGAGACCTTCTCTTCAGCTTTCTCAAAAATGGGAACAGGCTCTTCGGACTCGTCATCCTGCGCTCCAAGGCTTCCGAACCAATTGGAGAAACGCTTGCTGGACAGGATCAGCCAGCCCAGGGTGAGGGCGCATAGCAGGATCCCCGTCACTGCGGGACCGAGGAGGTTGGTCAGCCAGCCGGTGACATGGGCTCCACATTCGCCGCCAGGACCTGCTCCGAAGAGGGTCTGGATGCCGGCGAGCCGGCCTATGTAGGCGCAGAGCAGGGCGGCGACCAGGGCTCCGCTCACGGTCACGAGCGCGGTCTTCAGCAGGGAGCGCTTCCAACGGCCTGCAAGCAGGCGTATCGCCATGGCGAACAATAGGATGAGGAAAGCAAAGCTTCCGAGTCCGAACCACTTGACCATGAGGGTGTTGGCCCATTTGAGACCGAGCTTGCCCCCGAGGTTGGCCACGCCGACGGCCTGGTCCATCATCGCCGGATCACGGAGCAGGCTCTGATCCTGCTTCCAGGTGAAGATGTATGAGACCATGGCGAGCAGGGTGAACAGGACGAACAGCGCCAGCGCCGCTCCCAGGGCCTTGACCGCCCCGGCCTTCTGTCTGTCGTCCCAGGAGTCCCAGAATCTGAGTTTCGGCAGTCTGATCATTTCTTCCGGTTGTTTTTCCTTCTCTTGTTGTTCCATCCGCGGTTCTGCGGCTGCTGGACGCCTCCGACATTGATGCTCATGCCCGGTCTCGAGAACGAGGCCGAGTCTGCGATCTTGGTGAGGCTGATGCCTTCGGGGACCTTGATGCGGTAGTCGGAGAGCTTCTCGATATCGTTGAATATGGTCCTGTCGGCGACGCTGTCCTTGTTCCAGATGAGGTACTGCTGACGCATGTAGATAGCCAGCGAGCGTATCATCGCGGTCTTGACCTCGCCTTCGGGCTCGGTGGCGATGAGGTCTATGATGCTCTCGATATTGCGTCCGTAGTGCGTTGCCTTGACGGGTTTGTTCTTGAGGGGGATAACCTGCGGCCTGGAGTTGAGCTCCTCCACTACCGGGGCGGGATAAGGCGAATCGATGTCGAGGTCAAGCCCGGCGATCAGGTAGAGGTGGTCCCAGAGCTTCTGCTCGTAGTTCTCCTGCTGATGGACCTGGGGATTGAGGAGTTCCATGACCTTGACGACGGCTTTCGCCTGCTCGGTCCTCTTGTCCCTGTCCTCGATGTCCCTGAGCTGCTCGACCATCTTGAGGATATTGCGCCCGTATTCGGGCATCCGGAGTTTTTCCCTCTCGGTATTGTAGTATAGCTTGACGGTATTTCTGTTTGCTTCCATGAAACCGGATTTAACACATAACTTACAAAGGTAATCAAAAACCGCGACTAATCCCGTTTTATTTTTCAAAGAAACTGATTTTGGGCATTCCATTTGTCAAAGACTGTTTTTATATGTACCTTAGCAAGTTGTAATAATGTTTGAAACGATATGACCAAGGCATTCTGCGTTGCCGGACATACCTTCCATCTCGAACTGCCTGACGGGTCTCCCGTCTGGCCTCTCCTGACACAGTATGACGGGTTCGTGACCGATCCCG
>ONNK01000056.1 GCA_900319185.1 uncultured Bacteroidales bacterium
TGAGGAGCTCGACCGCAAGGCGGCCGGTCTCCATGCGCCCGGCGGCATTGATGCGCGGGCCGATCTTGAACACAATGTCGTCGATCGTGATATGTCCGAGCTCGAGCTTGGAGAGGTTTATCATGGCCAGAAGGCCGGCACGGGGCGCTTCGTTGAGCTGCCTGAGGCCGTAATGCGCCAGGACGCGGTTCTCCCCCACCACGGACACGAGGTCGGACGCGATACTGACAACGAGATAGTCCAGCAGCGGGACCAGGGTCTCGAACGGTACGCCGAAACGCTTGGAATATGCCTGGACGAGTTTAAAGCCCACTCCGCAACCAGAAAGGTCGTCGAAAGGATAATGGCAGTCCTCCCTCTTGGGATCGAGCACCGCGACTGCTGGCGGGAGCTCTGAATCAGGGAGGTGATGGTCGCAGATGATGAAATCTATGCCGCGCGAGGCAGCATAGCGGGTCTTCTCTATGGCCTTGATGCCGCAGTCAAGCGTGATGACCAGGGTGAAGCCGTTGTCCGCAGCCCAGTCTAGACCTTTGATGGAGACCCCGTACCCTTCGTCGTTGCGGTCGGGGATATAGAAATCCACCTGGTCGGTGAAACGCTTGATGAACGAGTATACAAGCGAAACTGCGGTGGTGCCGTCAACGTCGTAATCTCCGTAGACAAGGATCTTCTCCTTGGAGGCGATGGCCTTGTGGAGACGGTCCACGGCGACATCCATGTCCTTCATCAGGAAGGGGTCGTGCAGGTCGGAGAGCTGCGGGCGGAAGAAGGAGCGCGTCTGCTCGAAGGTCTCGACGCCGCGCTTCACGAGAAGCTCGGCCAGCACCCTGTCGATGCCGACTTCGGTAGCAAGCCGCGATACCTTTTCGGCATCGGCCTGCTCCATGACTATCCATTTGCACTCTCTGGCCATATTCGTTCAAAGTTACGGTTTTTTCTTCAAGAATGGAATTATTTGATCAAGAAAAATGCCGCCGATGGGGAAATTCCGAATTAAATATGCTATTTTTGTGGACTTTGAATAATCATCTACACAATATGAGCAATATCGAGTACAGTGAGCAGGAAGTGCTGAGGAGGGAGTCCCTCGCCAAATTGAGAGAGTTGGGCATCGAGCCGTATCCGGCAGCGTTGTTCCCGGTCAACGAGACGGCGCAGAGCATCAAGGACCAGTACGATCCTGAGAAAGAGAACCTTCAGGACGTGTGCATCGCAGGACGCATCATGTCGCGCCGCATCATGGGCGCTGCCTCGTTCATGGAAATCCAGGACGAGACCGGCCGCATGCAGGTGTACGTCAAGCGAGACGAAATCTGCCCGGGCGAGGACAAGACCATGTACAACACCGTCTTCAAGAAACTCCTCGACATTGGCGACATCGTCGGCATCAAGGGTTTCGCGTTCATCACGCAGACCGGCCAGCTCTCCGTCCATGCCAAGGAGCTCACGCTGCTCAGCAAGTCGCTCAAGGTCCTCCCCATCGTGAAGACCGATGCCGACGGTACCGTCCATGACGGTTTCTCCGATCCGGAGCTACGCTACCGCCAGCGCTACGTCGACCTGATCGTGAATCCACAGGTTAAGGAAACCTTCATCAAGCGCGCCCAGATCGTGGCCACGATGCGCGAGTATTTCAACGAAGCCGGCTGCCTCGAGGTCGAGACCCCGATCCTGCAGAGCATTCCCGGCGGCGCGACCGCACGTCCGTTCATCACCCATCACAACGCCCTGGACATCCCCCTGTACCTCCGTATAGCCAACGAACTGTATCTCAAGCGCCTGATCGTGGGCGGATACAACGGAGTGTACGAGTTTGCCAAGGATTTCCGCAACGAGGGCATGGACAAGACCCACAATCCCGAGTTCACCTGCATGGAGATCTACGTGGCATACAAGGACTACATCTGGATGATGGAGTTCGTGGAGAAGATGCTGGAGAGGATCTCGCTCAAGGTCAACGGCACTACCGAGGTTCAGATCGGCGAGCACAAGGTGGACTTCAAGCCTCCGTACCGCCGTCTCCCCATCCTCGACGCCATCAAGGAGTACGCCGGAGTCGACGTGTCCGGAATGGACGAGGACGAGCTCCGCGCCACCTGCAAGAAGCTCAACGTGGAGGTTGAGCCTTCGATGGGCAAGGGCAAGCTGATCGACGCGATCTTCGGCGAGTACGCCGAGAAGAATCTCATCGATCCTACATACATCATCGACTATCCGGTGGAGATGTCCCCGCTGACCAAGCGCCATCGCTCCAATCCTTCACTTACCGAGCGATTCGAACTGTTCGTGTGCGGCAAGGAGTTGGCCAACGCTTATTCCGAGCTTAACGATCCCATCGACCAGCTGGAGCGTTTCGAGGAGCAGGCCAGGCTCAAGAGCAAAGGTGACGACGAGGCGATGTTCATCGACTATGATTTCGTGAGGGCCCTTGAGTACGGCATGCCGCCTACTTCGGGCCTCGGAATGGGCATCGACCGCCTCACCATGTTCATGACCGGCCAGAGCACCATCCAGGACGTGCTGTTCTTCCCTCAGATGAAGCCTGAAAAGGCAGTCAAGAAAGAAGAGGAGAAGGAGCAGTGAGGGTCGAGTCGGTGACATCGGCGCAGAACCGCAAGGTCAAGACGCTTCTGGCGCTCCAGGAGAAAGCCCGCTTCCGCAAGGAGATGGGGCTTTTTGTCGTGGAGGGCCGCCGCGAACTTGAGCACTGCATCCGCGCCGGTTTCGAGATCGACACGCTCTTTTATTGCCCTGACATTGTCGGTTCGGCTGTCGGACCTTCTGCTGCTATCTGCTATAGCGTGCTGAAGCACCACGCCGACCCGTTCCGGGCAAATGCAGCCGAAGGTCCGCAGCCGAACCTCAACGACACTCTGGAGAAGATCCTTGAGAGATCTGAACAGATCATTGAGGTGCCGAGGGAGTTGTATGAGAAGATAGCGTACAGGGGTGGTACCGAGGGGATGATCGCAGAGGTGAAGGTCAGGGAGAGGACGCTTGAGGGGCTGAAGCTGAAGGAGAATCCCCTGGTAGTCGTGCTGGAGGGCGTGGAGAAGCCGGGCAACATCGGAGCGGTGCTCCGGAGCGCGGATGCGGCAGGGGCCGACGCCGTGCTCATCTGCGATCCGCTGACCGACCTTTACAATCCCAACCTCATCCGGGCGAGCATCGGGGCAGTATTCACCGTCCAGGCCGTATGCTGCAGTTCGGAAGATGCCATCAAGTGGCTGAAAAACAATAATATCAATATCTATACGGCACAGCTGCAGGACTCGTCGTGGTACTACGATACGGACATGACGGGCGGCACGGCCATCGTCGTCGGGACCGAGGCCACGGGCCTCACCGGCGCATGGCGCGAGGCCGCCGAAGGCCACATCCGCATCCCGATGCTCGGGGAGCTCGACTCCCTCAACGCATCGGTGTCCGCAGCTATCCTGCTGTTCGAAGCCGTACGCCAGAGAAATGCCTGATTTCGGTCTCATAGGACATCCCATCGAGCACTCGCAGAGCCCCCGGCTCTTCGAGGCCGCCTACCATGGAAAATACGGATATGACCTGATCCAGGGCCAGTATTTCGAGGAGTCCTACGCAAAGTTCCTGAAGGGCTACAAGGCCATAAACGTCACGGCTCCGTTCAAGGAGAAGGCCTACGAAAAGGCCGACATCGTATCCGGCCCCGTGGCGCTGACAGGCGCAGCCAACATACTTGTCAAGACGCCTGACGGGGTCAGTGCGTACAATTCCGATTTCACCGGGGTGATCCTTACTGTGACAGAGGCGTTGTTTCCCGGCATCATCCGCGAATTCTACGGAACTTTCGGCAGCCAGGCACACGTGAAGATACACCAGTTCGTACGGGCTCAGCTCGCGGAGCGCTACGGCCGCAGGCCGGCGGCGCTGGTCGCGGGGCTCGGCGGAGCCGGCAAGGCCGCGGCCCTCGCCGCGGCGGAATGCGGCTTCGCCACGACCGTGATGAACCGCACCGCCGCCAAGGCGGAGGCGTTCATCAAGGGCTTGCCAGAGTACGGATTCCGCGTAGCGGATATCCGTGATTTCCGCAGCGAGCTGCGGCAGGCGGACCTGCTCGTCTATGCCCTTCCCATGGCACTGGACTCTTTCGCAGAGCTGGAAGCGGAGGACTTCTCCTCCAAACCGCTCGTGCTCGAGGCCAACTACCGCAACCCCGCCTTCTCGGGGCTGCTCCGCGCCCGGATGCTCGACGCCGGGGCAAAATACTTACCCGGAAACCTCTGGCTTGTGAACCAGGCGGTCTCCGGGTATTCCGTAATGACAGGGGAAGCCCCTGACATCGATTCACTTATATCCCTCTAGCCTATTTGAAAAGCATCGGGGCGAAGGTCTGGAGATAAAGTCTCCAGTTGGCCCATGTGTGGCCACCGGCGGACTGGTAGAAGATGTGGTCGAGGCCGTTCTTGGTCAGGGTGGCGTCGAGGGTCTTCGATCCCTCATAGAGGAAATCATCGGTACCGCAAGCGAGGAAATAGAGCTTGACACCGGCCTTCTTGAGGGCCTGGATCTGCTCATCGTTGGCTGAACCGGCCGCGGAGAGAGGGCAGATGTAGTCGAACATGGCAGGATAGCGCGTCGAAGCCGTGATGGTGTGGCCGCCGCCCATGGAAAGTCCGCGGAGGTCTTAAGGCCGATGGTCTGGGCTGCCTGCTGGTTGGGATTGCCGTTAGGCATCACGACGATCATGGGCTGGGCCTTGCCCTGCTCGATGAGGTTGTCGAGGATCTGGGCGGCGCGGCCCATAGAGGACCAGGCCTCTTCGTCTCCGCCGGCTCCGTGGAGGAGGTAGAGGACGGGGTATTTCTTCTTGGCATTGGCCTTGGCCTCATAGCCGTAAGGTGTATAGACCGTCAGACGGCGGTTGATGCCGAGGATGGAGCTGTCATACCACTTGTAGGAGACCGTGCCGCGATGGTCAGTCTCGAAATACGGGGCGGTACGCTCTCCGGGGACCATCAGCATGTTCAGGTAACGGGTGCCGTCGCGCTGGACCATGTAGTTCTGCGGGTCGTTCACCGATACACCGTCAACGACGAAATTGTAGGTGTAGATCTCCGGCTCGGGAAGGTCGATGGTGACGGACCATACGCCGTTCTCCTTCTTCATGGGGATGACGTCCCCGTAAGGATTGGGCATCCAGCTGCCGGAAAGCTGGACGACGGTGGCATAATCGGCTGCTAGGCGGAAGGTCACCTGACCGTCAGCGATCTCAGGGGAGACGATCTGCTGGCGACCGCCGAAGTTGAAGTTGTTGAGCTCCTGGGCGGAAAGAGCGCCGGCCATCAGAAGGGCCGCGGCGAAAACTGCTAATGCTTTCTTCATATCCAATTGGTTTTAGTGTGAATTACCATCGTTTGCAGTCACAAGTTAGGATTATTTTTCCAAAAACCTTCCACCCTTGGAAAAATAGGGAAAACAATTGAACATCCGGGAAAGGATTTTGCTAAATTTGCAGCAAACGGATGCAGGATGAAGTATCTCCGGAACACTTCCACGGATTCCTATTACAACATGTCTTTCGACGAGTACTGCCTGGAGCGGTTCCCGGCGGATGACACCGTGTTCTTTCTCTGGCGAAACGCCCCTTCGGTCATCATCGGGAGGAACCAGAACGCTTACGCCGAAGTGAATCTTCCGTATCTGGAGGCCAACGGCATCAAGCTGGCACGCAGGGTGACCGGCGGAGGGGCCGTGTACCACGACCTCCAGAACCTCAACTATACCATCGTCGGCCGCTCCGCCGACCTGGACCGCGACTTTCCCGGCTATCTGTGCATGGTGCTTGACGCCCTGCGGGAGCTTGGCGTCCCGGCGGAGATGACCGGCCGCAACGACATCGTCGTGGAGGGCCGGAAAGTCTCCGGCTATGCAAAGCGCGTGTACAAGGACAGGCTTATGGTCCACGGGACGCTGATGTACGACGTGGACATCGTCCGCCTGACCGAGGCGCTTTCGGTGCCTGGGAGCAAGCTGGACGCTGCGGGGATAGCCTCCGTGCGCAGCCGGGTGGCCAACCTCCGGGAATATCTGCCGCAGTTCTCCTGCATAGATGAGATGCAGGCGGCACTGGAAAGGATCCTGTCGAGGGATTACGCCGACGCCCAAGTCATCCTGACCGTGGAGCAGGAGGCGGAGATACAGGATATCTGCCGGACAAAGTTCTCCACCTGGGAATGGAACTACGGGCTTTCTCCGAAAGCAGGTTTCAGGCAGGCGTCGAGACTCCCCTGCGGGACGGTGGAGCTAAGCTGCAGCATCGTGCGGGGGAAGCTCCGCGGGCTTTCCTTCGGCGGGGACTTCATAGGAAGCCTCCCCGCAGAAGGGCTGGCGGCCGCGCTCGAAGGCTGCCGCTTCGACCGCGCCGCCATCCTTGAGGCCCTCCGGGCCCTAGATGTCGGCAGCTATTTCGACAACACCTCCACGGAGCAGCTCGCCAATCTGTTTTCATCCTTCGACCAGCAGTAGAAGGATACCGGACGAGATTGGCAGGTAAGGGTGAAAATGCTTGTTGAATATTTGAACGGTGTTTGTTATATTTGTAGAGAAACTAATAATGAACCACTATGTCACTTAACAAAGTCATGTTGATCGGTAACGTTGGCAGAGACCCCGAAGTACGTTACCTCGAAGGAAATTCCGGCGCACAAAACGCCACGAAAGTCGCATCATTCACCCTGGCCACCACGGAACGCTTCCGTGACCGCAGCGGCGAGCTCCGCGAGAACACCGAGTGGCACAACATCGTTGCCTGGCGCAATTCCGCGGACCTCGCTGAGAAGTTCATCCACAAGGGCACCCAGGTCTATATCGAAGGCAAGCTCAGGACCCGCTCATGGACTGACCAGCAGGGTGTCAAGAAGTTTACTACCGAAGTCGTAGTCGACAATATCCAGCTGCTAGGCAAACGCGGGGACAACCCCGGCGGCGAAGGCCAGGAGGGCTACGGCCAGCCCAGGCCGGCACAGCAGGGCGGTGCCTACGGCGCCCCGGCCCCGCAAGGGTATCCGCAGCAGACGGCTGCGCCGCAGGGCTACAACCAGCCGGCGGGCTTCCAGCCGCGCCCCACTGCACCCGCAGCGCCTGCGCCGGCCGCTCCCATCGATATAATGGGCGGAGAAGGAGCGGACGACCTGCCGTTCTAGTTTTCTACGAAAAATTCGAAAGACGGTGCAACGCCACCGTCTTTTTTGCGTTATTATAGCAGAGACACACGGAAATGACCCGACAGGAAGCCACAGAGTTCTACCGAAGCCACAGCAAGGCCGTATACAATACGGCGCTGCGCATCGTCCGGGATCCGGAAGAGGCCGAGGAGATCATGCAGGACACCTTCATGAAGTATTTCACGAAGGGGATTCCGGGGCTTTCTGAAGCCAAGGAGGCCGCGTGGCTCAGGACTGCCTGCATACGCGCGGGCATAGATTTCCTGCGACGCAGGAAAAAGGGCCTGGAACTGTTCACGGACAGGATGCAGGACGAGGCAGAAGAGGAGGCGGAGGATCTTCAGGACAGCATGGATGTCATGCAGATACGCGCTGCGATGGAGCGGCTGCCGCATCCTTACTCCCTCATACTCGACCTGATACTGATAGAGGGGATGGATTACGCAGGGATCGCCCGGATGACCGGGCAGAAAGAAGCTACGCTCCGGTCCTGGTATTCCCGCGGGCGGGCAAAGCTTATAAAGGAACTGAAAACGCAAACGATATGAAACGGCTTGAAGACTACATGCGCGACAATGCCTCGGCATTCGACACGGAGCTCCCTCCCGACGGAGCGGAAGACCGCTTCCTGCGGAAGTGGGAAGCCGGCAGGCGCAGGGTCCGGATATTCCGGACAGTCCTGCCTGCCGCCGCGGCCGCGGCGCTCGCCGCCTTGCTGCTCCTGCCTCCGGCAGACCGCAGCAAGGACTGGCTCCGCGGCGCCGACTCCCCGGAGGGGATATACCTCAGCTACATGGCCCAGGTGACCGAAGCCTGGGAGAAAGCCGGTCCTGACGAGATGCTGTCCGCCCAGCTCAGCGGCCTGACGGAGGAGGCCATTCCCCTCCTCGACCTGTTGCCGGAGGAGCTCGGCGATGGAGAGAAGTCCGCCATCCTCAAGGAGCATTACAACACCCTGCTTGACGGCATACACCTGCTATTGACAAACGCAAAATAAAACCATGGATATGAAAAAGATCGTTCTCACCGCACTGGCAGCCATGCTGGCCACTGCAGCGGCCTTCGCCGGGACTTTCAGCAACAACTACAACCTTTCCGGGTTTACCGGCATAAGGGCTTCAAGCCTCTTCCACGTAGAAGTGACCCCATCTTCCGGTTTCTCGGTCAGTATTGAAGCTCCTGACTACCTGGAGTCTTACATAATCGTCGAAGTCAATCGCAACCAGCTGGTACTGAGAATGAAAGAGTTGCCCAAGGCTATCAGCAAGAAGCTCTCCGACGAAAGGTCCGGATCTGTGAGGGCAGAGGTAAGCATGCCGCAGTTGGAGAGCGTATCGCTCAGCGGAGCTGCAGCGCTCAAAGCCAACGGGACATTCCCCGACCTTCAGCGCAGGCCCTTCCTGCTTGACATGAGCGGCGCCACCCACGCCAGGGGGCTTTCAGTTTCGGCATATGAGGCAAAAATAGTCCTCAGCGGAGCTACCGAGGCAGACCTCACCGGGGATTTTGACGAAGTCTCACTCGATATATCAGGGGCAGGAAAACTCAAGCTTGATACCAAGTGCCCCGAACTGGAGGCAGAGCTTTCCGGCAGCGCCAGGGCAGACCTCAAGGGAGAATTCAAGGAAGTGTCGATCGAGGCTTCCGGAGCTGCCCGTGCAGATCTTGAGTCTGCGGGAGCGCTGCACGAACTCGACATCGAGGGCAGCGGTGCAGCTTCGATAGACACCCGCAACGCCAAGGCCCAGGAAGTGTCCGTCGAACTGTCAGGTGCAGCGAACTGCAGGGTTTCGGCCATACGGAGGATTACCGTCGAGGCCACGGGCGCATCCACATGCACCTACGAAGCCGAAGCGGATACGAAGGTCGACATCATCCAGATCGCCCGCGGCGCCTCCCTCAGGAAACTCTGATCCCGGTTACTTGCCCGACGGGGCGTCGAGACGGAGCTCGGGACGGCGGCGGGAGACGCGGGCGAAGAGCAGCGCGATGACTACCGCGGCGATGCAGAGCGCGACAAACATCAGTTCGACGCGCACGGGGCCGGAAGCCGAAGCCGCAGCATTACCCGATGCAGAAGTGACGGCCGCAGCGCCGAGTATGACACCGGCAAGCCATTTGAATGACAGCAGGCCGAGGTTCTGCACCCAATATATCAGCGAATAGGTCGTGCCCAGCACTTTGTCGGGCACGATCTTCGGTACTGAGGGCCACAGTGCGGCCGGCACCAGCGAATAACCGAAGCCCAGGAACACCATGCTGAGATAGCCGTAGAACGGCACGCCCGCCGGGGCAAACGCCAGCAGCAGGTGCGCAATCAAAGCCAGTATGGATCCGAGGATCATCCAGCGGGTACCCTTGCCGCGCTTGTCGACCAGAAGGCCGAAAAGCGGAGCGAAGATGACCGTTGAGAACGGGAGCATGGACACCATCCAGCCGGCCGTAGCGGCCGGTATCCCGAAGCGGGGTATAAGGATGGCTCCGGCGAACTTCTTGAACGCGACAATACTGCTATAGAACAGGACGCAGAGCAGGCCCAGCATCCAGAAATTCTTGTTGGTCAGCACTTTCCAAATATCAGAAAGCTTGAACGGATCCTCCGCGGCGACTTCCGCAGACGCCCCGTGCGACTTGTCGTAACGGGCGTCGAGCGCCACGAAAATGGCCCAGAGGATAAGGCCGGCGGCCATCAGCCCGACGCCGAATACGGCCGGACGGGCCGTCTCGGCAAGGCTGTATACGTGGCCGGCATTCTCCACGACAAGGCGCGGCGCCACGACCAGCGCGACGGCCGTGCCCAGACGGGCGATGGCCAGCTGCAGGCCCATGGCCAGAGCCATCGGCCCTTCACGGAACCATTTCGCGATGGAACGCGTAACCGCCGTACCGGCTATCTCGCTGCCAAGTCCGAAGAACATGCATCCGGCATAAGCCAGACGCAGGGACTTGGCCGGTGCATAACCGGCAGTGATGGCATGCAGCACCAGCAGGGCGCCTGCGGCCATCATGCCGACGAATATCGAACCGGTGATCCGGACTCCCCACTTATCCAGCAGGATACCGCAGACCACAAGTCCTCCGAACACACACAGCACGCTGTAGCCGCTGGTATACAGGCCGTATCCGGCTGCATCCCAGCCCAGCGCCGTCCTCGACGGCTCCTCGAACAGGTACGAGATGGTCGAGAACATGTCGTCGAAGAAATACGACGCGAACATGGGCACCACCAGACAGGCCAGTGCCACCCATGCCAGCCGCGAATAGCGGCGTTTCACTGCCTCAGGCATATTACTCGGTAATGTTGGGTTCCTCGAGTCCGAGATGCTTCTTCTTGTCGACTACCTTCAGGTAGAGTCCGATCAGCATGGCAGCCACTCCGAGGCATGCAAGCATCACAAGCGCCCAGGTATAGTTGAGCTGGTCGGGAGGCGTGCCGGGAGCGTTGGTGCTGGTAAGGACATTGCCGATAAGGATCGGGAAGAGCCAGAGTCCGATGTTCTGGATCCAGAAGATCAGAGCATAAGCCGAACCGATGACCTTGGCGTCGACGAGCTTGGGTACAGACGGCCACAGGGCGGCCGGCACAAGCGAGAAGCTGGCTCCAAGGACGAGGATGGTAACGTAGGCCACGATGGTGCCTCCGACGGCGCTACCCTTGAACAGGGGCAGGATGAACGCGAAGGTCAGGTGGCAGATGACGAGCAGGATCGAACCGATGAGCAGCATCGAGGCCGCCTTGCCCTTGTGGTCGACATAGTTGCCGAGAATAGGCGTGATGGCCACGGCCAGGAGAGGGAACACGGCGAAGATGGTCTCGGCAGTGCCGCGCTTGAAGCCCATAAGGCAATAGACCACCAGGGCCACTACGGCGATGGCCATCAGACCGAACTTAAGGTTCTTGTTGTTTTTGATGAAGTTGCTGGCGAAGGAGCAGACCGCCACCACGAGCATGATGATATACTGGATGATGGTGACCGTCTCCCCTGCCCAGAACGAACCGGCTGCGGGCTCGGTCAGGGTGAGGTTGCACTGCAGCATGTTGACCGCATACTTCTGGAACGGGAAGATAGCCGAGTAATAGAGCACGCAGAGCAGGGCGACGAGCCAGAAACCGAGGCTCGAGAGGATGGTGCCGATATCCTTGACCTTGAAGGGATCGTCCTTCTCCTCTGCCTCGCCAGTCTGGCTGTCAAGCTTCTTGTCCATGAAGAAATACGTGATGAACATGATCAGCGCGATGCACAGAAGCACCACACCGAACGCGACGGAACGGCTGACCTCGACATGGCCTCCGAGCTTGGCGAAGTAAGGCGAGAAGATCATGCAGGTGGCGACGCCCAGGCGGGCCAGGGCCATCTCGGAGCCCATGGCAAGCGCGGTCTCCCTGCCCTTGAACCACTTGACTATACCGCGGCTGACCGTGATACCGGCCATTTCGCAGCCGCAGCCAAAGATCATGAAGCCGATGGCTGCGAGCTTGGCCGATGCGGGCATGCCGTGGTAGAACGGGAGGACATCGTCGATGAAGCCTATCCCTGTGTGCCAGTTGAGGTGGTCGGTGAACCAAGTCTCAAGGCCGGAGCCGATGAACGACGGGCTGATGGCGTAGTACTTGAGAAATCCGCCCAGCAACATGACGGCTCCCGAGAGCACGGCCGTGAAGCGCACGCCCATCTTGTCCAGGATGATGCCCGCGAAGATGAGGAAGAATACGAATACGTTGAGGAACGTCTCGGCGCCCTCCATCGTGCCGAATGCCTTGGAATCCCAGCCGCGCGTGGACTCCATCAGGTCCTTGATCGGCGAGAGGATGTCCATGAAGATATAGGCGCAGAACATCGCGAGCGCGAGCAGCAGGAGCGCCGTCCAGCGCATAGCCGCCGAGTCGCGGAGAGTGGTTTTCTTGATGGTTTCAGTCATGACAGTTATCTTTTGTTATCATTATTTGCATCAGAATCCCGCCAGAGGCAGGAGGACAGTAGGCAAAAGTAGCAAGAATCCGGCAAGAATCAATGCCAAAACGTATTTCCACACCCATTTGACCCATTTTTCATATGGGACCTTTGCCATGGCGAGGGCGGCCATGAGCACGCCCGAGGTCGGCGTGACCATGTTCGTGAAGCCGTCACCGAACTGGAAGGCCATGACCATGGCCTGGCGGGAAAGGTGTATCATGTCGCAGAAAGGCGCCATGATGGGGATCGTCACTGCGGCCTTGGCTGTAGCGCTGGGGATGAGAAGGTTGATCACGGTCTGGATGCCGTACATCAGTCCGAGGGATCCGGTCTTCCCCGCCCCGCCGAGGCCTGACTCAAGGCCGTGGAGGATGCTGTCGACCACATGCCCGTTCTGGAGTATGACGATGATGCCGGACGCCAGGCCGACGACGAGGGCGGCCGGGAAGATATCCTTCGCCCCGGCAACGAACTCGTCGGCGATGCGGTTGGCGCTGAAACCGCCCAGGATACCCACGACTACGCCCATCGCAAGGAACAGGGCGGAAATCTCTGCCATGTACCACTTGAAACAGGTAACTCCCACGATGAGAAGGACGACCGTGACCAGGAGCGTCAGCAGGATCAAAGCCGGACGACGGCCGTCCTGACGGGCGGCAGCCGGTGCCGTACACGGCTCCCCCTGAGGGGCCTTGCGTATGCGGGAGGAGTACAGGAGGATGAACACGACCAGGACGGTCGTAAGGAGCACCCAGCAGAATATCCTGTAACCCATGCCTGAGAACAGCGGAAGGCCGGACATTTCCTGGGCTATCCCCACTGTGAACGGATTGAGGAAAGCCGAAGAGAAGCCGATGTTCGACGCGACATACACTACCAGCAGGCCTGTGATGGCGTCATAACCCATGGCGATGACCAGCGGTACAACGATGCCGACGAAAGGGATGGTCTCTTCGCTCATCCCGAACACCGCACCGCCCAGCGAGAACAGCACCGCCAGTCCGGCAAGTACCAGCCGGTCATACTTACCGGCTTTGGATATGAAGCGGTTGATGCCGAAAGATACGGCTCCCGTGGCGTTGAGCACCCAGAATGCTCCTCCGACGATGAGGATGAAGACGATGATGCCGGCTTGCTTGACGAACCCGTCATAAAGCGAGGAGAAGACCTGCCATGTCTGCGGCGCGCGGGGAACGGACTCGAAGGACACGCTCCCGTCCGCCGCGGTGACATACTGTCCCGGCGGCACGACGAGCGTGGCCAGGGCGCACAGCATGATAAGGATCGAGAGGATCACGTATGTGTTCGGAAAACGGCGTCTTTTCATCGTGTCCATATCGCGAATTTAACAATTATTGAAATAAAATCGTACCTTTGCCCTTCCAAACTTGAAGAGATGTACAGGATACTGGACAGGGTCAACACTCCAAAAGACATAAGGAATCTCAACGCGGACGAGCTCAAGGAGCTGTGCGCCGAGGTCCGGTCGTACATGGTGGACTGCTGCTCCCGCAATCCCGGACATCTGGCCTCCAGCCTCGGCGCCGTCGAGCTGATCGTAGGCCTCCATTATATATATGACACGCCCGCGGACAAGATCGTCTTCGACGTCGGACACCAGGCATACGCACACAAGATCCTGACCGGGCGCAAGGAGCTTTTCAAGCAGAACCGCACCCGTGACGGCATCAGTGGATTCCCCAAGATGGAAGAGAGTCCATATGACGCTTTCGGCGTCGGACACTCTTCGACTTCCGTTTCAGCGGCCCTCGGCCTGGCCGAAGCCGCCAAGATGCGCGGCAGTGAGGAGAGGACCGTGGCCTTCATCGGCGACGGCGCGCTCACGGGAGGCATGGCCTTCGAAGGCCTTAACAACGCCGGTAGCAGCGCCGCCGACCTGCTCATCATCCTCAACGACAACAACCAGTCGATAGACCGCAACATAGGGGCGCTGCACAACCACCTTCTCAGGATCACCACCAATCCCGCCTACAACCGGTTCAAGGGCAAGATATGGGAGAGGATGGGAGACCGCCGCCTCAGGGCTTTCCTTCAGAGGTGGATCAGGAGTTTCAAGTCATGGATAGTCAAGGGATCCGGCGGAGACCTTTTCGAAGCCTTGGGATTCCGTTATTTCGGTCCCATTGACGGAAACGACATGGACCAGGTCCTGGAGACCCTGAGAAAGCTCAAGGGGCTCAAGGGGCCCCGCATCCTGCACTGCATCACCACCAAGGGCAAGGGCTACGCCCCCGCGGAGGCGGACCCCACCGTTTGGCATGCCCCCGGACGCTTCAATCCCGAGACCGGCGAGCGCATCCGCTCCGCACACAAGGCGGACCGCTACCAGGACGTCTTCGGCGAGGTCCTGTGCGAGCTCGCGGAGGCGGACAGCCGCGTCGTTGGCATCACGCCTGCGATGGCCACCGGCTGCGGGATGAACCTCCTCGCCGAAAGGATGCCTTCACGGTTCTTCGACGTAGGCATCGAGGAAGAGCACGCGGTCACTTTCTCCGCAGGACTTGCCGCAGGCGGGCTGAGGCCTTTCTGCAACATATATTCTTCTTTTGCGCAGCGCGCGTATGACCAGATCATACACGACGTGGCGCTGCAGCATCTGCCGGTGGCTTTCTGCTTCGACCGTGCGGGAGTCGTCGGAGAGGACGGCCCAACGCACCACGGGGCCTTCGACCTCGCGGCTTACAGGAGCATACCGGGCATGGTCATCGCCGCCCCGTCCGACGAGACGGAGCTCAAGAACCTGATGTATACCGCCTTGCATCAGGACTCTCCCATGATCATCCGCTACCCGCGCGGCACCGGCGAAGGCCGGAACTGGCGCGAGGCAGGATGGGAAATCCTGCCTGCCGGCCGGGCGACCAGGCTCGTCGACGGCGAACGCATCGCCGTCCTCGCCCTCGGCCCGGCGGCGCACAGGGCCGCAGAGGCGGCCGAGGCTTTCAAGGAAGCATACGGTTTCACCCCCGCAGTCTATGACGTCCGCTATCTGAAGCCGCTCGACGGGGAGATGCTGGAGGAGGTCGCCGCCCGCTTCAAATCCGTGCTCACGGTGGAAGACGGAGCGCTCATGGGAGGGCTGTACGGAGCCGTTGCCGAATACCTCTCCTCCAAGGGTTCAGGCATACGTCTCGCCAGTGCCGGAATCCCCGACAAATTCATCGCTCAGGACACTCAGGCGGCTGAAAGGGCGGAGTGCAACCTGGACCGCGACGGCATACTGCATCTCCTTCACAATCTTGTCGAAAAAGATTGAAAAAAGTTTGCAAACTCCAAAATAATGTCTACCTTTGCAATCCCTTTCAGCGAATGAGGACGCTGAACCCGCCGATATAGCTCAGTTGGCCAGAGCACGTGATTTGTAATCTCGGGGTCGTGGGTTCGAATCCCTCTATCGGCTCGAAAGTAAAAATGGGAGGTTCGCATAGTGGCAATTGCGGCGGACTGTAAATCCGCTCCCTCAGGGTTCGGTGGTTCGAGTCCACCACCTCCCACGAAAATTTTGCGGAAGTAGCTCAGTTGGTAGAGCATCAGCCTTCCAAGCTGAGGGTCGCGAGTTCGAACCTCGTTTTCCGCTCCAAAAGCCGATGTAGCTCAGGGGT
>ONNK01000055.1 GCA_900319185.1 uncultured Bacteroidales bacterium
CCGTTTCAAGGGGGAAAGCGGAGCGACTTCCGGCGCGATAGCCGCAGTAGGGTCTGACGGTACAGGTGAGTCCCTTGCCAAGATATACGCTGTCTATCCGTATGCCGCTTCGACTAGCATCAATACTTCAGGGACGATCACTTATACCCTTCCGTCGGAGCAGTCCTATTATGAGAATTCTTTCGGTGTGGGTGCAAATGCCATGGTATCGGTGACGGACGACAACAAACTCCGTTTCAAGAATGCCGGCGGGTATCTTTCGTTCAAGTTCTACGGTGATGGCGTTTCTGTGTCTTCCATAACCCTGCAGGGTAACAACGGCGAACATCTGTCCGGCCCGTGTACCATTTCGACATCGGGTGATGCCCCTGTATTGACGATGTCCGAGGGCTCCGGCGAGCTGGTTACGCTGGTTTGCGACCCTGCGGTCGCCTTGGGTTCAACCACTTCTGACGCCGTCCAATTCATGTTCGTCCTTCCTCCGGTGACGCTCACCAAAGGCTTCAAGGTGATGATAACGACATCTGATGGAAAAGTCTTCGAGCAGTCTTCGAACAAGGAACGAACGATAGCAAGGAGTTCCATCTTAAGGCTTCAGCCTCTCGAGGTCGTCCCCCACACGCCATATTATGCATCGACTGACTATTCCAAGGATGGAGAAGTCGTCCTGCTTCAGGAGGCGACTGTCGGCAGGGGGGTTAATATTATCTTCCTGGGTGACGGTTTCGTGGATACGGATATGGTGGATGGCGGGAGATATGACCGGAAGATGGAAGAGGCGATGGAGCAGTTTTTCGCCTATGAGCCTTATACTACCTTCCGGAACCGTTTCAATGTGTACGCAGTCAGGGTGGTGTCCGAGAATGCCGAATATACCCATGATTCAAATCGCAGGCTGACGTATTATAAGGACGCTTCGACTATGGGCATGCGGGCGGCCCTGTGTACGGAGTACGCCAGCCGGATACCCAATCCGTACAATCTCCCCCTGAAAATAGGGATAATAGCAAATACGGAAGAACGCGTCTACCGCAGTGTCTGCGCCTTCCGTACGGATGGGGCGTGCTGGGGATTCGTATTTGACAGGGTCGGCGAAGTCCTGAACCACGAAGTCGGAGGGCATGGCTTCGCCAACCTCTTCGACGAGTATGTCGAGAAGGATGAAACGTTTACGGATACCGGCACTATCGACAGCGATTATGACGCTTACGGCTGGGGGGCGAATGTCGACTGGCGGAGCGACCCTTCGACCGTGAGATGGAGCCGTTTCCTTGGTGACGGGCGGTACAGTGATGAGGGGCTGGGGTTGTATGAAGGTGCATATCTGTATGGCTCGGGTATATACCGGCCGACAGAAAACAGTATGATGCGCTACAACGACGCTCCCTTCAATGCTCCGAGTCGCGAGCAGATATACAAGACCATCATGAGGTATTCGGAAGGGCCGGATTGGCAATATAACTATGATGCTTTCGTCGTGGCTGATGCGGCTGGACGGGCGCAGGCGGCCGGGGCCTTCTCCGGCAAGGCCGCCCATTCCTCCGTGCTAAGGGCCCCTTCGCGGTCTGAACTGCCCCTGCCTCCGGTGCTTATAGACCGGGATGTCAAGGACGTTATTGTTGATGGGAAAGGGAGATCGACCGTGGTCAGATGACAGGCCTGACCATCAGTTTTTTCGTTTTCTGGATTTTTATTCCTACCTTTGTCTTTTGCCGGAGAACCGGCGGAACAGTAGTTGCAAATCAGTGTAAGTCTTGGATATGAACACAAAGAGTTTTAACAACATGGAGGGATATGTCGCTCCGGAGTCTGAGATAATCAGGATAGCGCCTATGTCTGCTGTCTTGGATGGTCAGCAGAGTACTTTTGAACCTATCGGATGTGATCCTGATGTGGAGAGAGATTGGTAATTTGGATTCAATGAAAAACAGAATCTTCCTCTGTGTGTTTATCGCCTTCTGTGCCCTGTCATGTTCCGTAGCGGACTATGACAAGCCGGAGGCTTACAGGGCGCCTCAGACCCTGTACGCCACGCTGGAACAGACATCATCCCCTGAGACGAAGGTCTATGTGGATGAGGGCCTGAAACTCCATTGGGATGCCAATGATCTGATCAATGCTTTCGCCGGTTATAATTATGGATTCCGGTATAGGTATCTGGGAGAGTCCGGCAGCACTTCCGGAGAGTTTGTCAACGAGGAGTCCGATACCTTTGTTGTAGGAGATGATATTGATTATACTTGTGCCGTGTATCCATATGTCGACGGGCTTCAGTTGGATTATGACAAATCTGTCATCTTTACTTTGCCGTCGACCCAGGTTTACCGTGAGAATTCCTTCGGTAAAGGTGCCAGCACCATGATCTCGATGGGAGAGAAAGTAGCAGAGGGAGAGATAGGTGACCTGACATTCAAACATGTCTGCGGATATCTTGCACTGAAGGTTTATGGAGATAATATCTCCGTTTCAAGCATCACCATTAAGGGCAACAATGGTGAGAAAATTGCCGGAGAATCCAAGATCGCTGTGGCACTCGACGCTTCCCCGTCGGTGAAGTCGTTCACCAAACCTGAATACTCTATCACTCTCAAGTGCGATGATCCCGTGACGGTCGGTAATACCGCTGAGACTGCCACGGTCTTCTGGCTGGTGATACCTCCGACCAATTTCGAGAAGGGATTCACGGTCACCGTGAAGGACAACAACAGGGTGTCAGAAAAGTCCACTTCCCGTAGTATCGAGATCAAGAGGAGTTGTCTCACCCGCATGGCCCCGTTTAAGGTGGAGTATTGAGAATCGGAGACTTGAATATCGGCGAGCGGCCGGTGCTGCTCGCACCTATGGAGGACGTGACTGACGCGTCCTTCCGTATTTTATGCCGCGAGCAGGGGGCCGCGATGGTGTACACCGAGTTCGTCCCCTCCGACGGCCTGATCCGCGACGCTGTCAAGGCCAAGGCCAAGATGCGCACTATCCCGGAGGAGGCTCCGGTGGGCATCCAGATATACGGCAATATCCCCGAATCGATGGTTGAGGCCGCCAGGATGGCGGACCACGCCGCAGAGATCTGCGGCGGCTACGGCTGCGACTTGATCGACATCAACTTCGGCTGTCCAGTGAACAAGATCGCGGGCCGCGGAGCCGGCTCGGGTATGATGCGCGAACCTGACAAGATGGTGATGATCACCCGGATGATCGTGGACGCCGTGTCCAAGCCCGTGACGGTCAAGACCCGTCTGGGCTGGGACGAGGGCTCCAAGATCATCGTGGAGCTCGCGGAGCGCCTGCAGGACGCAGGCATCCAGGCGCTTACGATCCACGGCCGCACCCGCCAGCAAATGTACAAGGGTGAGGCTGACTGGACCCTCATCGGCGAGGTGAAGACCAATCCCCGGATGAAGATCCCCATCATCGGCAACGGCGATATCAATTCCCCCCAGAAGGCCAAGGAGTATTTCGACCGCTATGGCGTGGACGGCATCATGGTCGGCCGCGCTTCCTTCGGCCATCCCTGGATATTCCGCGAGATCAGGCATTATCTGGATACCGGCGAACTGCTGCCGACGCTGAATGTGATTGACCGTGTGGCGCTGGCCAAGAGGCATTTACAACTGTCCCTGGACCTCAAGGGCGAGCCCCGCGGGGTCTTCGAGATGCGCCGCCATCTGTCGTGCTATTTCAAGGGACTGCCCGAGTTCAAGGAGACCCGCATCAAGCTGGTTACCAGTACGGACGTCCCCGAGATCTTCGCAACCCTGGACTATATCGCAGAAAAATGGGGAAATATGGAAATGGAAGGGGCATCAAGCGTCTATGGTCTCTGATTTTTTCTTACATTTGTAAGAATTAACGCCGGAGCGCGATGATTGACAAACTTATCCTGTTTCCATATTACCTTATCCTGGGCGTCCGTCATGCCCTCTTCAACAAAGGCTTCCTCTGTAAGTCCCGCGAAGCCGAAGTCCCCACCATCTGCATAGGCAACATCACTGTCGGCGGCACCGGCAAGACTCCGCATACGGAGATGCTTCTCCGCACCCTTCAGCGCAGCGACGACTGGGGCTTCCGCAACGTCGCGGTGCTCTCGCGCGGCTACAAGCGCAAGAGAAAGCGCTTCCAGCAGGTCGCCGTGCAGATCAAGAAAAAATTCCCCGCCGTCACGGTGGCTGTGGACAAGGACCGCATCGAGGGCTGCAACTTCCTTTGCCATCCGGATCTGCTCCAGACTTCCAAGAAAGCCCGCAAGTGCGCTCACAAGGAGATTGAGCCTGCGGAGATCATAGTCCTTGACGACGCTTTCCAATACAGGAAGCTCAAGGCCACTTACAATATCGTCCTAGTGGACTACAACCGTCCTTTGAACAAGGACATGCTGCTGCCGCTCGGCCGCCTGCGCGACCTTCCGTCGCGGCTGCGCGCGGCCGACGCCGTGATCATCTCCAAGTGCCCGCATTACATGGAGGACGAGGACAAGGCGGAGTTCCTGTCGGGACTCGGCTACAAGGACTTCGATCCTGCGCTCTGCGAGGCCGTTAACGCAAAGGGAGGCCGCCAGAAGGTCTATTTCACCTGCATCAACTACCAGCCGCTGGAGCAGATATACGAGGAGGGCGATACCCGCTACATCTACACCAAGAAGCTCATCCTCTTCACTGGTATCGCCAAGGATACGCCCCTGCGGATGTTCCTGAGCGACAAGTACAAGATAGTCAAGCATCTGTCCTTCAGCGACCATCACAACTACACCAGGGCGGATGTCCGCACGCTGGAGTCGGCATCCAAGTCCTTCCCCACGGCGGCGATAGCCACTACGGAGAAGGACGCGCAGCGCCTTGTGGACTGCCCGAAGGTGACGCAGAGGCTCAAGGAGCGCCTGTTCCAGGTGCCCATCGAGGTGGCGTTCCTGTCCGAGCTCGAGGAGGCTGTGTTCTCCTCCACGCTCATCGATCATCTCAGAGAATATCAAAAACAGAAATATGTCGAGTAAAGGAAACCGCGGGAAAGGTTCCCGCAACGGCCGCGGCGGAGCCGCCCGCAAAGCCCGGCCCTCGGCCGGCAGGCGGGGCGGCGGTGGCCGCGGCACCAAATCCCTCCAGCACTATCCCCAGTTCATCGGAAAGGTCCAGATGAGCCGCGAGGGATTCATCTTCGTAGTCGTCGAAGGAGAGCAGGACGACATCTTCGTAAAGGCTACGAAGACACGTAATGCCCTGAACGGCGACACCGTCCGGGTAGCCCTTACCAAGGAAAAAGTCGGTACCAAGCGCCGCGAGGGAGAGGTCGTGGAGATTATCGAACGCTCGAACCGCCCTCATGTAGGCATACTCCACTTCATGGGTTCGCAGGCCTGGGTGCTCATGCAGAGCAGGTCCATGCCATATGACATCGAGGTCGACCAGCAGCAGGCCCTTGAGATGGGCGGCAAGACCGGCATGAAGGCCGCCGCCGTCGTGGACCGCTGGGAGAAATATGACCTTGGCCCCAAAGGCCATGTCGTCGACATCCTCGGTATGCCCGGGGACAACGAGACCGAGATGCACGCCATCCTCGCGGAGTTCGGTCTCCCGTACCGTTTCACCAAGGAGGTGGAGAACGCCGCGGACAAGATTTCAGACAAGATCACTTCCAAGGACCTCAAGGGCCGCAAGGACTTCCGTGATACCCTTACTTTCACCATAGACCCTGCCGATGCGAAGGACTTCGACGACGCGCTTTCGTTCCGCAAGCTCGAGAGCGGCAACTACGAGGTCGGCGTACATATCGCCGATGTCTCGTATTATGTCAAGCCCGGCACGCCCGTGGACAAGGAAGCCCAGGAGCGCGGCACGTCGGTATATCTCGTGGACCGTACGGTCCCCATGCTTCCGGAGAAGCTCTGCAATAAGCTTTGCTCCCTCCGCCCCAACGAGGACAAGCTCACTTTCTCCGCAGTCTTCGAGATCACTCCCAAGGCCAAGGTGGAAAGCCGCTGGTTCGGACGGACCATCATCAATTCAGATCATCGCTTCGATTATGACCAGGCTCAGGCCATCATCGAGTCCGGCCAGGCCACGGAGCCCGTGGAGGAAGCGCTCATCGTGCTCAACAAGCTCGCGCTGACGCTCCGCGAACGCCGCTTCAAGGCCGGCGCGATGAATTTCGAGCGCCCCGAGATGAAGGTCGAGGTGGACGAGAAGGGCAAGCCCGTCAACGTTTACGAGAAAGTCTCCAAGGAGGCCAACTGGCTCATAGAGGAGTTCATGCTCCTCGCCAACCGCAGCGTGGCCGAATTTGTCGCCACTGGTGGAAAGATGAACGGAGTGCCTTCCAAGAAGGCCAAGACCTTCGTCTACCGTATCCACGACGAACCGAACATGGAGAAGGTCGCCGGCCTGCGCGACGTCGCCGGCAACTTCGGCTTCAAGATGGGAAGCATCGGCAGTCCTACGGAGGTGGCCCAGTCCATCGGAGGCCTGCTCTCGGCGGCCAAGGGCACGCCTTCCTACGATGCGCTGCAGATCATCGCGCTGCGCTCCATGGCCAAGGCCAAATACAGCACCGACAACATCGGCCATTACGGACTGGCTTTCAAGTTCTATACGCATTTCACCTCGCCCATCCGCCGATATCCAGACCTGATGGTGCATCGTCTGCTTGCGCTTTACCTGGACGGTGCGGACAGCCAGGACAAGGGCTTCTACGAGGCGATGAGCGTACATTCATCCGAGCGCGAGATCATCGCGACGGACGCCGAGCGCGCTTCCGTCAAATACAAGCTCGTGGAGTTCATGCAGGACAAGATAGGCATGGAGTTCGACGCCCATGTGTCCGGAGTGACCGAGTGGGGCATGTACGCCGAGATCGAGCCGACAAAGGTCGAGGGCATGATCCCGCTGCGGACCATACGCTCGGATTTCTTCGAGTTCGACGAGAAGAACTTCCGCGTCATCGGCCGCAGGACCCGCAAGGTCTATACCCTCGGCGACCCTGTCCGCATCCGCGTCAAGTCCGCCAACCTCGACCAGGTCCTGCTGGACTACGAACTGGTCGAGCCGGAACACGTGACGAAGGAGCCGGACATCACCGAGGCGCCCGAGAGGCCTTCGGCCAAGGCGCCCGTCCACCGTCCGGCCCGCAAGCCAGCAGCAAGGAAAACCACCAAAAAGAAATAACCTATGAAAAGGACTTTCACCACCATCTGCCTGGTCCTCATTATGACCATGGCGCTCGGCGCCCAGGACAAAGTCACCAAGACCGTCCTGGAACTCGGCCGCACCGACAACCGCACCATGGAGCATGCGGACTATATCGCCAGGAATATAGGCGGCCGCCTCGTCGGGACGCACATGCTTCATCACGCCGAGGATTGGGTGGCGGAGCAGTTCCGCTCCTGGGGTCTCGAAGTGACCATGCAGGAGGCGGTCGAGATCGGGGTCGGCTTCGACCGCGGCCCTTGGTCCGGCAGGATGCTTTCCGAGGACGGGATGACCCTGCATTTCGGCACTCCGGCCTACACTGCCGGTACCCGCGGACCCCAAAAGGGCCGTGTCCTGCTGGAGCCGAAGACACAGCAGGACTTCAACCGTATCAAGGGCGCGCTCAAGGGCGCCTGGGTGCTGCTGGAAACCGGCCCGACCAGCGGTCTGGCCATAGACTCCAGCCCCAAGGCGGACTCCACGCGCGCCGCGCAGCTCGCCGCTGGCAAGGAAGATGTCTCCGTGCCGTTCTACCGTCAGATGGTCGATGCCGGGGTCCTTGGCTTCATCCGCCCGTCCAAGATGCCCATGCAGGTGCTCTACAACCGTGCTACCTGCTTCGACATCACCATGGACAATCTCCCCAAGGCCTGCGACATCCTGCTGGATGAGCATCAGTTCGAGACCATTAAGCAGAAGGTGGTCGACCGCCAGGACTTTCAGCTGGAATTCGACATCCGCAACCATTTCTTCCCCGGACCGATGAAGTATCACAACATCCTCGCGGTCATCAAGGGGACCAAGTATCCTGACGAGTATGTCCTTATGGGAGGCCACCTGGATGCATACGACATCGCCACCGGCTCCACCGACGACGGCCAGGGCGTCTGCGTGACGATGGAGGCGGCGCGTCTGCTGGCAGCCGCCGGTGCCAAGCCCAAGCGCTCCATCATGTTCTGCATCTGGACAGCGGAGGAGTACGGACTGCTGGGTTCGAAGTATTTTGTGCAGAATAAGACCATCCCCTGGGACAAGATCTCAAACTATTTCAACCGCGACGGAGGTCCTCTGGCAGCTGTGTCCATCACCGTTCCGCCGGCGATGTACGACGATTTCGTGGAGGTGTGTGAGCCGTTGAAGGACTACAATCCCGATATCCCCTTCGAGGTGATCAAGCGCGAGGGAGAGCCGCAGGCCAGGCCCACAAGCGCCGGCGGATCCGACCACGCCTACTTCGCCATGAACGGCATCCCGGCGATCTCCTTCAGGGAGCAGGATATCTTCGGCTATGACTTTATCTACCGTGACATCTGGCACACCGAAGATGACCTCTACGACAAGCTGATTCCGGAGTATCTGGAGCATTCGGCTGTGGTTCAGGCCGTCACCGCCTACGGCCTTGCCAACCTGAACCATCTCCTCTCCCGCGACGGTCTCTACAAGGATTGACCACTTCAGATGGGGAAGTGGCGGTAGAGGACGTCGTGGCGGTAGCGGAGGGTGAGGACGATGGTGCGGGCCAGGAGGTGTGCGAAATAGGCGACCATGAGGATGTGGATGGCCTGGACCTGGAAGGTGGGGGTGTCCTGGGGCAGCGGTGAGACGGCGCGCAGGATGCCGATGCCGGCGAACCAGCAGCCCAGGAAGGCCGCGGCCGCCCAGATCATGGCATCACGGATGCCCTTTGATGCCGTGGCGCCGAGGTAGATACCGTCCCAGGTGAAGGCTGCGCAGCCGGTCAGAGGCATCAGCACCAGCCATGGGATGAACTTCCGGCAGGCGTCCATCACTGCCTGGTCAGAGGTCATGAGCCTGACCATCGGCATGCCGCCGAACCAGTATACCGCCATGAATCCCAGCACTATGCTCATGCTCCAGGAGAAGACGTACTTCACTGATTTCCTGGTCATTCCGAGATTCCTTTCACCGATGAAACGGCCCGTCAAGGCCTCGCCCGCATAGGCGAATCCATCCGTGAAGAAAGAGAATATCATCAGCAGCTTCATCAGGATGGTATTGGCTGCCAGCATCAAGTCCCCGTAATGGGCGGCGATTGCCGGTATGCTGATATATATGGCGGTAAAGCAGAGCGAACGGATGAAGATGTCGTTGTTCATCGACATGAAGCCTCGGATCTCGGAACCGGCGAACGACTTCCGCAGGTCCTCGCGGGAAAAGCCTTCGAAAACGTCTCCATATCGGAAAGTCGTCTTCATCATGGCGTAAAGCAGACCGGAATACTGGGCGACGACAGTGCCAAGGGCGATACCCGGGAAGCCTAGGCCGCTCCATCTGCCTATGCCGAGGGTCAACACTATGCTGGCCGCTATGTTGACACCGTTTACGACGAGGTCGGTCATCATGGAGCTGAACGAGTCCTGCATCCCTATGAACCATCCCCTGAAGGCCATCAGGCCGAGCGTGGCAGGAGCTGCCCAGACACGTATGAAGAAGTACTTGAGCGCCAGTCCCCTAACCTCTGAAGAGCTGTCTACGAGGAGGAAGGCAAGCTTCGTAAAAGGCCACTGTATCAACAGGATGAGGGCGGCGCAGCCGAGCGCGAGCAGCACGGCCCGCATCAGGATGCGGGCGCACTCGCGCCGGTCGCCCCGGCCGAAGGCCTGGGCCGTCAACCCGCCCGTCCCCACTCTCAGGAACGCGAAGTTCCAGTATAGCAGGTCGAAGAGCATGGAGCCTATGGATATGCCTCCGATGAATGCTGCAGCAGTAAACAATTCACTGCCGTGCAGGTGTCCCGCCACGGCAATGTCCACCATTCCCACGATGGGGACGGTGATATTGGCGAGGATGCTGGGGATGGCGAGACGGAGGATCTCCTTGTTAAGCGCGTTCATGAGGTGGACTAACGGAATTTCGTGTCCTCCTCGAGCATGCCGAGATAGGAGTTGTAGCGCTCGGCGCTGATACGGCCCTCGTCCACGGCTGCCTTGACGGCACAGCCGGGCTCATGCGTGTGTGTACAGGGTGTAAAGCGGCACTGGCGTGAGGCTTCGAGCATCTCGGGGAAATAGAGCGCGATCTCTTCTTTTTTCAGGTCTACCAGTCCGAAGCCGCGCAGGCCGGGAGAGTCGATGATGCAGGCTCCGTCCACTGTCCGGTACATTTCGTATAGGGAAGTAGTGTGCTTGCCCTGCAGGTGAGCCGTGGAGATTTTCCCGACTTTTGGATCCAATGACGGATCCAGGGCCTTGATGAGGGAGGATTTGCCGACTCCGGACTCTCCGGAAAGCAGGCAGACGCGCTGTCCGATGGCGGCGCGGAGCGCGTTGACGCCCTCGCCCGTACGGGCAGAGGTCTCGATGACGCGGTAGCCCGCCACTTCGTAGATTCTCTTGAAATCCTCTATCTGCTCCGCCGCAAAATCCCTGTACAGGTCGACTTTGTTCAGGACGATGGTGACAGGCACGTTGTACACCTCGCAGGTGACGAGTATGCGGTCCAGGAACGGCAGTTTGATCTCGGGGAAATACAGCGATACGATGATGAAGGCCTCGTCTACGTTTGCGGCGATGACATGCGCCTGGCGCGAGAGGTTGGTGGAGCGGCGTATGACGTAGTTGCGCCGCTCATGCACCTGCGTGATGGTGGCCGGGTGCTCCGGCGTGGGCCGGGCGCCTTCTGCGAAGGCAGCGCCCGCCTCAGCGCCCCCGGCCCATTCCCAGCTCACGCGGTCGCCGACCGCCACCGGATTGGTGGCGGAGCTCCCCTTGAGCCGGATGCGGCCGCGCAGCACTGCCGGGAACAGGTCCCACTCCGGCAGGCAGCTCAGCAGATAGTGGCTGCCGGCATTCTTGACAACTGTCGCTTCTCCTTTCATCTCCGCAAAAATACGTACTTTCCGCGAAATGTCCAATCTCCGCATTATACCGGAAAAATGTCTATCTTTGCATAGACTAATCTCAGATTTAATGATTTCCGAAGCATACATAAACCGGACGGTGAAGGAGATCTTCGAGGAGATCGAGTTCCCGTCCGCTCCTGCGGGCCTCTACGACCCCCTGCGCTATATGATTTCCATAGGCGGCAAGCGTATCCGCCCCAAGCTCTGCATCCTCACCTATTCGATCTTCAAGGACGATCTCTACAACGAGATCATCGAACCGGCACTGGCGCTGGAGGTGTTCCATTCGTTCACGCTCATCCATGATGACATCATGGACCGTTCACCCCTGCGCAGGGGCATGCCGACGGTATGGAAGAAGTGGAACGAGGATACCGCCATCCTATCCGGAGATGTGATGAACATCGACAGCTACAGGCGCATCGCGATGACTCCGGAGAGGGTCAGGGGAAAGGTCCTGGACCTCTTCACCAAGACCGCGACGGAGGTCTGCGAGGGCCAGCAGATGGACATGGACTTCGAGAAGTTCCCGCAGGTCCCCATGGAGGAATACATGAAGATGATCGGCCTCAAGACCGCCGTGCTCCTGGCCTGTTCGGCCAAGATCGGTGCCTTGATAGGCGGAGCCTCGGAAGTGGACGCCGATTTCCTGTATGACTACGGTTACAGGCTTGGCCTGGCATTCCAGGTGGCTGATGACTATCTCGACGCCTATGGTGACGAGAAGGTCTTCGGCAAGCCCATCGGCGGCGATATCGTCAACGACAAGAAGAGCTGGCTTATCACCAGGGCACTCGAAAAGGCAGAGGACAAGGAGGAGATATTCGAGGCCATGGCCATGCCGGTTGACACCGAAGCGCAACGTGCAGCCAAGATATTGGCTGTAAAGGATATCTACAACCGTCTTGGCGTGGACGCCGATGCCAGGGAAGAGGTTGCGCGCCTCACTACCCTGGCCATGGACGCGGCCTTGAAAGTCAATGTCAGCAGCATCCGCATGGAGATGCTCCGCCGCTTCGCGGACTCTCTGGTCTCACGCGCCAAATAATCCCCCATGGACAGGAAGGAACTGGAGATCATGGCCCCTGCGGGCAATTTCGAGTGTCTTGCGGCTGCGGTCCAGGGCGGTGCCGATTCGGTCTATTTCGGTATCGGCCACCTGAACATGCGCTCGCATTCCGCGAACAATTTCAAGGCGGAGGATTTGCCTGAGATCATGCGCATTTGCCGTGAAAACGGCATCAAGGGCTACATGACCCTGAACATCACGCTTTATGACGAGGAGATGGACGAGGCCAGGCGGGTGCTGGACCTGGCGAAGCAGGCCGGCATAGACGCCGTCATCGCCTCGGACATGGCCGCGATCCTCTATGCGCGGCAGATCGGCCTGGAGGTGCATATCTCCACGCAGCTGAGCATATCCAACGTCGAGGCGCTGCGCTTCTACGCGCAGTTCGCCGACGTGGTCGTGCTGGCGCGCGAACTGCGCCTCGACCAGGTGCGCGAGATCCACGACTTCATTGTGCGGGAGCGCATTACCGGCCCGTCCGGGCAGCTAGTCCGCATCGAGATGTTCGCGCACGGCGCGCTCTGCATGGCCGTCAGCGGCAAATGCTACCTCTCCTTGGCCGAGTATGGCACTTCCGCCAACCGCGGCGCCTGCCTGCAAGTATGCAGGCGCGGCTACCATCTCACCGACGAGGAGACAGGATTCGACCTGGTGGTGGACAACAAATACCTGATGTCCCCCAAGGACCTCTGCACCATCGACTTCATGGACAAGATCGTCGAAGCCGGAGTGAAGGTCTTCAAGATAGAGGGGCGTGCGCGCAGCGCTGAATATGTGAAGCGCTGCGCGGCCTGCTACCGGCGTGCCGCCGATGCCGTCTGCGACGGCACCTACACGCCGGAACTCGCAGCCTCCCTAAAGGAGCAGCTCGCCGACGTGTTCAACCGCGGTTTCTGGGATGGGTATTATCAGGGAGCGTATATGGGCCAATGGAGCGCCATTTACGGCAGCCAGGCCAAGAAGAACAAAGTCTATTGCGGCAAGGTCACCAACTGGTTCGCACGCATCGGCGTGGCTGAGATCCAGGTGGAGTCGTCGCCGCTGCGCGTTGGTGACAGCGTCATCGTGATAGGCCCGAGCACGGGAGTGGTGGAGTTCACTGCGGAAGACATCCGGGTGGATTTTCAGCCGGTGCAGGAGGTCGCCAAGGGCGTAGCCTGCTCAGTCGCCGTTCCAGGCGGAGAACGTCTCCGCCGCGGCGACAAGCTTTATCTCTGGGTCGACAGGTCTTAGCGTTCCAGGGTCTTTACGGGGAAATTGAAGTAAGTGTCGGGGTACGGCTCGTTTTCGAGTGAGAAGTGCCACCATTCGCAGTCGTATGGCTTGAAGCCGTGGCGCAGCATGGCCCTGCGCAGGATCATCCTGTTGCAGAACTGCTCTTCGGTGATGTCCACACCGCCGGTGTACTCTCCCGTCTCGGGATTGCCGCCGTAGTCGGGATGGCTCTCTATGCCGAACCAGTCATGCACACCACCCATGTCAAGCTCTTTGCCGGTGGCCATGTCGAAAAGCGTAAGATCGATGGCTGAGCCGCGCGTATGGCCCGATTTCTCGGCAATATATCCTCTTTCGAACAGGAAAGCCTTGTCCAGGTCAGGATAGAAATACGGCTTCATCAGCGTATCCACCAGATCCTTTCCCCAGCGGACGAAATGGTCGACCGCGCATTGAGGCCGGTAGGCGTCATAGACCTTGAGCCTGTAGCCCTGCTTGACGACGTCGTCGCTGACGGCCTTGAGGGCTTCGGCGGCTTCGCGGGTATAGAGCACGACGGGCTCCAGGTATCCGTCCACCCTCGCTCCTACGAAATTGTAGGTGGCGAAATATCTCGCTTCGATGATGACGTCGGGCACTACGTCCGTCAGGTTGACGAATCCGCTGCTGTCCATCTCGGGAGCGGGGGCGTGTTCCTGGCTGCGCAACAGCTTGAAGAACAGGGGAATGGCCAGAAGGACGGCTACCGCCAGCCAGAACCTGTAACTCAGTCTTTCCATAACGGGGCGCCTATATCTGGATCAAAGGTTTCCCGAGAGCTTCCTTCAGTTGCTCGTCGGTGCGCAGGCGCACCTTGATGCCGGCTTCCTGGAAATAGTAGCGTACGGCGATCTCCTCCTCGATGAACGGTATGATCTCGTCCTTCTTGAGGTTGAGGAAGGTCTCCTTGTCCATGTCTATGGCCTTGTCAAGTGCATCGATCTGTTCCTTCATGCTGTCAGCGAGACCGTCGCTCTCTAGTTCGCGCTTGACCTGGTCGAAATAGGTCTTGGCGCTGGAGCGGTAGTCGAACTCCTTGCCCTTGGCGAACTCCACGAAGTCCTTGTAATCGGTGTCCGTGAAATGGAAATCGTCAAGCGGCGCTATGCTGGGATGCTTGCGGACATACTCCAAAGCATATTGCTCCACGATGCCACCCATCACGACCGAGTAGGTCAGGCGGCTGTACTCCTGATTCTTGAGGGTGACGTCAGGGGTGATGCCGCCGCCATCCCGCACGGTCCGGCCGTGCGCGGTCTTGAACTCGCGCGTAAGCGAGTCCGGGATGTGCCCTACGGACCCGTCCTCGTTGCGGCGCGAGTAGTCTATCGCCTGCACGCAGCGGCCGGACGGAGTGTAGTACTTGGCTGTAGTGACCTTGAGTTTGCCGTTGTAGGGGAGCGGACGGATGGACTGCACCAGGCCCTTGCCGTATGTGCGGGATCCCATGATGGTGGCGCGGTCGAAGTCCTGCAGCGCGCCGGCCACGATCTCCGAGGAGGATGCCGTGGTGGAATTGACCAGCACGACGATCGGGAGCTCGGTGTCGACGGGGTCGGTCGTGGTCTTGTATTCGATGGCGGAAGACTCGTCCTTGCCCTTGGCGGTCACGACGACCGTACCTTTCGGGACAAACAGCGAAACGATATTGACGGCCTCCTGGAGCAGGCCGCCGCCATTGCTGCGGAGGTCCAGGACAAGCTTCTGCATGCCCTGGGTCTTGAGGCGCTGCACGGCGGCCTTGACCTCGGCGCCCACGCCTTCGGTGAATCCCGACTGGAGGATGTATCCGGTGGTGCCGTCCTCTTTGACCGGATCAATGCCAATCAGAATATCCGATCCGTAGTAAAGAGCAGCCGGAATGACCGTTCCGTCTTCCAGTGTCTGGTCATCGACTGTAATGCAGTACGGTGTACCGATCTCATCCTGTCTTCTGTAGCGTTTGCCGATGGAACCGGATTCGTCATATGTGCAGACAAAATCATAGGACAGTTCCTTACGGATCTTTTTGGCGGATTTCCGGCGGCGTTTGTTAAGCTTGAGAAACCTGCGCCGTGCCCGGCGTGATTAGTGGAATCAATGATATTTCATATTTCTTCAG
>ONNK01000053.1 GCA_900319185.1 uncultured Bacteroidales bacterium
CGAGATTGGGGTTGACCATCAGGTCGGAAGTAGGAAGCGGGAAGAGGTTCTTGTAGCTTTCAACTCCCTGACCGTCACGGACGCCGCCTTTCCAGTCCCACACATAGTCGCCGGAGGTATACTTGTCATAACGGACAAGGTCCTGACGGCGCCACAGTTCAAGATAAAGCTCACGGGCACGCTCATCCAGAATCTCATCAAGATTCAAGGAATTGGCGGCAGGCATGCCTGCACGGGCCCTGACCTCATTGAAAGCGGACAGGCCATCAATAGAAGCTCCGCGCGCCGCGCATTCGGCTGCCATGAGCAGCACGTCGGCATAACGCATCATAGGGAAGTCGGTATTGACAAATCCGGGGTTGATCCACTTTCCGTCCTTTTCATTCCACTCCCTGTTCGGGATAGTTCCGTCGCTCTGGACATTCTTGTACTTCTGGAAAGCGATTCCATTGGTAAAGTCACCCATAGCATTCACGCTGACACTCTGACCATCAGTCCAGAAAATGGCACGCTGGTCCTTGTTGGTGTCGAACTTGTTGTAGAACTGCTCGGTCATGCGGCAGCCTTCCCATCCGGAAGTAATACCCAGATCGTCGACATTCATCGAGCCTCCGGTAAAGGCGAAGACGAGGTAATTGGTAGCACCATAAGACTGGGTGTCGTTTCCATCCTGCTCGACGGCGAAGATGATCTCATCCGTGCACTTATCGTTGTCGGCAAGGAAGAGCTCCTGATACGGGGAGTAAACACTTCCCCTGGACACAGTATGAAGGGAATATCCGTCATCCATGAGGTCCTTGAGGACATCTGCGCATTTCTGCCACTGGGGCGTACCGGTGTAAACCCCTGCGTTGAGATAAAGCTTGGCAAGGAGGAACTTGACGGCACCCTTGTCGATGCGGCCGTACTCAGCCTTTCCAGCCTCCGGGAGAGCGCTGTTGTCGATGAGGTCACGCATCTCCGTCTCAAGCCAGGAATAGAGGTCAGCCCTGCTGATCTGCTCAGGAATCTGGCCGACGATAGAGGTTTCATCAGCAAAAGGAACATTGCCGAAATTGTCAATGGCGTGATAATAGCTCATGGCGCGCATGGCCCTTGCCTCGGCGATGTACTGATCCTTCTTGGTCAGGGACACTGTCGTGTTCTGAGCCTGACGGATCAGCTCGTTACACTGTGAAATCTGGAAGAAGATACGGGAATAAATCGAGTAGATAAGGCCCGTGGAAGCATCCCAGTTCATCTGGCACACATCGGGAACTCCCTCGTCGTTCCATCCGCAAACATAGACGTCCGTGGAAAGTTCGCAAAGGTGGAAGAGGCCGCGGATATACTGGCTCATACCGCCGTCCAGACCCTTGATGGAAGGATCGTCGTTAGGTCCTTTGTAACCCGAAGTGGCGTAACCGGTATAGATGCCCGCGAGGAAAGCCTGATAATCAGCCTCGCTGGTCAGGGCCATCTCAGCAGTATTCTTGTTGGGATCGATAGGCGTGACATCCAGATCCTGTACACAGGAAGTAAGAGACAGGATTGCAGATGCTGCAAGCGCACTGAAAATATATTTCGTTGTTTTCATATTCTTGTCTCCTTGATATTAGAAATTGAACTTAAGGCCGACAACATAAGTTCTCGGACGCGGATATACTGCGCCGTCGATACCTCCATAGACTTCCGGATCCATGCCATCATATTTCGTAAGGGTGCAGATATTCTGCACGGTACCGAAGATATTGAGGGATGCCGGGCGCTCAGGAGCGACGTTGAACAGCTTGGGGATAGTATAGCCGAGCGTGAAATTGTCCAGCTTGAGGAAAGAGGCATTACGGATGTAATAGTCAGAAATGTACATTGCATCCTCGAAACGCGAATCAAGGGCAGAGACCAGTCTGTTGCTCACGAAACTGTTGACCCAAAGATCCTTGAACATTTCATCATCAGAGGCTACATTGTTGTACACCCAATTGCCAAGGCTGGCATGCGCGGAAAGCGCAGCATTCCAGTTCCTCCAGGAGAAGTTGGTATTGAAACCGAAAGTATAGTCAGCAGCCGGCTTGTGATAGAAGTGGCGGTCGGACTCATTGATGACGCCGTCCTCATTCTGGTCAACATAAATACCGTAGATAGGAGCGCCGTTCTTGTCGTACGCCTGCTGGTAAACATAGAATGCGTTGGCAGGATAGCCGACCTGATGCATCTGGACCCAGTTGTCGGTACCACCTGCGATGCCGCCGGTGCGTACGCCTGTATGATCCTCAGCAGAAGTGTTCAGTCGCGTAATCTCATTGTGGTTATATGCCATGTTCACACCTGCTGTCCAGCTCATATCCTTGGTCTCGATGAGCACACCGTTGAGGTCAATCTCGAAACCCTGGTTGGTCAGGGAAGCGATGTTGCTGTCAAGATAGTTGATCAGGTTGGAAAGTGCAGCGACCTGGATGTTGGAGAGAAGGTCCTTGGTGTCCCTCTTGTAGAAATCAACGCTGGCGCGCAGTCTGTCGTTCCACATACCGAAATCGAAACCGGCGTTGTAAGTAGTCGTTGTCTCCCACTTAAGGTCGGCATTGTATCCGAGAGCGGTAATAGGGACGATCTGCTGGTTGCCGAACTGATAATAGGAACCAAGCTGATTTGTGAAGAAGGTAGCGAAAGTGGCATAATAGTCACTGACGTCCTGCTGTCCAGTCTGACCCCAGGAGAGGCGCAGCTTAAGTGTGGAAAGCTTGTCGGCAGAAGCCATGAAGTCTTCCTTGAGGATATTCCATCCAAAAGCCACGGACGGGAATATACCCCACTTATGGTTGCGGAAACGGGAAGTACCGTCAGCACGGACCGTAGCAGTCAGGAGGTACTTGTCAGCAAAGCCGTAATTGGCGCGTCCGAAGAACGAGATGAGGAAAAGTTCTCCCTTGGAGGGCTTGTCCTCGAGCAGTTCACCGTTGCTGATCTTCGTGGCGATGGAAGTACTTTCATTAAAGAACCTCTGCCAGGAATATCCAGCCATCAAATCAACGTTGTGCTTCTCTGCGAAGGTCTTGTTGAAATCGCCATAGAACTCCAGGGTGGTGTTCTGACGGCCGTAGGTATAGTCCTTGTGCGATCCACTGCCCGACTGAGTTGTATTGTGGTATGAAGACTCAGAACCCATTGCGACTTCATTGACACCCTCGGACTTGGCCCAGTCGATACCAAGGTTGAGGTTGAAGCGAAGGGCCTCAAATCCGTGTACCTTGTAGTCAAACTGTGCATTTCCGATGAAACGGTACGCATTGGCGTAGTCGTCAACGTCATTGAGTTGGGCAACAGGGTTCATTGTAGCCATCGTATTGACATTGCCGCCGGACTGCCTCCAAATCTTGTATCCGTTGAGGCCGTTGGCGCTGCTGTCATAGACGGGCTGGGTGGGATCGTAGTGGATGGCCGCACCGATAGCGCCCTGGTTGGCGTACTGGTTGTAAGTGTATGTTCCCTTTCCGTTAAGGTTGACAGTAAGGTGATTGTCCAGGAAAGTCGGAGCCAGGTTCAAGGAAGCCGTAGCGCGGTTCATCTTGGAACCCTTGAGGGTACCGGACTCGGAAGTATAGCCTCCGGACACGCGGTAAGGAAGGAACGAACCGAGCTTTCCGTTGATGCTGATATTACCGTCATAGGTCTGAGCGTTCTGCCAGATAAGGCTCTGCCAGTCAGTGTTCTCACTGCCGAGAGCCTCGAGGGCGGCACGGTCCATGAGTCCCATGGCCACGCGGTCTCCGATGAGCGAACGCATCTGGTCGCCGGTCAGCACATCGTGATACTTGGCAATCGTATTGACTGAAGTAGTGAAATCAGCCGCGACCTTGGGCAGCTTGCTGGAAGATGAAGTACCCTTCTTGGTCGTGATCACGATAACTCCGTTCGAAGCGCGGGATCCGTAGATGGCGGTAGCCGAAGCATCCTTGAGCACGGTGAAGCTTTCAATGTCCTCAGGATTGATGGAGGACAGAGGGTCAGCCATACCGGAAATACCATCGTTGGAAACAGGGAGGCCGTCGATAACGATGAGAGGATCATTGGAAGCGTTCAGGGAAGCGCCACCGCGGATACGGATGGTAGCACCGGAACCCGGCATACCGGAACCCGCAGTGACCACGACACCGGCGGACTTGCCGCGAAGCAGGTCGGCGGGAGTCGTGATGACACCCTTGTTGATCTCATCGGCCTTGACGGTTGAAACCGAGCCGGTGAGGTCGCTCTTCTTGACGGTACCGTAGCCGATGACCACGACCTCGTCGAGGAACTCGCTGTCCTCCTCGAGGGTGATGGTGGCAGGCACCTCGGATGCCTTGAAGGTAAGGGTCGTGTAACCGATGCAGCTGACCTCGACGATCGCATCGGCGCTCGCGACGTTCAGTGTGAAGTCGCCGTCGATGCCCGTCACGGTGCCGTTGTTGGTACCCTGCTCGATGACTGTCGCACCGATGACGGGGCCCATGGCGTCGGTAACAACACCCTTCACCTGATATCCGCCCTGGGCGAACACAGAAGTGGTCATCAGGCTTAGCAGCATGATGCCCACGAGCTTTGTTACGATTCTATTCATAAAGCGTTTGTGTGATTGATATAGATTAGTTTTTCTTTTCCTTGACGGCCAGGACGGCGAGTGCTCCGCAGAGCAGCAGGACGCCCGCGACCACCATCATGCTCACCTGCGCGCCGCCGACGAGGCGGAGCACCACGCCGCCGATGGCGGCCGCGATGATCTGCGGCAGGCAGATCGTGCAGTTGAACAGTCCGAGATACTCGCCCATGTGCTCTCCCGTCAGGGAGTTGGTGAGTATCGTGAACGGCAGCGCCAGCATGGCGGCCCATGCCGCGCCTATGAGCAGGAACGACACGAACAGCGCATACTGATCATGAACGAAGAATACGGATATGAATCCGATGGCTCCGAGCACCAGGCTTACGATGTAAGCCGAACGGTGCGAACGGAACTTGGGAATGAGCAGGGCCCAGAGCATCGAGCCGACCGCCTGGACGGCGAAAAGCACGCCCACCCAGTTTCCTGCGGCCTGATATCCCGCCGAAGCGGCGTCGGTAGTGCCCCAGACGGTGGAGGCGATGGAACCATTGGTGTAGGTCCACATGTACAGGAAAGCCGACCAGCAGAAGAACTGCACCAGGCCGACGGTCCAGAAAGCCTTCGGCGCATGGGCCAGGAGGCTGATGATGCCCTCATGCTTCTGCTCCGCCTGCTTCTGCGGGTCGATGCCGTGGAACTCGGCATACTCCTGCGGGTTCATCTCCTTGACCTTGGCGAAGGTGTAGAGGACGCAGAGGATGAGGATGAGCGCTCCGATGTAGAAGCTCCACTTGACGGAGTCGGGCACCACTCCCTCGGGAGCGGTGTTGGCGATGCCGATCCAGGTGAAGAAGATCGGGAAGAGGTAGCCCACGAACGAGCCGGCGTTGCAAAGGAACGACTGTATGGAGTAGGCCTTGCCCTTCTGCTCCTCGTTGACCATGTCGCCGACCATCATCTTGAACGGCTGCATGGCGACGTTGATGGAAGTGTCGAGGAATATCAGGGAGAACAGGCCGAACCACATGGCTCCGTTGAGGCCCAGAAGCAGTCGCGAGCTGAAGCTCAGGCTTCCTGCATTGGGCAGGAAGAGCATCACCAGCACGGCGACGATGGCTCCGACGAGCAGATACGGCTTGCGGCGGCCCATGCGGCACCAGGTCCTGTCGGACCACTTGCCGATGAGGGGCTGAACGATCATGCCCATGAGCGGAGGGAGTATCCAGAAGAAGCTTAGCTGGTGCGGATCCGCTCCAAGCGTCGCGAAGATTCGGCTGATGTTGGCGCTCTGAAGCGCATAGGCGATCTGAACTCCGAAAAATCCGAAGCTGAGATTCCACATCTGCCAGAAAGTGAGGTTACGTTTGTTCATCTTAAACGTTTTAGTGTCATTATGAGGCAAAAATATGTTTTTTTTCGCACGCGTAATATATGGTATCCGACGAACGGAGGGTTTTTCACGACAGACCGCTGGATTTGAACGACGAAATTTCCTATATTTGTAAAAACACTCCCTAATTCCCCTATCCGTATGCTGTCGAAGTCACGGGACGCGCTCATCATCCATCTGTTCGCCCTCCTGCACGCAGGACTGGCGTTCGGATGCCGCGCCCTCGGCCTGACCGACGAGATAGTCCTGACGCTGCTCACGATGCTCCTCGTCGTGATCATATGCCTCAGGCGCGGCATGAGCGCCAAGTTCATGGCTATCAGCCTCATACTCGTCAACATCATCGGCTTCGGCATCGCCAAGGGCATATCATCTCTGCTTGGCCTGATCGTCTCCGACCCGCTAATCGTCAACCCCATCTCGACGTTCATCACGACCGAGATCGTCGGCTGGGGTATCTACATGATTGCAGGGCGTCTGTCGCGTGAAGGCAAGTTCCAGGTCACTGACAGCAGCGGCCTGCGCTGGCTGCTGCTGGCCTTCGTGGTGGTCATCGCAGTCCGCCTGACCATCCTCCTGATCCTGTCCGGCGGCATCGACAGGGAGAATATCGTGGCGAGCATCATCGTGGACTACGTGTTCAGCCTCGGCGCACTGATATTCCTGGCCGAGAACGCCATGCGCATCAATGCGCGGGCACTCGAGGACAGGGAGAAAGCGCGCCTGGCGCAGTACCGCTACATGAACCTCAGCCAGCAGGTGAACCCCCACTTCCTCTTCAACAGCCTCAACATCCTGGACTGCCTGGTCTGCGAGCAGAAGACCGACCAGGCCTCCACCTACATCCACAAGCTGGCGGCCATATACCGTTACCTGCTGCGCAACGAGGAGGAGAGGCTGGTCAAGCTCCGCGACGAGATGGACTTCGTGGACCAGTATGTGGACCTGCTTAAGGTCCGCTTCCCGGAAGGGCTTGACATCCAGATAGATATCCCGGCGGACAGGCTCAACAGACGCGTTGTCCCCTGCTCCGTGCAGCTCCTGATAGAGAACGCTACCAAGCACAATGCCGTAAGCGCAGACAAGCCCTTGCAGATCATGGTAAGGTGTGAGGACGACTGCGTCGTAGTGTCCAACACCCTCAACCCCAAGATCTCTTCCGGGCCTTCCACCGGCCTCGGCCTGAAGTACCTGCGCGAGCAGTACCAGGATGTCGCCGGCAAGACGCCCGTCGTCCGGATGGGCGAAAACGAATACACAGTAGTAATCCCCCTGATTTAGAACCATATGAAGGCGCTGATCGTAGAAGACGAGAAAATGGCAAGGGACAACCTCGCCAGGACCATCTCCTCCATGTTCCCCGACATCGAAGTAGTCGGGGCCGCCTCCTCCGTCGCGGAGACGCTCCGCTGGCTCCGCGACCCGTCCTGCACCGCAGACATCATCTTCATGGACGTCGAGCTCTCGGACGGCGACTGCTTCGAGATCTTCCGCCAGGAGAAGGTCACGGCCAAGGTCATCATGACCACCGCCTACGACAGCTACGCCGTCAAGGCCTTCGAGGCCGGAAGCGTAGACTATCTGCTCAAGCCGATTGAGCCGGCCGCGCTGCGGCGCGCCGTGGAGCGTTGCAGGCAGAGGAGCGGAGCGACGGATGTCGAAGCGCTGCTGCGCGCCATCGGGCGGCCCGAAACTCCTGCCTACAAGGAGCGTTTCGTGGTCAGCGTCGGCGAACGCATCATCCCGATAAACGTCTCTGACATAGCTTATTTCTACTCCAAGGACAAATACAATTATCTCGCTTCCAACGACGGCTCGCACTACATCATCGACTCGTCTATGGACGCGCTCGCGGAAGAGCTGGATCCCAAGAAGTTCTTCCGCATCTCGCGCGGCTGCATCGTGGCCCTCGGGGCCATCCGCAGCGTCACCCGCCAGTTCGGCGGGCGGCTGCGGATAGAAGCCGAGCCCGGACCACCGTTCGAAATGACGGTGGCCCGGGCCCGCGTCGACGATTTCCTCGCCTGGCTGGAGTAGCCTACCTTCCGCTTTCCTTGACCATGCCCTTGACCTTGTCGTTGAAGTCCTTCTGCGACAGGAGGTTCTCCAGCGTCAGGTGCATGCGGTAGCGCCAGTAATAAGGGCAGATTGCCGGGACGTTGATGCGTTCCTCGGCGGGCTCGGCGTAGCGGAGCTCAGCCGACATGCCGAGCCAGTCCTGCAGCGGCAGGATGGTGAACATGGCCGGCGAGGCCAGGTGCTGCGCGATGATCTGCTCGCAGATCTCCGGAGTGCACTCTGCCGGGGCCTCGCCGCCCCTGCCCAGCACCTCATTGTAGTAGCGCTGGATCAGGCCGCGGTCTTCCTCCTCCCACCATGCCCGCAAGGGGCTCATGTCATGGGTGGAAGTCGTACAGACGCTCATGTAAGGATATTGCGAAGGAATGGCGAAAGTCTGCGCCGGATCCTTCGGCATGCGCTGGATCTCCAGCGAGAGGATCTTCTGGGCATCCATGACCTCCGGCACGCATGCCGGGATCATGCCCAGATCCTCGCCGCAGGCAAGCATGCCCGTCGAGCCCAGCAGTTCGGGCAGCTTGCGCATCGCCTGATGCTTCCAGAACTCGTTGTGACGGCGGTAGAAGAAGTCGTCATACAGCTCGTTGAACGACCATTTCTGCCAATCGTTCAGCTTCTTGAACGCCTCCGTGTCGCGGGCGTTGATGCGCGGATGCCAGAGGCCCTTGTGGTGCGGATCCTCGAGGAACAGCCCGTCCGTCTGTAATCCCCTGTCAGTGATCTCCTGCGCCGTATACGGCATGGCCGGGCTGAAATGCCCCATCAGGCCGCTCTTCTCCGGCACAGGAATCTCCCAGATGCGGAAAAATCCGAGGATGTGGTCGATGCGGAACGCGTCGAAATACTCCGCCATCTTGCCCAGGCGGCTCTTCCACCAGGCGTAATTGTCCTCCGCCATCTTGTCCCAGTTGTAGGTCGGGAATCCCCAGTTCTGCCCGTCCACGGCAAACGCATCCGGCGGTGCACCGCACTGCGAATCCATGTTGAACAGGTCGGGATGGCACCATGCGTCCACGCTCGTACGGCTGATACCGATGGGAAGGTCTCCCTTGAACACCACGCCCTTTCCATGCGCATAGGCGCAGACTTCCTTGAGCTGCTTGTCCAGATGGTACTGCACGAAACAGTGGTAGTCCACCTCAGCCTTATGAGCGGCATAGTACTCCTTCGCCTTCTTCAGAGAGTATTTGGCGTAAGGGCCCCACTTGGAGAAGTCCGGCGTGCCGTTCTCGTCGCGCAGCGCGCAGAAAACGGCATACGGCAGCAGCCAGTGGGCATTGGCCGCGAAGAAGTCACGGTAGTTCTCGCTCGCGAGCACCTTCTCCCCTTCAGGCCCTGCGAACACGGCCTTCAGGAGCTTGGTCTTTGCAGCGTTAACCTTCACGTAATCAATCTTCTGCAAGGCGTTCAGCTCCGCCCGCTGCTTCTTGTACGCGGCCGTCACCTTCACCCCCGCCGCCGGCAGGTTGATGAACTGCGGATGCAGCGCGAAGGTCGAATTGGCGTTGTACGGATACGAATCCATCCACTCGTGCGTCATCGTCGTATCGTTGATCGGCAGCAGCTGCAGCACGGTCTGGCCCGTCATCGCAGCCCAGTCCGCCATCTGCTTCAGGTCGCAGAACTCGCCCACGCCGAAACCGTCGTTGCTCCGCAACGCGAACACCGGGATCGCGGTACCCGCTCCCCGGAACCCCGCGCGGTCGAAGATCGCGGTCGAGTGCTCCCGCAGGAAGCCGTTGCCACCCGCGGGGATGTCGTTCCACGCGTCGCGGAACGACGTCTCGCCCCGCGCGGCCTTGCGGCTGTGATGCCGCCACTCCTGCCGCACGACGATCCCGTCGCGGACCACCTCATACGTATAGTCCAACAGCATGGCACCCGTGAACTTGTCTATCCCGACAGTCCAGATGCCACCCTCGCAGTACTCCATGGGGTATTTCCTGCCCTGGCAGACCAGATACAGGTTCTCACCCCATTGGGTGCGGTATTCGATAGTGAATCTTGCTTTCATAACAGAATGCGGTTAGTTTCCGGAGCGGTCACCTGCTTCGTCCGAAGCGGTCGCGCCCACCTTGTTGGGCAAATATAGCAAGATTGTCGATTAAAAGGTTTCAATGGCGCCGCCTTTCCGGACGAACTCCCCGATTTGCCGGATGAAATGCCCCCTTACCGCTCCCAACGGTTCAGCCCCCTCCCCTTCCGCGCACGTTTTCGCCAATTTCGTGCGCTTTTGCCCTCAAATTGGCCCTTTCGCGCACGTTTTCGCCAATTTCGTGCGCCAACACGCCCTTTTTCCCGTCTTCGCGCACGTTTTCGCCATTTTTGTGCGCGAGCAAGCCTGTTTTCCAGCCGAGGCGCACGAATTCGCTGATTTTGTGCGTATATTCGCCGAAACGAACAAAGTCTGCCCCTATGCCCAGAGTCACCATCGCGCGGATCGCGGCCGCGCTCTCCATCCTCCTCCTCGCCTCGTGCCAGCGGAGCGCCATCAGGGACGCCATCGACGCCCAGCTCCGCCAGTACCCCGAGTCGCGCGTCACCGACATCTACAAGGACTTCTGCCAGGACAACCTCGGCCCCGGACACCTCATCCCCAACCCCGAATCGGCCATGGCATACCTTCTCTCCGAACTGCAGGAGTACCGCGAGGACCTCGACAGCGCGCGCTACGCCAAGCCGCAGCTCCGCTACGTCCCCGTCGGGGACAAGCACAACTACGTCCGCGTGGACCTCTCGGTCGTGCTTGACGGCCTCGTCGACGAGGATACCCTCCTCAACTCCTTCGTCCGCAGCGCCAACGAAGGCCGCACCCTCTCCGAAAAGGCCTGGATAAAGAAATGGAACAAGGTCCCTGCCGTCATCAGGAGCCGGTTCCCGGACATCCCTGATGCCGCCGCCGACCTCGCCGAACTTGACTCCCTCATCGGCGAAGGCCACCTCATAATGCACCACAGCGACGCCTTCAGCAAAGCGTACAACCCCCATTACCGCATCGTCGCCAGCGACATCTTCGAGAAGGAATTGCTTAAAACCTTGTAAAAATACTTTTTCTTCGTATATTTGCAGTCCCGACCGGAATCTCCGCCGCGTGGAACTGGAGAGGTGGGTGAGTGGCTGAAACCACCGGTTTGCTAAACCGACGTACGGGTAATTCTGTACCACGAGTTCGAATCTCGTCCTCTCCGCAAAAATCCCTTACAGAGCATTCTGTGAGGGATTTTTCGTTTCTAGTGTGACAAAAAGTGTGTCAAAATTGCTTTTTCGGAGCCTTCTAACATGTACGTGGAGATTCACGTCTGTTGGTAGAGATTAGAGGGAAAAGGTTAGAGGGATTTCACCTCTTCCAAGAGGGATTGTTCTTTTTCCTTCCGCTCTCTCCTCTCCCGCCTATACTCTTCCCGCGCTTTTTTTCTTTCTTCTTGGGCAGCTGGAAATTCCGCTGCAAAGTGACCCCCTTCGTCCGTTTTCATAGTGACCCCCGTGTCCGCTGCAAAGTGACCCCCTGGTCTTAAAAGAGAAATCCTAAATGGAATGCAGGCTAGTGCGGTTTTTCATCCCTACAGCCTGCATTTCAAATTTTGATGAAAGAAAAAGATAAAGGGGGTCAATTAGGTGCGGATTGAGGGGGTCATCGTATGCCGCAAGAAATCTAAAAGGGTTTTTCTTATAATGCTGGCCGTGGTAATCAAAGCCTCCGCGGAAGCCCAGATCAAGGCCTCCGCAACCGCAGAAGTAGGAAACTACAGAATGCGTTGTCATATTTATTTTTGGCAATTATCTCAAAGAAACAAAGTTACTAAAAATCGTGATTATTCTATGACATCGCATCGTTTTTCCGGCATAGGAGAAGAAGGATTTGCTTAATCATACAGTATTTGAAGGGACAACCGAAACCCCTATGTAAACTTTGCTCTTGCACAAAAATATACCACGACTCCAACTACGACTAACAGGAACTCGAAAACAATAATCGCCCACATCCACGCCTTGAAGGAGAGCCAGACGCTCTCCCCCCGCATAATCTCCTTCAGTTCGTCCCGGTGATCGCTGAGTATGGATTTCTCAGACTCACGCAACTG
>ONNK01000134.1 GCA_900319185.1 uncultured Bacteroidales bacterium
GTCTCAGTGGCGGTGCGCTGTATGGTGTTGATGACGATACGCTTGGCTTCCTTGGCGGCGTTGAGACGGGCCTCGTCCATGGTATCGTTGATGTAGGCCTGCGCCTCGGTGCGCGCCTCGGCCTTCATGTTCTCCATGAGGACGTTCTTGGCCTCGGCGGCGCTCATGCCTGCGAGGGCCTCGAGCTGGCGGTTGACCTGGGAGATGAGCTTGTCATACTCCTCGCCTTTCTTCTCGACGTTTTCAGTGCGGGCCTGGAGACTCTGCTTGAGGGAATCGTTCTCCTTGATCTTGCGGGCCAGGTCCTCGTTTTTCTGGTTGAGGGAATTCTCCTTCTGCTTGAGACGGTTCTCGGCGTCGCGGAGCTGGTTGTTCTTCTCGCTCACGTACTGGTCGTGCTCGCTCTTGAGCTGGAGGAAGCGTTCCTTGGCCTGGAATATCTTGTCTTTCTTGATGTTCTCGGCTTCGTTCTTGATCTTTTCCGCTTCAAGGCGGGCCTGTTCGAGGATCTCCTCGCGCTTGCCCTTCAGGCCTTGCCTGCGGATGAATATGGAGATGGCCAGGGCGAGCGCTGCGCCCAGAATGGCGGCCAAAATACATGATACCAACATATATGTGAGATTATATGGTTAATAATTTGTCCTTTACAGCCGGATGCAATACAAGCCGGCACATGCCTGGAAGCATGCACCGGCTTGGGATATCGAAAAAAAAGCCGTTAGTCGGGTGTCAGAAAATCTTAAAAATAAGATTTGAGCTCCGAATCAGTTCCGGCGTCCACCGTCCCGCTTCCGCGGAATCCCGTGAGGTCACCTTGGCCTGCCATCCCCCATTCGAGTTACCCGGTTCCGAGGAACTTGTTGTTTTCAGCACGATGGACTAACGGCTACTTTTTATCAATGTTGTCCAGGTAGGCACTCGTGCGGCTGAGCATCGCCTTGGCCTCCTCGTTGACCGAGGAAAGCTTTTTCTGGTGCGACATCCGGCTGACCGTTTCGTTCAGGGCCACGAAGGAGAGCTTGTCCACAAGTGTCTTGTCCGGGAACTTGGCATCATAGGCGGCAAGCTTCTGGTTGATGGAGTCTGCAGCCAGTCTCATAAGCTGCTCCATCTCGGGAGAAGTGGCCTTGAGGGGATAGTCCTTGCCGGCTATCTTGATGGTAATGCTCTGTTCCATAATCACTTTTCAAGCAACGAGATACACTTATTGATCTCCTTTATGAGTTTATCTATCCGTTCCTTCGCGCTGTCGGAACTGCCTGTCGGTGTCAGAAACGCTTCAGCGAGCCTGAGATTCTCTACCTGTCTCTCCAACTCGGTTATCTGCTTCCTGTAGGTGTCATTGGAGGCTTCGCTGGCGGCGAGTCTGGAACGGAGGTCGGCGTTGGCCTCCCTTTCACCCTCGTACAGAGCGATGATGCGTTCGAAATTCTGTTGTATCTCTTCAAACATTCCTGTCCAATTTACACATACTCTGCAAATTTAGTAAAAATGTGCGTAAAATGAACCCCTCGCCCGGACAATTTTGGGCGATTTCGCATATATTTGTATTGTTATGAGCAAAAAGGATGTTTTAAGAGTTGCCGCCGTCACTCCGAGGGTGTGGCTCGCGGATCCGAGGAAGAATTCCGAAGAGATAATCCGTCTGGCAAGTGAGGCTGCAAATGCCGGTGCCGACATCATTGTTTTCCCTGAAATGGGTGTCACCGGGGCGACCTGCGGAGACCTTTTCCGTCAGGAGCTTCTGCTTGAGGCGGCCCGTAATGCCGCGCTTGCGGTCGCGAAGGCGACGGCGGGACTCGACGCCACCATCGTCCTAGGCCTTCCCATGCAGACAGCCGGAGGTTATGCCTCAGGCGCGGTCGTCCTCAGGGGAGGGAAGTTCCTCGAAGAGGATCCGCGCTTCCTGGTGGTCACTGGCGAAACGATCCCTGATGAGCTTCCTGCCGGTGCGTCACTGGTCTTGCACATGGCGGCTGTTCCGGAGCTTGTCACCCGCCACGCTGTCCGCAAGCGGACCCTGGCCGGGCTGACGTTCCGGACCGGTGCGGCATACGTGTACTGCGCCGCCGGCTACGGCGAGTCCACGGGAGACGCCGTGTATGCCGGCCCTTCGCTGATCTACCAGAAGGGCCGCCTGCTCGCCGAGGCGGAGCGTTTCCGGACAGAGGGAGGCATCATTTACGCTGACATCGACCCTTCGGTGGAGGCCGTGGAGCCCGCTGCTGCTCCCGTTCCCCCTGCAGTCAACGCCCATCCCTTCGTTCCCTCTGATCCTGATGTGCTGGCCACGCGCTGCGAGGAGATCCTGTCTATCCAGGTCATAGGCCTCCGCACCCGTCTGGAGCACGTGGGCTGCAAGACCGCGGTCCTCGGCATTTCCGGAGGTCTCGACTCGACGCTGGCGCTGCTGGTGACCGCCGCGACCTTCGATAGCCTCGGTTATGACAGGAAAGGCATCATCGCCGTTACGATGCCGGGATTCGGAACATCCAAGCGGACGCACTCCAATGCCTCCGACCTGATGGCCGCTCTCGGTGTGGACGCCCGCGAGATTCCCATCGGCGCGGCCGTCTCGCAGCATTTCTCGGACATCGGTCACGACCCTGATGACCATAACGTTACCTTCGAGAACGCCCAGGCCCGAGAACGCACGCAGATCCTTATGGACATCGCCAACGACACCGACGGACTGGTGGTCGGCACGGGCGACCTCTCGGAAATCGCCCTCGGCTGGTGCACCTATAACGGCGACCACATGGCGAACTATACCGTCAACGCAGACGTCCCCAAGACCCTGATGCAGGCGATGGTGCGCTGGGCTGCGGTGAACCGTTTCCCGGAGGCTCGCCAGACCCTTCTGGACATCGTGGATACGCCTATAAGTCCCGAACTTACACCCGTCGACGAGCACGGCAACATCAAGCAGAAGACGGAGGATATCGTCGGACCTTATGAACTCCACGATTTCTTCCTGTATCACCTGGTCCGCCATGCCCGCAGGCCGCGGGAGATCCGCGCCCTTGCGGTGGAAGCCTTCGTCGGCATATACGACGAAGCCACCGTCGACCGGTGGCTCCGCAAATTCCTTTGGAGGTTCTTCTCCCAGCAGTTCAAGCGCTCATGCTCGCCCGAGGGCCCGCGTGTCGGGTCTGTCTGCCTGTCGCCCCGAGGCGCCTGGGCTGCTCCCTCCGACGTCTCCGCCTCCCTCTGGGTCTCCGACCTCGACTAAAGGGTGGAGATAAGGCGGGTGAAGAGCTCGCACATGCGGTCTGCGGCGGCGTCTGCCGCGCGGACCACGTCCTCGCCGTCGTTGAAGTTCCTGGGGACGTTGTCGGTATTGCACTTGTTGGTGATCACGGACATGCCGAACACCCTGATGCCGCAGTGGCGTGCCACGATGACTTCAGGGATGGTGGACATGCCCAGCACATCCGCGCCGGCCATCCTGTAGAACCGCACTTCCGCCGGAGTCTCGTAGGTAGGGCCAGGGCCTCCGAAATAAACACCCTTGTGATACCTTACCCCCATCTCGACGGCGATCTCCTGAGCCTTCTCGATGAGTTCGAGGTCGTACGCACAAGTCATGTCAGGAAAGCGCGGGCCGAAATCTTCGAAGTTGGGCCCGAGCAGGGGATTGGGGAACAGGCTGATATGGTCCTTGATGATCATGAGGTCGCCAACCTCGAAGTCGGGGTTGGCTCCGCCGGCGGCGTTGGATACGAAAAGGTATTCGATGCCGAGCGTCTTCATGACGCGGACCGGCAACGTGACGAGCTCCATGGGATAGCCTTCGTAGTAGTGGAAGCGCCCTTGCATGGCAATGACGAACTTGCCTCCGAAGTCTCCGGCGATGAAGTTCCCTTTGTGTCCTATGGCCGTTGATACGGGGAATCCCGGAATGGTCCGGTAGGGGATGACGACGGGATTCTCTATGCGGTCGGCAAGCTTGCCGAGACCGCTGCCGAGGACGATGCCGGCCACGGGGGCGCGGCCTCCGAGCTGCTCGCGGATGAACGCGGCCGCGGCATTGATCTTTTCAACTCTGGGGTCCATATATAAGTGCTTTAGTGTTGTCCGACGTGGTCAAAAAAACCGGCTTCTGCAGGAGCCGGCAGGGGAATGTAGTGTCCTAGAACTCGTCTGAGCCGGAGTCACCCTCGAAGTGTGGGGCGTCCTCGCCGGGAAGACAGTTCTGCTTGATGTATCCGATGACTTCGGCCAAGCCCTCCTGGAACTTGTCGAAATCCTCCTTGTACAGGAATATCTTGTGCTTGTCGAACGTGAACGATCCGTCACGTTCCTGCTTGCGCTTGCTCTCGGTGATGGTCAGGTAGAAATCGTTGTTGCCCTTGGTGGCTTTGACATCAAAGAAATAAGTACGCTTGCCGGCCCTGACGGGTTTGGAGAAAACGTCCTCGCCGTTCCTGTCCTGGCTGCCTGTCCGCTCGAAATCCTCTCTGTACATGGTCTTGTTTAATGCTTTTCTACGCAAAAATAGGATTTTTTCCCGATTCTCGTGTTATATTTGCAGA
>ONNK01000067.1 GCA_900319185.1 uncultured Bacteroidales bacterium
CGCGAAGCGCTTTCCGCAAACGGAAGATGGCATCGCTGGCCTTGACCCCCCGGCGGAAGGAATAGCAATTGGGCGCGAAGCGGTCGTCGTACTTGTACAGGAGGAAAGCCACAAGCTTGAGCACACGGGTCTCCTCCGGACTGAAACAATAGACAGTCCGTTTCTTGCCCGTACCCATCTTGTTGATGCGTTTCCTCTCGGGAATTCCGGGGCCTTCACCTCGCTTGAACGCCCTGGCTACGGGCAAGTATCCCTCCTCTGCGACATAGTCGTCGGCATCGCTGAACATGGGCCAGGTGAAACGACCCTTCATCAGGCGGTGGGCCAGGAATCCTTCCCATACCGCCTGGTCGTCCAGTTGAGAGATGATGCTTTGCATGTAGAAAAAAGAAAAAGGGGAATGATTTTGAATCGGCAAAATTGCCGATCACGGGACGGGGACGCCACCCTGCCGCCTGCAAGGCATCATACGGGAGGCGCTGCGTCCTTCGCAGGCGCAACTGTGTCGCATCCCCTTTTTCTGTAAGTCTATCCGAGATACTTGCCGATGCGGCCGACCACATAGTCGCGCTCGTTGGGCATCTGTGTGTAGAAATTGATGTAAGGAAGCCCGAGCTTCTTGGCGTACATCCTGGCAATCAAATACTTGACATTGGCCGAATGGCTGTGGCCGTCGCCCAGCATCACGATGCCCTTCGGTGCTCCGCCCTGATACATGACGAAAGTGTAGGGCTCGCCCCATTCGGCCTTGTATGCCTGGCTGGGACGTGTTTTGTAGAGTTTGAATTCATCAGAGACGTTTCCTGCAAGCTCCGTCACAGGGACGTTCTCGCGGACGTCGTAGCCGGCGAAATCGGACTTGATGATGTCGCGGAAAAAGGCGCGCCACTCCGTGGCTGACCTGTCCGGGACGGGAGCGTCATAATCGTACGACGGGGCCTTCTTGGCCTCGGCCTCCTGTTTGGAAGCGTATTCCTGTGCAACGGAAGCGACCTTGCCTGCAATGTCCAGAAGATCTTTAAATAAACCCATAGTGCTTAGTGTGTTAGTGTCGTAAAAATACGACAATTATTTCCAAATCCAATACTTTGGGAAAGGTTTTATGTCCTCAGGATGAAAGAAAAACCGTATATTTACGGAAAGCTGTTTTGATATGGACAACAATTCTTATCTGATAATCGGCATATTGTTCGTCGTTGCGCTAATAGTGGTGTGGGCGCTTACGCACGTCATCGTGACGCTGCGCTGGAAGGGCCGGACGCTGCAGGCGCTATCCGAGAAACGCGTCGAGGAGGCCCTGCGCAAGCAGCAGTCCGATACCCTGGAGCAGCAGATGGCCTCGGTGCGCGCCGAGATGACCGCACGCACGGAGACGATACTCAAGGAGCGTGAGGAGGAGCTGAGCCGCAAGGCCCGCGAGACCTTCGAGGGCATCAGCGGCGGGCTCTCGCGCGACCTCTCGGCCATGAAGGACGCCTTCGAGGCCGGCAAGAAGGCGCAGGCCGAGGACGCCGCGACGCTGCGCGAGCGCTTCGACGCGGCGGTCCGCGAGCTGGAGGCCCGCAGCCGCGAGATCGGCGGCAAGGCCGACAGGCTCGCCGACGCCATGCGCGGCCAGAAGAAACTCCAGGGCTGTTGGGGCGAGACCGTCCTAGCCAACCTTCTCGCCGCCGAAGGCCTCGTCGAGGGGCGTGACTACGACAAGGAATCCACCCTCCGGGACGAGCTCGGATTCGCCCTGCTGGGCGAAGACTCCGAGAAGCGAATGCGTCCGGATTTCATCCTTCACCTCCCGGACAACAACGACATCGTCGTAGATGCCAAGGTCTCGCTTTCCGCCTTCAGTGACTATGTGGAGTCCGAGGATCCGGACGTCCGGGCGGGCGCGGCCCGGCGCAACGCGGAAGCGGTGCGCGAGCAGGCGAAGCGCCTTGCCCGCAAGGGCTACGAGCGCTACCTGCGGCCGGGCCGCCGCATGCTGGACTACGTCGTCATGTTCGTCCCGAACTACCCGGCCCTGCAGCTGGCCTATACGGAGGACCCGTCCCTTTGGCGGGACGCCTATGCGCAGGGAGTGCTGATCACCAGCGAGGAGACACTCATGCCGTTCCTGCGGATGATATCCATCGCCTGGACCCACGTCGAGCAGGTGCGGAACCAGCAGCAGATCATCGCTTCCGCGCAAATGATGATAGACCGCGTGGCCGACTTCGCCAAGGCCCACGCGGAGATGGGCAACAAGCTCAAGGACGCGCAGGACTGCTACGACCGCTGCGCCGACAAGCTCAAGGACTCCGGCCGCAGCATCGTCCAGTCCGCCCGACAGATCGTCAAGCTCGGCGTCCCCGCCAACCCCAAGAAACCCCTCCCGGAAGAATAACATCTCCTTTTATCCTCCTACCCTCGGTCGAAGGATATCCATACTCACCATATAGTCGTGTTTTGTAACTAATTACAGATCAGGCACATAAAACAACTTGTTACAAATCACGCGCTTTTCAGCGGGAGATGCGGCCTGGACGGCGAGAGCTATTCGGTGGCGAGTTCAGTGGCGGCGGGAGCGGCTTCAGCCGCAACTGCCGCAGGAGCCGCCTCAGGAGCGGCCTCAGGCACCGCAGCCGGTTCCTCGACCTGCTCGACCTTCGGCTTGCGCTCGATGCCCATCCACTTCAGGTTGTTGGTGAAGTAGCCGACAGCGAAAGCGACCACGAGCAGGAAGATCAGCCAGCGGAGGATGCGCTTCCAGAGCGGAGCACGCATCGAATACGGATCGTCTGCATGGACCTTCGGATATTTGGCCACGGAAGTCAGGGTCTTGCCGAAGATGATATTGACCAGGACGGCGGAGTTGATGGCCCAGCCGTTGGCATTGAGGACCGGTCCGAGATTGCGCTTGCGGAGCTTGCGCCATGCAATGAAGCAGGCGGGGCCGGAAATGATGAGCATCAGGACTGCGATCAGGATAAGCCACTTCCACCATACCAGACCCTTAAGGGCGTTGATGATGAGGATGATCACGCCTGAGACCGCGGCGATGGCCATTGTCACCATTGCGGCGATGCCGGCGAACTTGGCTACATCGAACGGAGCGGCCTTGGCAGCGGTATTCACTCCCTCAGTCGGTTTGGTAGTGGCGCTGTCCGAGATATTGGACAGAGTACTCATTCCCTTGGCATCCTTGTCCGCTGCAGATTTGTCGATCTTGCTGGAGATGAAATTGCCGAGTTTGCGGTAAGGGCTCCAGAATGCCTGGCGGACGCTGATGGGATTGTCGACCACATTGGTGATGACGGCATCCCAGTCCTGGCCGTCACGGTCATAGAAGACGCCGTTCACGCCGGGACGGAGGTTGCGGATGCTTCCGGCCGTCATGACTGCGGCGATGTTCATCGTCTCGGCCTTGACCTTGGAGGTGCAGGCGCAGTAGATGAGGAACATGTTGCTGAGGGCGGCCATGCCGGCATGCTTGCCCATGTCCTCGACGCGGACACAGAGTTCGCAGCAACGCTCGTCGATATAGAGCTTGCCCGCCTCGAAGACGGCGAGTTTCTCCGGATCGCGGGTATAGAAGTCACTCAAGATCACATAGTTGTTGAGCAACTTGGCGAAGTGGGCATAGTAGCGGACGAGCTTGCAGACCTCGTCGATGCCGTTGGCCTCTTCCTCCTGGGCCTTGTCGGCCTCCAGGAGGGCAAGGAGGGCCGGCTTGCGGTCGGCCGCGAGCAGGGCCTTGACTTCGTCAAGCCCGAGCGGCTCGACTTCGGCGCCGGCCTTGGCGGCCTTCCAGGCGTTGTAAGGGGCGAGGCCGGCCACGACCTCGTTCCACTCGGCCTCGGTCACGCCCTTCTTGTCCGCGAACGCGGGCACGAGGGCCTTGACCGTATCGACCGCCGCCTTCCAGGCAGGGTTGATGCCCGTGAACGGGAGCACCTGCTCCTTGCAAGGACGGGCTATCGGGTATTCGGCGATCTCGGCCTCCTGGTCAGCAAGGTTGCCGCCTGCGATGGCGACGATCTTCTCGACGTCGACATCCACCGCAGGTGCGGCCGCGTCGTCGAAGGCGATGAGCTTGCAGCGCATGAAGAAGTCCCGGACCTTGGCGTCGACGGCCTCGACGGCGGCGTTGACCGCCTCTGTGTCGGCGCCGTAAGGCATAGCCTCGGCCCCGGCCGCCTGCCAGGCGGCGTACGCCTCGGCCGCCGCGAAGAACTGCTCGACCAGCTCCGCGGTCACGCCGGGCTCACCGCTGCGGTCCTCGGCGGAGCCGACGGTCTCGATAATCTGCCCTAAGACTTTCTTGATATCTTCATCATCGGAAGAAACGGCGGTGATGACGCCATCGCCGTTGAACTTGGTTCCGGCAAAGACCTTGGTGGTATCCTCGATATCCTCTAGGGCGATCTCTTCCTTCTCCAGGCCGAGATACTCCAGGACACGCTTGGCCGAATCATACAGCTTCTGTCCCGCTTCGTTGCCCGTATCGATAAGGGCAAGTGGCAGGGACTTGCGGCCTTCGAGGATCGAATCGCGGTCCTTGATGACCGTCGTCAGCCATTCGGCTGCGGAGACGACCTCCGGCACGCGGATCTTGCCGTCCGCATCGGCATCCAGGAGCTCAAGCGTCTTGGCGTCGAACTCCAGTCCCTTGGTCGGACAGCTCAGGACTGTCCAAAGTTTCTGATCCAATTCGCCGAGGTGGGCGAGATCCTCGCCGCTCGCGACCTTGACTCTGACCACTCCACCTACGGAGCAGTACTGCCAGTTGTATTTGCTTTTGTCTTCCATGATGAGAGAATTTGCTTGATTCGTAAAGATACAAAAAAAGTTTCAGGATGCCCGCAGGGGCACCCTGAAAATCAATCTGAAACACCGAAAACTATCTACGGAAGACAGCGGCTCGGCCTATTTCTTCTTCAGGACGACGTCAGCCCTGGTCTCGAAGGCCCCGCCGTACCAGTTCTTGTCGCCTTTCTTGGTACGCTTGACTTCGGGATTCGCTTCCGCCTTTTCGAACTCGCCGCCGTTTTCCTCGCCGTCGATATCCTCAAAGAAAACCGTAACGTCGTTCGGGGCATCGAAAACGCTCTTAGTCAGTTCATAGGATCCGCTCGAGTCAGTAAAAACCGTATCGGACTCGAACCAGTCGTTCTGGTCATAGATGACCGAAGAAGTATTCTCATAATGCCTGTGTTGACGGACGGCCACTTGAATGCCTTCGACCGGCTTTCCGGCCCCATCTGTCACTTTGCCTATGGCCTTGAAGTCGGCGTGGGGCTCGCCATACATGCAGACCCCGATGCCCAGCCATCCGCAGGACGAGAATCCAAGCAGACCCAGAACAGTCGACGCTAGAAATCTGAAAAAACTCTTTGTATTCATTGCTTTCACTTTCCTTTCATTACCACATCAGCCTTAGCCTCAAAGGAGCCGCCATACATTCCGGACTCCTTTTTAGTCTGTACCACTTCCGGTTTCGCCGCCGCCGGCTCGAATTCGCCTCCGTTCTCAGGCCCATCTACGTCCTCAAAAACGATACTGACGCTGTCAGGGCCTTTGTATAGCCCCTTTTCCAAAAGATACATACCTTTGGAATCGGTATATACGGTATCATCCTCGTATTCCGAATACTCCCGTATGCTCTGCCGTATAGCAACCCGTATCCCTTCCACGGGTTTCCCCGATTCGGAAGTGACGGAGCCCATTGCCTTGAACTGGGCATATGGCATACCGTACATCTGCAACATCGGCTCTTCTCCCGCCTTTTCACAGGAGGCAAATCCCAGGAGACCAAGCACGGCTGCCGCAAGGGATCTGTAAATACTCTTTTCCTTCATTATTCTGACATATTTCGCATCAAACATTGAACCAGCCGGCCGTTCTCATCACGGAGGTGCATGCCGTTTCCGCGGCAATACTTCCAATAGCGGCAGTCGGCGCATTCGTCCTTTTTCATCCAGGTGCGGTCGCGGTAGGGCTGGTACTTATTATTCCATACTTCGAGGAAATCATCCTTGTAGATGTTGCCCTGGACATAATCCGAACGTATGCTGGGGCAGGCGGAGATGGATCCGTCGGCCAGGACGGAGCCCACAGTAACACCGGCCTCACACATGAAGAACTGATCCCTGACGTCGCCTTCGTAGTTGCCAAGGAACCCTTCGCAGGCGAAGGAGGCTTTGATGCGGCCTTCCTTGCGAGTGTCCTTGATGAAGTCCATAAGGCTACGGAGCTCCTGACCAGACAGCAACAGCTCAGGATCGCCGGCGGCCCGGCCGACGGGGAATATCGTGAACAGCCTCCAGGCCTTCAGGCCGAGGCTGATGAGATATTCCTTCAGGGCCGGCAGCTGGGGAAGGCTGCGTTTGTTGACGCAGGTGACCACATCGAATTCAATCTCACCCGAATCTATCACCATCTTGATCGCTTCGGAGGCTTTCTTGAAGACACCCGGCCTGCCCCTCATCCAGTCGTGGACCTCTCCGAGGCCGTCCAGGCTGATGGTCATCGAGCGCAGGCCGCTGGCCAGCAGGCTGGCGTAGCGCTCAGGCGTGAGCGCCAGCCCATTCGTGACCATCCCCCAGGGGAATCCACGCTCATAGATCACCCGGCCGCAGGCCTCGAGGTCCTTACGGACCAGAGGCTCCCCGCCGGTGATATTGATCATCACCTTATGAGGGTCATATTCTCGCGCAACCGAGTCCAGCGCCAGACAGAAGTCCTCGACGGGCATGTCCTTGACTGCAGACTGGACGCGGCAGTCGCTGCCGCAATGCCTGCAGGCAAGGTTGCAGCGTAGCGTGCACTCCCAGAACAGCTGGCGGAGCCGATGCTCCTTCACAGCCTCATCCTGCAGCTTCCTGACTATGTCCAGCGCCAGCCTGCGCCTCAACTTCAGCGGTTCCATTGCGTATTAATAACTCTCTTTTCCCCGGAATACTGCGCAAATCTACGAAAAATTTGCCTCCCGGGCGCTTATAATCCGTCTCCCTGGCGCATAATCCGCAGGGTACGCGCCTTTCTTGAGTACCCTGCGGGCATCTTCCCTTCCTTAGGAACAAAAAGCGCCGTTTTGTGCCTAAAAGGCAACTTCGGAGGTGAAATAGGAACAAAACAGGCCTTTCTGTGCTCAAAAGACCCGACACCAGGATGACTCAGGAACAAAAAGGGTGGTTTTGTTCTCAGATGAATCAGTCGGGGTTGACGTAGGCAAGGGTGGCGACGGAGATGCGGGTCGGGAGGGGGAACGCCTGCCTGAGCACGGCACGGCAGGCATTCAAGGTCGACCCGGTCGTGAACGTATCGTCGACCAGGAGAACATGGGCAACAAGACGCGGGGAGTTAGAGCCGCAACCTGCAGAGTTTTCCCGCACGTTACCGGTAATGGAGAAGGCGTCGCGGACGTTGGCCGCCTTGGCCGCCATGGGCAGGCGGACCTGGGAACGGGTGCGGCGGGAGCGGCGGAGGATGTCCGTGCGAAGCTCGGCGCCCAGCGCAAAGGCGAGTTCGCGCGCGATGACCTCCGCCTGATTGTAGCCGCGCCGCCACCGCCGCGTCCAGTGGAGCGGGACGGGGATGACGACGTCCACGTCGGCGAACTGCGGCGAGGCAGCCAGGCGTTCGCCCAGCATGCGGGCGAAGTGCCGCCCGGCCGCCAGCCCGCCCTCATACTTCAGGTGCCAGGGGATATGACGGTAGTCCGAGGAAGAATTGTAGAAGAACAACGCCGCGGCAAAGGCATACGGCTCGTGTCGACGAGAAGGCTCACCGGCAGGATCTGCCTCCGACTGGCCATTCAGGCACAAAACAGGTGATTTTGTGCCTGAATCAGCCGGCGACGGTCCATCCGAGCACAAAAATGGCGGATTTGTGCTCGAAGGGTCGGGAGAGGGGCGATCTGAGCACAAAAACGACGAATCTGTGCTCGAACGGCCGGAAGAGGAGCGATCCGAGCACAAAAATGACGAATCTGTGCTTAAATGGCTCCGCAGAGAGCAATCTGAGCACAAAACTGACGAATCTGTGCTCGAACGGCCGGGAGAGGAGCGATCAGAGCACAAGACAGGCAAATCTGTGCCTGAGCTGGAGGAGGAATCGAGGTTCTCCTGAATGAGGGCGTTGAATTTGTCGGCCATGGGATTGTGGGAGAGTTGCCAGTGGTGCGTGAAAGGGAAATCCGCCATGCAGGGCAGGCAGAGGAAACGCTCGCGAAGGGTGAGCGGACGTTGGCAGACGATGCAGCGGCGCGGCATTGCAAGGTCAAGCAATGCCGTGCCGGCATCCCGCAGGGAGATGCCGGAGAGGATAGGGTCCATAGTTTCCGAACGGAAGATTCGGGATGGTGTAGCCGAGGCGGGAGCTTCCTAGCAGTTCATGCCGCCGCAGCAGTGGATGACCTGGCCGCTGACATAGGCGGAGAGGTCGCTCGCGAGGAAGAGGGCCACCTTGGCCACATCCTCGGGAGTGCCGCCGCGACGCAGCGGAATGGTCTTGACCCACTGCTCGCGCACGTCGTCAGGCAGGGCGGCCGTCATGTCCGAGATGATGAAGCCCGGCGCGATGCAGTTGGCGCGGATACCGCGCGGTCCCATCTCCTTGGCGATGGACTTCGTGAGGCCGATCAGGCCGGCCTTGGAGGCGGAATAGTTGCACTGGCCGGCATTGCCGGAAACGCCGACGACGGAGGACATCGAAATGATGCTGCCGCCGCGCTGCTTCGCCATCACGGGTGTAAGGGCATGTATGAAATTGAATGCCGACTTGAGATTGACAGTCAGGACGGCGTCCCACTGCTGCTCGCTCATGCGGAGCATAAGGCCGTCCTTGGTGATGCCGGCGTTGTTGACCAGTATATCGATGCGTCCGAACTCCTTAAGTATCTCATCCACGACTGCGTGGGTCTCGTCGAACGAGGCGGCGTTGGAGGCGTAAGCCTTCACTTTGTGGCCGAAGGCCTCGAGCTCCGCCACGGTCTGCTCCGCAGCCTCATTGATGACCAGGTCCGTGAAGGCGACATCAGCGCCTTCCTCGGCAAATTTGAGGGCGATGGCCTTGCCAATCCCTCTCGCTGCGCCGGTGATGAGCGCAACCTTTCCTTCAAGCAATCCCATATAGTAAATTACAGATAGACAATTATATAATACATCATGAAACCGGAGGCGATCAGCTTGATGCCGGT
>ONNK01000151.1 GCA_900319185.1 uncultured Bacteroidales bacterium
ATTTCGGCGAGGTTGTCGGCCGCCAGGATTTCCTGGAGGAACTTCTGGATGCTTTCCTTGGTCAGGCTGTTGAGAGCGGCTTCCCGGGCGGCGTCCCCGTCCTTGCCGTAATCGAGGTAGTCCTTGATCCGGCTGCGCCAGTAACTGTTGCTCACGCGGCTCTCCGGGAGGTTCTTCTTCAGGTTGAGGACGGCGCTGTTCACTTCTTCATCGGTCGGGCCGTTGGCGGCCAGGTCGCGGATACCCTCGATGGCCAGGCTGCGGAGCTTGTCGCACAGGGAAGGGCGGCAGGCGAAGACGACCTGGATGATGACCTGCTCCGTGGGACGGCGCTGGATCATGCCCTGGCTGGAGGCGCCGTAGGTGCCGCCTTCATCCTCGCGGAGGGAATTGGTGTAGCGGATGTCCAGGATGTAGGAGATGGCGTCGAGGGCGGCCTGGCGCTCTGCGGTGTAGGCCAGCGGGGCGGACCAGACCTGGGCGACCGTGCTCATCGGGGTCTGCATGTCCACGGCGAAGACGTTCTCGATGCGGCCCGGTACGACATCCTCGTGGGTATCGACCCACTTGGTGGCCTTCTTGCCCTTCGGCAGGGAACCGATGTACTTCTCCACCAGCGGCTTGAGCGTATCGAGGTCCACATCGCCCACGATGACCATCGTTGCGCCGGCGGCGTCGGCGAACAGGCGGCGGTAGTTCTTCTCGATGGTGGCGAGGCTGGCCTTGCCGAGCTTCTCGGCGGAGATCATCTCGCGGCGCGGAGTATTGTACAGGGTCTTGTACACTTCCTTCTGGAGCTTGTAGTTCGGCTGGTTCTCCAGGTTGGGCAGGACGGCCGTGATCTGGTTGATGCCGTTGTCATACTCGTCCTGGTCGAAACGGGGATCGGTGAAATAGAGGTACACGACCTGCAAGGCCGTCTCCAGGTCCTTGGGGCGGTCTCAAGGTCCTTGACGGAAGAGCTACCGCCGATACCGTGCTCGAGACGGTCGATGTACGGAGTCACGCTCAGGGTCTTGCCGGTGAGCATCTTGGAAACCTGGGTACCGGTGAATCCGGAGACACCTGCGTTGTTCATCCAAAGGCCCCAGATGTTGTCATCGAAGGAGGCGATGTCCGCGTCGGAGATGAGGCTCGCGCCGCCTTCCTTGGAGAGGTTGAACAGGATCTGGTCCTTGGTGTATTCGGTCGGGAGGACGATGACCTTGACACCGTTCTTGAGGGTCCATTCGGTCGCGTTGTAGATGGTCTTGCCGGTCTTCTTGACCGCAGCGCCCTTGAGGAGGGCGGGATTCAGGAATTCGGAAGCGATCTCCTCGCCTTCCATCGGCTTGATCTCGGAAGCCTTCACTTCGGCCATGGCGTCGAGGATGTCCTTCTCGGACGGGGTGGCGATGCCGGCTTTCTCGGGGCCGGAGTAGATGATGACGAGATTGTCAGCGAGCAGCTGGGGAGTCAGCATCGACAGGACCTGGGCGTTGATGCCGGCGAAGATCTGCTGGACGACCTGCAGCTCGGCCTCCGGCTCCATGAAGGGCTCGTTGTCGAAGAAATTCGACAGGATCGGACGGACGAACTCGGGGTTCTTGCGGGTCGGGGCCTTCTTGACGGCGTTCTCGCAGCTATTCAGGATGTTCGTCTTGGCACGGTTCACCTCGTCATCGCTGAATCCGAAACGCTTCATGCGCTCGAGTTCGGTGTAGAAGGCCTTGAAACCGCCCAGGATGTTGTCTTCCTTCAGGGCGACGTCGGCCATCTCAGCCTCGATGTCCTCATAGATCATGTCGCCGAATCCGAAACTGGCGGAGAGGTACGGGCTGTCCGGCTTGGAGGTGATGTCGGTGAAGCGCTCATACATGATGTTGCTGATGATTGCCTTGAGGTACTCGGTCATCTGGCCGATGAGCGTGGCGTTCAGCTGTTCGGGCTGGGCCTCGCTGCGCCAGGCCAGTTCGATGGACGGGTTCGTGGTCTCCGGGTCCGTGATGATGCCCACGATGGGGTCGGCATGCTCGACGATGGCCAGGTGTTCCTTCGGCTGCGGGTTCTCGCATTTCGGGATCACGGAGAAGATCTCCTTGATCTTGGCCTCGGTGCGGTCCACGTCCACGTCACCGACGACCACGACGGCCTGCATGTCCGGATGGTACCAGGTCGCGTAGAAGTTGTGGAGGCTCTCCGGCTTGAAGGTCTCCAGGCTTTCCTGCTGGCCGATGAGCGTGCAGCGCTCCATCTTGGTGCCGGCGAACCAGTAGGGGAGGGAACGCTCCATCGTACGCCACGAGGCGTTGCGGCGCTGGCGGCGCTCCTCGATGATGACACCGCGCTCCTTGTCGATCTCGGCTGGATCGTTGTTCACGAAGTGGGCGTAGTCGCACAGGATCATCAGGCAGGAGTCCACGACGCTGGGACGCTCGACCGGGATGTTGTTGAGCATGTACTGGGTCTCTTCGAAGCCGGTGGAGGCATTGATGTTCGCGCCGAATTCAGCACCGATGGAACGGAGGTAGTCCAGGATGGCCTTATCAGGGAAGTGCTGGGTGCCGTTGAAGCACATGTGCTCAAGGAAGTGGGCGAGACCGTCCTGGTCCGGGGTTTCCTGGATGGCGCCCACGTTGGTGGCGAGGTAGAACTCGGCACGCCCGGCGGGGAGCTCGTTGTGGCGGATGTAATAGGTCAGTCCGTTGTCCAGATGGCCCACACGGACGGCCGGATCGTTGGGGAGGGGGGCCATTGCCTGCTGCATGGCCTGCTGCTGTTCCTGCTGCGCGCGAGCCGGGATGGCGGCCACGAGCGGGAGGAGCGCAAGTGCGATCAGATACTTTTTCATCGTTTTACTAATATTGTAAATTGTATGTTTGTCTGTTTCCAGTCTGTTTGTAACCGCTACAAAAACTACACCGTGCGGGGCAGGGCATCACTTTTTGTGTATTAGTTTGTTAGTACACTGCAAAGGTACGAAGATTTTTTGAACTTGCAAATCTTTTCTGCGTTTTTCTGCCTCTACCCTTTCTAAGGGCAAATATAGTAAATATTTATTGAAAAACAATAAATATCTCAAAAAATTCAATAAATTTGTTTTTGTGGTTCGAAATGGCTTACTTTGTGGATAATTATAAGGAATCCTTATTATGCTGGATGATTTCAGACTGCGTGTCTTCATGATGGCAGCCGCCGAGGGAAGCTTCACCCGGGCGGCCCAGCACCTGGGCGTCTCCCAGCCCGCCGTGAGCCAGAACATTGCCGAACTGGAGAAGCAGGTAGGGGCCGTCCTCTTCGACCGGAAGCGGGGAGAAGTGACGCTGACACCCGAAGGATACGTGTTCAAGGACTATGCAGCCAAGATTCTCCACTGGTATGACGCCACCGACGCACTCTTTGGAAGCGCCGGCAGAATGACGGTGAACCGTCCCGTCCGGATTGCTACGACGGACTTCGTCGCGACCCATTTACTCCCGGATCTGCTGCGGGACCTGCTGGCTGTCACAGCCACCAGCTTCATTATCGATACTTATCCTGAAAGCGCCTTCCCCGAATCCATGGACGCGGACCTTTTTTATTTCACCTCTGCCCGTGGGGACACGCTCAACTTCGATGCGGGCTCCATCGTGGGCACGGTGCAAGCCGCTCTGGTCACCGCAGGACCGGATTTTCCGGAAGAGCCCCGCTATGCCGTCTGGGCTCCTTACCGCCCGCAGGTGAGCCAGGACATCTATGCCCGTTCCGTCCTCGTCTCCGACAGCCTTCCCGTACTCCAGGACCTCATCCGCACCAATGCGAATCTTGTCGGTGTCATCCCTTCCCAGGCTGCCGGCACGCTTACCATCCATCCGGACCCCCTCCCGCATCTCCAGCAGGACCTCCACCTCCGCATCTCCGACGCCTTCTCCCGTTCCGCCATCGCCCAGTGGCTGAGCTCGCGTTTTTCCGAGTAATCATACTGGAATCTTATATAGGGAGGAGACACAGGTGTCCGGGGGCTTGTCCACCCCCGGACAAGTATAGGGGGAGGGGCCCGACGGATACAAGTTATTTGCGCAGCAAATGACGCAGGAGACGTTGGGAGGGGCCGGAGCGAAGCGGAGTCCCCCGGACACCCCATATCTCTCCGATCCAAAATCTAATGACAGATAGATGCCCGATCAGGTCGGGCATGACGGGGCATAAAGGCGAGCATCACGCGACTCGTTCCACGTGGAACAATTATCTGCCGAAATAAACGAGAAGAACTGAGATATCAGCAGGGGAGATACCAGAGATGCGGGAGGCCTGGGCGATGGTGGAAGGGCGATAGCGCTTGAGTTTTTGACGACACTCGATTGACAAACTTTGGACTTTATCAAAGTCGAAATCAGCGGGGATCTTGATGTATTCCAGCCGATTGTTCTTTTCGGCTTGCTGCTTTTCGCGCTCGATATAGCCCGCGTACTTAATCCCAATCTCGACGGATTCCACAACTTCCGGGGAAAATGTTCCATGTGGAACAATTTCCAAGAGATCCGCAAGAGAAAGCTCGGGACGAGCAACGAGTTCTGCTAACTTACGAGAATCAGAAAGGGGAGCGGAACCAACAGATTCCAGGAAGTCATT
>ONNK01000088.1 GCA_900319185.1 uncultured Bacteroidales bacterium
ATACCGGCTGACGGACGGCGTGGACCTGCTCCGGCAGGCCGGAATCCAAGTCGAAAAGATAGACGAATGAAAAAATACGCCTCCATCTGGATCGCGCTGCTGGGCATCGTCGTCGGCGCGCTGGCCGTAATGACCGTGCAATCCTATTACAAGAGCAGGAACCTCGTCCGCGTCCAGCGCGCGGACTGGCGGAAACTGAACCTCGTCCTCCAGCAGATCGACCGCAACTACGTGGACACGATCGACCGCGAGAAGGTCACGGAAGCGGCCCTCACGGCCGCCCTCGCCCAACTCGACCCCCATTCCGTCTACATGCCGCCGGTCAAGCTGACCGAGGCGGAGACGGAACTGGCCGGGAACTTCGACGGCATCGGGATCCAATTCAATGTCCCCAACGACACTGCCATAGTACTTGAAGTCATCCCGGGCGGTCCGTCCGAGAGGATAGGCATGCTGCCGGGAGACCGTCTCCTGAGCGTGGATGACAAGGTCATTGCCGGCGTGAACTTCCCCCAGGACAGCATGGTCAGACGCATGAAGGGCCCTGCCGGCACCAAGGTTACGGTCACCGTCCTCCGTGACGGCGTGAAGATCCCTTTCGAGATCACCCGCGGCAAGATCCCGCTTCACAGTATCGATGCCTCGTTCATGGTGAATGACACTACGGGCTATGTCAGGCTCTCCAAGTTTTCGCGTACGACTTACAATGAGTTCCTGAACGCCTCCATGGAGCTGCTTTCATCGGGCATGAAACACATGGTCTTCGACTTGAGGGACAATACCGGCGGTTATTTCGACCAGGCGCTCCTGCTGTCCAACCTTTTCCTTGAGAAGGGCGATCTCATCGTATACATGGAGGGCCTTCACCGCGACCGTGAGGATTACAACGCCGACGGCAGGGGTATCCTCAAGACGGTCGGGCTCACTGTACTTATCAACGAGAGCAGTGCGTCATCGAGCGAGATCTTTGCCGGTGCCATCCAGGACAACGACAGGGGAGTGATCGTGGGACGCCGTTCGTTCGGCAAGGGACTTGTCCAGGAGCCGGTATACTTTACGGACGGTTCGGGCATCCGCCTGACCGTCGCACGTTTCCACACTCCTTCGGGACGCTGTATCCAGAAGCCTTATTCCGATGATTATCAGAATGATATCATCAACCGTTACAATGGCGGTGAGCTGACGGGTGCGGACAGTATCAAGGTAGACAAGTCGGAGGTGTATTATACCGTCGGCGGCAGGAAGGTATACGGCGGCGGAGGCATCATCCCCGACGTATTCGTCCCCATCGACACTACTCTTGCCACCCGTTTCTACGTGGACTGCAACCGCAAGGCTACGGCGATGCGTTTCGCTTCGGACTACTTCGACCATCACAAGGGCGAACTTTCAGCGATAGAGGATTATCAGGCTCTTCTCAGATATCTTGAGTCGTCTTCCATAGAGTCACGCTTCCTTGCCTTCGCCAAGGACAAGGACGGCCTGGCGCCGTCTTCGGACGAAGAGTGGGCCGAGACACGTTCGTATATGATGCCTCAGGTAAAAGCCCTCGTAGGGCGTTATTCAAAGCTTGGAGACAAGGCTTTCTATCATCTGTATCTCGATCTGGACGATACTTTCATGGAGGCTATGAAGCCTCACGAGATCGTCACTGTGCGATGAAAGCGTAGACGATATTTCCTACTTGACGCGCAGGAGCGGTGGGGGAGGCCGAGAATTTGGCCGAACGCGCCGCTCTTATTGCGAAATTGCGCAGGCAGGTATCGTTGGAGGAGATGTTGTCGTCGATCTTGGCTATCAGGACGTTGCCGGCGTTGTCGACGGTGATGATCACCGTGACTTCACCGGATCCCATGCAGCGGTATGCGGGAATGGGCAGCCGGCTGGCCTTGCGGCCGTCCAGGCTGTAAGAGACTACCGAGGGTCCTGAATACACCTCTTTCTGTGTCTTCTTGTCCGAGCCTTCCGTGCTGGGAGGGGCTATAGGTACGTATTCCTCAGGATTGTCCTCGCGATTGAAGGTGTTGTTGAGGGCTTCCTGGAGGCGTTCCGCGTCTTTGTAGAGCTGCTCTGCATCCGTATTACGGTCGTCCCTGAGCGCCCCGCGGTCCACGACGACATTGCGGATGGGTGTGCTTCCCTGTGCGGCTATTATCTCGTCCAGCCTGCGGCTCACTTCCTCCTTGAAGGCAAGTTCCTTCTCCAGCCTTTCGATAGTCTCCTGGCGGGTGAAGTCCAGGACGAAGGAATCCTCCTTCCTGAGGGCCAGGCTGAGCTGGCTGGCCAATAAAACAATAATCACCGTGAGATGGACTATCACGGTGATGTAGAGTCCGGCGCGGTCTTCTTTTTTCAGCCTTTTCACCGGACCACTGATTTACTGTTTGTTCACCAGCGATTTCTCGATGGTGGCTGAGATGACGTCGATCGCTACCTTGTTGTGTCCTCCCTGCGGGATGATGATGTCTGCGTAGCGCTTGCTCGGCTCAATGAACTGGAGGTACATGGGCTTGACGGTATTGGTGTAGCGCTCGATCACCCAGTGTACGTCCTTTCCGCGTTCGGTGATGTCCCGGGCCATGACCCTCATCAGGCGGTCATCGTCATCGGCATCGACGAAGATCTTGATATCCATCTGGTCGCGCAGTTCCTTGCAGGTGAAGATGAGGATGCCTTCGATGATGATGACATCAGCGGGCTCCACGGTGACGGTTTCGGTCTTGGAACGCGAGCAGGATATATAGGAATAGACCGGCTGGTGGATGGTCTTGCCGGACTTGAGCTCCGCCAGCTGCTGGCAGAGGAGGTCCCAGTCTATGGCGTCGGGATGGTCGAAGTTGTGGTGGCGCTTCTCTTCGTCAGTCAAGTCGCTGGAGTCCTTGTAGTAGGAGTCCTGCGGAATGATGACGACTTTCTCGCCCTTGATGTTTTCCGAGATGGCCTTGACCACCGTGGTCTTGCCTGAGCCGGAGCCTCCGGCGATACCGATAACCAGCATATTCCTTAGGATTAGAATTCAGCGTTCTTGGGAGTGCGGGGGAAGGGGATGACGTCACGGATGTTGGACATGCCTGTAACGAAGAGGAGCAGGCGCTCGAAACCGAGTCCGAAGCCGCTGTGGGGACATGAACCGAAGCGACGGGTGTCGATGTACCACTCGAGGTTGTTGCGGCTCATCTTGAGCTCGTCGATGCGCTTCTCGAGCTTCTCGAGTGACGCCTCGCGCTCGGAGCCGCCTATGATCTCGCCGATCTTGGGGAAGAGCACGTCCATGGCGCGGACGGTCTTGCCGTCTTCGTTCTGCTTCATGTAGAAGGCCTTGATCTCCTTGGGGTATCCGGTGAGGATAACCGGCCTCTGGAAATGCTTCTCAACCAGGTAGCGCTCGTGTTCGCTCTGGAGGTCGACGCCCCAGTAGACAGGATACTCGAACTGCACGCCGTCCTTGACGGCCTGCTCGAGGATCTTGATGCCCTCGGTGTATTCCAGACGTACGAACTCGGTTCCGCTGACACCGCGAAGGCGGTCGATAAGTTCGGGATCGTAGCGGTCATTGAGGAACTTGATGTCGTCGTAGCAGTTGTCGAGGGCGTACTGCACCAGATGCTTGATGAAATCCTCGGCGAGGTCCATGTTGTCAGTGATGTCGTAGAATGCCATCTCAGGCTCGATCATCCAGAACTCCGCAAGGTGGCGCGGGGTGTTGGAATTCTCGGCGCGGAAAGTCGGGCCGAAGGTATAGATCTCGCCCAGCGCGGTGGCACCGAGTTCGCCCTCCAGTTGGCCGCTGACCGTCAGGCTGGTCTGCTTGCCGAAGAAGTCCTTGGAGTAGTCGATCCCGCCTTTCTTGTTGCGGGGGAGGGGCTGGTTGAGGTCCAGCGTCGTCACCTGGAACATCTGGCCTGCGCCTTCGCAGTCCGACTCGGTGATGAGCGGAGTGTGCAGGTAGACGAATCCCTTGGAGTGGAAATACTCATGGATGGCGAAGGCCATCTGGTTCCTTATCCTGAGGACGGCACCGAAGGTGTTGGTGCGCATGCGCATGTGCGCAACCGTGCGCAGGTACTCGAACGAAGTGTCCTTCTTCTGCAGGGGGAAACGCATGGGGTCGCACTCGCCGTAGATCTCTATCTCCTTGGCCTGGATCTCGACTGCCTGCCCGCTGCCCACCGAGGCCACGAGGGCGCCGGTGACGCCGATGCAGGCACCGGTGGTGACGCGGCCGAGAAGGTCCTCGGCGAAGACAGTCTTGTCAACTACGATCTGGATATTGTTGATGGTCGAACCGTCATTGAGCGCGATGAACGCTACGTTCTTGTTTCCCCTCTTGGTCCTTACCCAACCTTTGGCAAGGACATCTTTTCCCGGCTCGCTCATGAGCAGGTCTTTGACCTTGGTCCTGACTATTCTTTCCATAAAGTGAAGTGAAATGATGATTGTTTCTGTTTCAACCAACAAAGATAAGTTTTTTCACCCTATTTGACAATAAAAAAGCAGTCCCGGATGGAACTGCTTTTTTACTATCGGAAAAGAAAAGGGATTAGTTCTCCGCTTTCCTTGCCATGTACATGATCTTAAGCGCGGAGCAGCGGCGCAGCTCCTGCTTAACATCCGTAATGATACCCATTCTGACATCCTCGTCAGCCCTGATGACCGTGGTCATGAACTGGCGGTCAGCCTCACTCAGGCTCTCACGCTCTGCAGCGATGAAGTCGCGGATGTCTTCAGTGGTCTTGAAGGAGTCGTTCAGCTGGATACGGGCGTCGGTACCGTACTGGCCCTGATACTGGCGGGTAGGGGTGCCGATGTTGACGTACGAGGAGAGGTCCTTCCTTTCCAGCTTGGTGACCTCGGAGGCTTCAGGCATCTTTACGATGACCTTGTTCTCCGTCTCACGCATCTGCGTGGTGACCATGAAGAAGAACAGGAGCATGAACACAATATCCGAAAGGGAACCGGAAGAAATACCGGGAACGTCTTTCTTGCTGTTGCTTCCACCGAATTTTGACATAATTTTATCCTCCTGTTTTATCTTTTGGATACATCCTTAGGCTCGGCTTCGGAGATGTTCTGGGGAATCGCCTTCTTGACGATATCCTGCTGCTCCTCAGTGAGCCTCGAGAAAGGTTTTCCGTAATTCTTGTTTGAGAATTCGTCACGGAGCTCGTTTACAGCCTTTACCAGCTCGTTCTGGACGGCGATATAGGCATGGTAGCTGGTACCACGGTCATTCTGCAGGGAGATAACGCCCTGGGAGACCGGATATTGGCCGTATCCTTCGATGTCCGTCATCTTCTTTTCGGGAAGGTTGGGATCATCCAGAGGATTGGAGAAGAACTCCTTGACTTTATCCTTAAGCAGAGAGATGTCCATAGGCTCATTACCTGCGAGCAGCCTGTCAGCGGAGTTAATCTTCACAATGATGATATTGCGGCGGTTAACTTTCTGGTCCTCTACCTTCTGGTTCGGGTCAGGCATAGGAGGCAGACGACGGGACAGACCTGTCTGTGATCCCATGGTGGTAGTCATGAGGAAGTAACAGAGGAGCAGGAATGCGATGTCGGCCGTAGAGCTCGAATTGATAGCAGGTGTTTTCTTTTTGCCCATAGCACTGATTATTTATTGCGAATGGCCATTATGATCTCACCGAAGATGATGGCAACGATGGCTGCCGCACCGGTGATATAGGTAAGGTTCAGAATGGTGTCCGTGAACTTGAGCTCTGCCGCAGACGGAATGGGAGCGGTCGGGCTGAGGCCGTGGGCCATCTCTCCCTTCGCGAGCAGGTAGCATACGAGGCAAAGTGCGGCAGCTCCGACAAGGATAAGGCCATACCTCAAAAGGACCTTGGGATTGTTCTTGATGGCAATGCCCAGGCCGATGATAAGAATGGCGAAGAGCGCCAGTCCGATCATGATGTAAGCCCAATATAGGAGCGGGTCGACAGTGCCGTTGTCATCAGCGACCGTCGCCGGGAATCCCTTGACGAAACCCCAGACGAGGATGGCGACACTGATGACAATCAGTACCAGCTCGATTATTTTGATTAAAAAACCGTATTTTTTCATTATGATTGCAATTAAGCCCGATTATTTCTTGTTGTACTCGACCAGAGCGTCCACGAGAGCGATGGAGGAATCCTCCATGTCAATGGAGATGGAATCGATCTTGGCAAGGATGTAGTTGTAGAACACCTGGAGGATAAGGGCGACGATGAGACCACCGACGGTGGTGATAAGGGCGACCTTCATACCTCCTGCAACGACGTTCGGGGAAATGTCACCGGCAGCCTGGATGGCGTCGAATGCCTGGATCATACCGATAACGGTACCAAGGAATCCGAGGGACGGGGCGATGGCGATGAAGAGGGAAATCCAGGAGAGGCCCTTCTCCATGTTGCTCATCTGGACGGAGCCGTAGGAAACGATGCTCTTCTCGACCACGTCGAGACCCTGGTCATAACGGTCAAGACCCTGATAGAAGATGGAAGCTACAGGGCCGCGGGTATTGCGGCAAACCTCTTTGGCCTTCTCGATACCACCGTCAGCAAGGGCTGCTTCGACTTTCTCGACGAGTTTCTTGGTGTTGGTCTTCGAGAACGAGAGATAGAGTATCCTTTCGATAGCGAGTGCGAGACCGATGATCAAGCAGATGATGATGAGGGCCATGAAGCCGGCGCCACCTTCGATGAACTTGGTCTTGAGCTGCTGGTGCAGAGGCTCTTCGCTCTTTACGTTGAACGGGTCGATGTCACCGCTGTCGGAAGCAGCTGCGGCTACCTGCTCGGTAGCGGCTGCGGCAGCAGCCTGATCGTCCTGTGCGGATGCGATGTTTGCAGAAAGAACCATGAGGCTCATTGCTGCCAGAACCATGAAAAACTTTTTCATAACCGTTTTTGAATGTGTTTTTAATTAATAAAGTATTAAATAGTTATAATTTTGCTTCCAAACGGGTACAATGCTCCTACCCGTAAAAACCGTTGCAATTTAGTAAAAAAAAATCATTTGGCAATAGTTATTCGGAGATTTCTCCTTTGAGATTCTCTTCCAACTTCGATTTTACCCAGGCGTTGTCCCTGCTGGCTCCCATCAGGTGGAAAAGCTTCGCCAGCATGCTCTCAGTGGTGCTGTCGCGGCCGGAAACCACTCCCGCTTCCTTCAGCCTGCCGAGGATCTTTCCCATGTCACCTGCAACCTTCAGCAGATTGATGAACCAGTCCTTGGAAATGGCGTTGCCGGAGCCGTAAGTCTCGATGATGACAGCCCTTGTCTCCGCGCCCAGGAGGATGTTGCTGACCACCTGGGGAGTGATGCCGGGATGGATCTTGAGTATGGATACCCGCGTGTCCAGCTCCGGCATGACCTTGAGGGGGCTTCCCCATCTGTCCGGACGCCTGATGATCCCCATGTTGTACCTGATGCTGATGCCGGCCTCGGCGAGAGGCGGCAGGTTGGGGGAGCGGAAAGCGTCGAAATGCTCGGCGTTGACCTTGGTAGTGCGGTTGCCTCTCAGCAGCCTGGCGTCGAAATAGACCGCGACCTCCGGGACCAGCGCATGCCCATCGGCGTCCTTGGCCGAGGCGATCTCGACGGCAGATACGAGGTTCTCCTTGCCGTCGGTCCTTGGCCTGCCTATGGGCAGCTGGCTGCCGGTGAGGACGACGGGCTTCTCCAGGCCGTCGAGCATGAAACTCAGGGCCGAAGCGGTGAACGACATCGTATCCGTGCCGTGAAGTACGACGAAACCGTCGTAGTCGTCGTAACGCCTGCCGATGATGCCGGCGAGTTCCTGCCACATGGCGGGCTCGACGTCCGAGGAATCTATCAGGGGATCGAAAGTGTACGAATCTATGCGGCATGCGAACTTGCGCAGCTCCGGGACCTCTTCCATGATCTGGCTGAAGTCGAAGGGCTTGAGCGTCTGGTCGGCGGGATCCTCGCGCATGCCTATGGTCCCTCCGGTGTAGATGATCAGGATAGAAGATTTGTCCTGAGATTTCAAGGTGTTGTCAATCATGTGGTTGGATGTTAAAGAGTCTCTTGGCGTTCGCGGTGGTGGCCTCCGCCACCTCGTCTATGCCTATGCCTTTGAGTTCGGCTATTTTCGCCGCTATGAGCGGGATGTATTTGCTTTCGTTGCGCTCCCCGCGGTGGGGTACCGGGGTCAGGTAAGGACTGTCCGTTTCGAGCAGGATGCACTCCAGCGGGATGCGCCTGACGGCTTCGGCGAGTGAAGCCTTCTTGAAGGTGACCACTCCTCCGACACCGACGTACCAGTCGCCGTATTTCCTGACCCTCTGGAATGTTTCGTAACTGCCGCTATAGGCGTGGAGGCTGCCCCTGACATGCAGGTGGGCGCAGTCGTCCATGATGCGGAAAAAGTCTTCCGTGGCCTCGCGAAGGTGGATATTGACGGGCAGGTCCATCTCCGCGGCCAGTTCCATCTGGACGCGGAAAGCCTCTCGCTGCTCAGCAGCGAATTCCGCCCCGTAGTGATAGTCGAGCCCGATCTCTCCCAGGGCGACCACCTTGCGGTCACGGTAGCGGAGCATGGCGTCGATCTCGTCGCGCCAGCCCTTGTCCACCGATCCGGGGTAAAGCCCCAGCATGGCGTGTAATTCTCCGGGATGCCTGTCGACCAGCGCGAACATCGCATCCCGTTCCCGGGAATCGACATCTGGCTGCAGCATGACTTCCACGCCGGCTTCCCTGGCCCGGCGGATGACTTCGTCCTCCTCTCCGGCGAAAGCCTCGTCGTAGATGTGTGTATGTGTGTCGATGAATGTCATGCGGTATACGGTCTGCAATCCGCAAATTTAAGAAATATTGACATTAATCGTACACCTTTGGAGCAGGTCCATGGAGATGAGACCGTCGCTCTCTAGCATGCCGACGAGCCTTATGACCCTCGCATAAGGGAGGCATGCCTCGGGGCATATGTCGTCGGGCGTGATGCCGCGGTTGCGGCGGATGGCCCCGGCCACCGCCGCCATGTCGGCCAGTTCGGCGGGGTCCAGGAACGCCTCGTACCGCTTCCTTACCTCCGTCTCGAAGTCTTGTATCCTGCGGCGTCCCGGGCTGCCGAGCCCGAGCACGTCCAGGAAGTGGACGGTGTCGGTGACGGGCTCGGCGAGCTTTTCCCGGAGCAGGGCGTTGCAGCCCTGCGACCTCGGGTCGTCCGCCCGGCCGGGCAGGACCAGCAGGTCGCGGTCGTATGACGCCGCCAGCCGGGCGGTGATCATGCCCCCGCCCTTCAGCTTGGATTCGATGAGGATGGTCCCGGAACAGATGCCGGCGATGATACGGTTCCTCCTGATGAAGTTGATGGCCTTGGGCTCCGTGCCCGGGGGATAGTCCGTGACGAGGGCGCAGCCCTCCGTGGCGGCCAGCGTCCCGGCGAAACTCCGGTGCCGGGACGGATATACGTCGTCTATCCCGGTCGGGAGCACCGCCACGGTGGGCAGGCCGGCCTCAAGTGCGGCGAGATGTGCATTGATGTCCACTCCCATCGCGAATCCGCTGACAATCAGCGGCTTCATCTTGGCCCCAGCCATCGCTCCCACTATCTTCCTGCACCATTCCTTGCCGTAAAGGGATATGTCGCGCGTGCCGACGACCGCGACCTGCGGCCTGACGTTGAACACCGTTTCCGGAGGGAAAGAACTCCGGTAATACAGCCCCAGGGGGGCATCAGGGCATTCGCGCAGGAGGGCGGGGTATCCGGGCTCGTCCATAGTGATGAAAGAGCATCCGGCATCCTGCAGGCGGCAGAGTTCTTCATCAGAACGTTCGAGTTCGCTGCGGCTGATGCGTGCCGCGATGCCGGTATACGGTCCGAACATCGCGGACCTTTCCTCATCCGTCATGCCGAAGACCGCCGATGCGGAGCCTGCGGCCTCGACCATTCTGTGCGCGACCTTCGGCTCGTAGCCGAAGATACGGTTCAGTGCGCATAGGCAGACCTTTTCGCTGTGATTCCTTTCCATGCCCTAAATGTATGGAAAAGAAACGACGGAGGCCTTCAAAAAGATATCTTTCGAAGGCCTCCGTATGAATCTGTATGCCGGTGGATCTTTTTATATGATCAGCATGGCGTCTCCGTAGGGACCGAAGCGGTAACCCTCCTGCAGTGCGACTTCATACGCATGCATGACGTTCTCAAACCCGCCGAATGCGGCGACGCACATAAGCATCGTGGACTCTGGCATGTGGAAATTGGACACCATGGCGTCCGGAATGGAGAAATCGTAGGGAGGGAAGATGAACTTGTCAGTCCAAGTGTCGGCAGGAACTACCTTCTTGCTCGGAGTGACGTTGTTCTCAAGTGCACGGACTACGGTCACACCGACTCCCACGACCTTGTGGCCGGACTCCTTGGTACGGTTGATGGCCTCCGCGGCCTCATCGCTGATGATGAGGCGCTCGGCATCGGTGCGATGCTTGGAAAGGTCCTCTACATCGACCCTGCGGAAGTGTCCGATGCCCATGTGGACGGTGATGAAGGCCTTGTCTATATCCTTGAGGATCATCCTGTTGAAAAGCTCGCGGCTGAAGTGCATGCCTGCGGCGGGAGCGCTGACCGCGCCCTCGTGCGCCGCGAAGATGGTCTGGTAGTTCTCGCGGTCCTCGGCGGTGACATGAGGCTTGACCCAGAAAGGAACAGGAGTCTCTCCGAGGCTGAACAACGTTTCCTTGAAGTCCTCGT
>ONNK01000048.1 GCA_900319185.1 uncultured Bacteroidales bacterium
CGTCGGTACCGACGAGAATACCGCCACCGAGGAGGCTGACCGCCTCACCCTCCTTCTCCCCGGCAACCAGGAGAAGCTTATCAAGGCGGTTGCAGCAGCCAACAAGAATACCATCGTTGTGATGCAGACCCTCGGTTGCGTCGAGGTCGAGAGCTTCAAGGACCTTATGCCCGGCATCCTTTGGACCGGCTATAACGGACAGGCCCAGGGTACGGCCATCGCCAAGATTCTCTTCGGAGACGCCAACCCCGGCGGCAAGCTCAACGCGACCTGGTTCAAGAGTGTCAACGACCTGCCCGCCATCACCGATTACACCCTCCGCGGCGGAGCCGGCAAGAACGGCCGCACCCTCTGGTACTTCGACAAGCCCGTCTCCTACGAGTTCGGCTACGGTATCAGCTACACCACCTTCAAGTACTCTGGTTTCAGCATCTCCAAGAGCTCCATCACCCCTGACGACAAGATCGTCATCTCGGTGAACGTCACCAATACCGGCAGCTACGACGGAGACGAGGTCGTCCAGGTCTATATGACCACTCCCGACGCCCCCGCTTCCCTCCAGCGCCCGATCAAGCGCCTCAAGGGCTTCCAGCGCGTGACCGTTCCCGTCGGCCAGACCAAGACCGTGGAGATCCCTATCGACTGCTCCGACCTCTGGTTCTGGGACATGGATGCCGATAAGATGACCTACGACCAGGGCCGTTATGTATTCGAGATCGGCTCTTCCTCCAAGGATATCCGCGGTACCGTCACCGCCACCATGAACGGACAGCTCACCCCCGCCCTCAAGACCGTCGTGGCTGACTGCGGCCTCTCCGTCCTTCGCGGAGGCGAGACCGCCCAGACTGCCGTAACCGCCTGTCTCAACGACGATTCATTCATCAATCTCGCTGATGCCAAGGTCGAGTACACCAGCAACAATCCTTCCGTGGTTGCTGTCGGCAAGGACGGCAAGCTCACCGCCAACAGGATGGGTGTCGCCACCATCACCGCCAAGGTTACCTACAAGGGTACCGTCGCCAGCGGATCCTTCGCCCTCAAGGTCATGCCTGAGCTCAGCCTCTCCAGCCTCAAGGTCGGCGGCAAGTCCATCCTCAAGGCCGGTACCGACCAGTACAGTGTCATCGGCAAGGCCGGTGCCGCCCCCGTTGTCACCGCCACGTCTTCCGACCCGTCCCTCGACCTCGTGATCGACCAGGCCAAGTCCGTTCCCGGAACCGCCCTCGTCACCATCCTTGACAATGTCACAGGTGACAAGGCAGAGTATGCCGTCAACTTCGGCACCAAGCCGGTCTCCGATGAATTCAAGGCCTTCGGAAAACAGTGGACAGTAGTCCGTCCCGATGCTTCCGCATGCGCAGTGGACGGTGGAATGCTGAAGATCACCACCGGTGCCGGAGATGTCACCCTGGCCAACAACAACGCCTCGAACATCGTCCTCCAGAGCGCGAACGGCGACTGGACCGCCGAGACCAAGCTCACCACCTCCGCAGTTCCTTCCAACCCTGCCCAGAACGCGGGTCTGATCGCCTACGAGGATGACGACAACTTTGTCAAGCTCGTATACGGCGCTCCCGTATTCGGTCGCGGAATGCCTCAGGTGCAGCCCGGCCAGACCATGCCCGGAAGCGTGCAGCTCGTAGCCGAGGACAACGGCAACAACAAGACTACGGTCAATGTCAGCCTCGCCGGTGTCAACCTCAAGGCCGACACCATCTGGCTCCGCCTTGTCAAGCAGGGCAGCAGGTACACCGCCTACTACTCAGTCGACGGCAAGAAATTCACCAAGGTTGGCCAGGCCGATCTCTTGCTCAAGGACATCTGCGCCGGCGTGATCGCCTGCGACGGAGTCCGTCCTGCGATGACCGGCCGCGGTGGATTCGGTGCACAGCAGGCCCAGCCTCAGCCGACCGTTCCGATGACCGCCTGCTTCGACTGGTTCCACATCAAGTAATGTTCAACCTTATTCCCATACTCCTTCTGATGCTTTCTCCTTTCACCCCCGCTCCGGAGGTGAAAGGGGAAGTCATCGGAACCGCAACCAACGAATACGCCACTTTCGGGCTCACCGACAAGGGCGAGATATTCTGGTCCAGGGACGAAAAGAAATGGGAAGTGATCGATTTCAACGAAATGTACCGGGGCTATTATCCTCCGGTACATTTCGTGGGGATCGCCGCCGGCGCGGGCAGCGTTGCCGTAGTCGGCACATATGAAGAAAGCGGCGCTCCGGCCATGTTCGTCTCCCAGAGGGGAAGCGTATGGTCGGAGCGCACGCTCACTTATTCGCAGGGTGAGGAACTGTTCGAACTCGGAGAGGCTCCTCTGGCCATCCGGGCGGACCTTGAGCGCGACGAATACGTGCTCACATGCACGGACGACGTGCTTTTCTTTGTCCCATCCTGCTCACACTGCAACAGGATAGAATACCACGGTACCGATTAGCTTCTGGGGCGGTCGTCGCTTCCGAAGTCCACGGTCATGTCACCGCTCTTGCTGGTACCGAACTCATAATCCTTGCCGGGAAGGACGGCATTGAGTATGATACCCACGAGGGCCGCCACAGCCAGGCCCGAGAGGGCGATGGAGGTCTTGCCGACATTGAAGGTGAGGCTTCCGGGACCGTAGTTGATACCGATGGCAAGGACAAGGATGAGGGCGGCGATCAGGAGATTGCGGGAGACCGTCAGGTCAACCTGGTTCTCCACGAGGTTGCGCACACCGACGGCGGAAATCATACCGTAAAGCACCAGGGATACGCCTCCGATGGTAGCAGCGGGCATCGCGGCGACGATCGCAGCGAACTTGGGGCAGAAGGAGAAGAGGATCGCGAGCACGGCCGCGATACGTATCACGCGCGGATCGAATACCTTGGTAAGGTTCAGAACGCCGGTATTCTCACCGTAAGTGGTATTGGCAGGGGCGCCGAAGAGCGACGCAAGGGCGGTGGCGAGACCGTCGCCCATGAGAGTGCGGTGCAAGCCGGGATCCTCGAGATAGTTGATGCCTGTGGTCGAGGAGATGGCGCACATGTCGCCGATATGCTCGATCATGGTGGCGAGCGAGATCGGGACGATGGTGATGATGGCTGTCACCACGAGGCCCCAGTCAGGACTCTTGAACACGGCAAAAGCGGTATTCTCCCAGCTGAAGGGCATTCCCACCCACTTTGCAGCATGTACTCCGCTGAAATCGACCTGGCCGAAGCAGGCGGCGATGAGGTACGAGCCGATGACGCCGAGCAGCACCGGGATGATACGGATCATGCCCTTGCCCCATATGTTGCAGACGATGATGATCAGGGTGGCGAGAAGGGCGATCCAGACATTGGCCATGCAGTTGTTGATGGCCGATCCGGAGAGCGTAAGACCGATGGCGATGATGATCGGGCCGGTCACGACCGGCGGGAAATAACGCATGACCTTCTTCACGCCGAAAGCCTTGAACAGGCCTGCCAGGATGAAGTACATCAAGCCGGCGAAGAACACGCCGACACAGGCGTACGGCAATGAATGGGCCTGGTCGAGCCCCATGGTGGCGCCTACGGCTACCACGGCTGCGTAACCGCCGATGAAGGCGAAGGACGAACCGAGGAAAGCCGGAACCTTCATCTTGGTGAGAAGGTGGAAGAGGAGGGTGCCGATACCGGCGAAGAGGAGGGTTGCGCTTACGGACAGACCCGTGAGGGCAGGGACCAGGACAGTGGCGCCGAACATGGCGAACATGTGCTGGAAGCCCAGAACCAACATTTTCGGACGCCCAAGGGTGCGGGCGTCATAGATCGCGTTTTGCTGTGCCATACCAGAATTGTAAAAAGTATTCTGGGACACAAATATAATAAATCTCCCCGGCTTTACATACCCGGACGGCGGATTTTCAGAAGAATTGTTTCAGGGTGGCCGGCCATGAAGGCGGTGGCATCGTCAACGACGCAGGCGAGATAGCCTCCGCCGCCCGCCCCCGGCATTTTCCAAGCCTTGACTCCTGGCATGACGGAATACTTGTCAATGTAATCCTGTACACTCCCCTGCACCATCTCCGGGAACATCGCCACCTGGGCCTCGAAAGACGCCCTGTAGGCTGCGGCAAAGCCCTCGAGGTCAAAGGCCATGATCGCATCCCAGCAGCGGTCAGCAGCGTCGGCGAGGGCCTTGACCTTCGTCTCGTTTATATCCTTTCCTTCAACTACAGAACAGCCTTGCGGACGCGGATCCATTGGGACCATGCACAGGTGTGATTCAAGCCAGGACAACACACGTTCATCCTCACAGGTCTCGATCCTTTCCGGCCAGAAATGGTTGTCGTAATAGTGCCGGGCAAGGCCGGGCACGCAGATGCCTATAGCATCCTGGGCCCCACTGATGATACCATCCTCCCGCTCGGGATTGTTTTCGAAGCAGAAGACAAGCCGTGCGAGAGTCTCAGGATCCATGTTCGGTAACTGATACGGCCATATTCGCCTGATGATATTGCGGGTGGAAGTGCTGAGACCACAGCGTTCACGGATCTCGAAGTCAGGCTCAAGGCTTATGGTCAGCGCCCATCCTGGATGGAAACGGCTGACATAAGGCTGGTCTATCCACGTCCCGGCGAGGTCAAGCCTGGTGGGAATGCGGCTGCCGACCTTCTTAAGTTCGGTACTGCTGCGCGCCTGGAGGCCAGGCTGAGGGACACGGTCGAGTACAATGTACTCCATACCGCGCTCCTCGCAGAGCCGGCGTTTGCCGTCACTTCCACCATCGGAGTTGACGACAAGGATGTCAGGGTTTACAATATCAAGGGTCGGGATGAAATCAAGGACACCTGACCCCTTGTTGATGAATGCATCCTTTACATACCGGATGCTCTTTACCATAAACAGCCGCTCCTGCTCGGAATATATGGTCTTGTGTCCCTTGTATCCAAGGATTGTCTTGTCGGAGCCTATGCCCACATACAGGTCGCCGTATTCAGCCGCCTGTCTGAAAAACTCGACGTGACCGCTGTGCAGAAGGTCGTAACACCCGGAAACGAACACTTTCTTTTTCATCGCTCCGCTCTAATGGGATTGTTAAGGAAATCGTCATATGCGAGACGGATACCGTCTTCCAACTCAGTCTTGTAAGTCCAGCCCAAAGCCGTTGCCTTTGAAACGTCAAGCAACTTGCGAGGAGTACCGTTAGGGCGCGTGGTATCCCAAAGGATCTCTCCACCATACCCCACGACCTTGGCTACAAGCTCCGTAAGCTGTTTGATACTCAACTCCTTGCCAGTTCCGGCGTTGACAGTTTCATTTCCGCTGTAATTGTTCATGAGGAAGACACACAGGTTAGCAAGGTCATCCACATATAGGAACTCCCGCAGCGGGGAGCCGTCGCCCCAGCAGGTGACGGACGGGGCGCCGGCCACCTTCGCTTCGTGGAAGCGCCGGATCAGGGCCGGCAGCACATGTGAATGCTCCGGGTGGTAATTGTCATTCGGGCCATAAAGGTTCGTCGGCATTACGGAGATGTAGTCCGTCCCGTACTGCCTGTTCAGGAACTCGCAGTATTTCAATCCGCTTATTTTTGCCAGGGCATAGGCCTCGTTGGTCTTCTCAAGGGCTCCAGTCAGCAAGCAATCTTCCTTCATGGGCTGAGGCGCCATACGCGGATAGATGCAGCTCGAACCGAGGAATTCCAGTTTCCTGCAGCCGTTCTTCCAAGCGGAGTGAATGACGTTCATCTCAAGGATCATGTTGTCGTACATGAAGTCCGCGAGGGCGGACTGGTTGGCAACGATGCCGCCCACCTTGGCTGCAGCAAGGAAAACATACTCGGGCTTTTCTTCAGCGAAGAACGCCTCGACCGCATCCTGGCGGCAGAGATCAAGTTCCTTGTGCGTTCGCGTCACTATATTGGCATATCCCTGACGCTTGAGCTCACGCACTATGGCGCTGCCCACCATGCCGCGATGTCCAGCGACATAGATTTTCGCATCTTTTTCCATCATAATGAAAGATTGTCGATTTCGGCCTTGACCTTCAGTTTCTTGACGAACTTCATGTCGTGGCGGACCATGAGTTTGACGAGTTCCTCGAAAGAAGTCTTCTGTGGGTTCCATCCCAGCAGGGTCCTTGCCTTGGTAGGATCGCCCAGGAGCTGGTCCACTTCGGTTGGACGGAAATACTTGGGATCGACCTCGACCAGCGCCTTGCCCGTCTTCACGTCGATTCCACGCTCATTGACGCCGACACCTTCCCAGACAAGGTCAATGCCGACCTCGCGGAAAGCCAGTGTACAGAATTCACGGACGCTGTGGTACTGCCCAGTCGCAATGACGAAATCCTCCGGCGTATCATGCTGGAGCATCAGCCACATGCACTCCACATAATCCCTGGCATATCCCCAGTCGCGAAGCGAGTTGAGATTGCCCAGGTAGAGCTTGTCCTGCATACCCTGGGCTATGCGGGACGCTGCAATGGTGATCTTGCGGGTGACAAAGGTCTCTCCCCGGCGTTCGGACTCATGATTGAAAAGGATACCGTTGACAGCGAACATCCCGTAGGCTTCACGGTAGTTCTTCACTATCCAGAAACCGTACTGCTTGGCTACTCCGTAGGGACTGCGGGGATAGAACGGTGTCGTCTCCTTCTGGGGGACCTCCTGGACCTTTCCGAAAAGCTCCGAGGTGGAAGCCTGATAGATACGGCACTTCTTTTCCATGCCAAGTATGCGGACGGCCTCCAGCAGGCGGAGAGTACCCACAGCATCAGCTTCCGCTGTATACTCGGGGCAGTCGAAAGACACCTTGACGTGACTTTGTGCCGCAAGGTTATAAATCTCATCAGGCTGCACCTGCTGGATGACGCGCACAAGCGAACTGGAGTCCGTCATATCTGCATAGTGCAGGTTGATGGTCCGTTTCTGCTTCATGTCACGTACCCATTCGTCAAGGTAAAGATGCTCTATGCGCGCAGTGTTGAAAGAAGAGGAACGGCGCATGATGCCGTGCACTTCATATCCTTTCTCCAACAGGAATTCCGCAAGAAAACTTCCGTCCTGTCCGGTGATGCCGGTAATCAGCGCAACTTTGACAGCAGACTTGACACTGGACTTGTCAAGTTTCTCGCCAAGTGCCTCTTCTATAGCATCAATACTTGCCTGGGAGATGCCCGAGCGGCCAGAAAGCCAACGGCTCACGGCCGTTTCGTCCCGACCGATCATTGCAGCCAATTCCCGCTGACTGATGCCTTTACGCTTTAATAATTCTTTGAGATTCGTGATAATGGTTTCCTTCCCCATGACTGTCTTTGTTATAATTCTTGACAAAGATACTCAGAATTCGTCAGAACTTGACAAGTTTGCATGCTGTTTTTTAAAAACTTGACACCGAACACTCAAGTTTAAATTAGATTTTCAGCTCACCCGACCGGATGACAGACTCGAGCAGATGATCCGGAATGATGCTCCTTACCGCATCCACCACGGCATTGAGAACCCTTTCATGTACGTAGTCCTGACGGATGATCAGGGAAATGGTCCTGGTAGGAACGGGATCGACTATGGGACGGACATGGATCTGATGGCTCCTGAGGATCAGGCCTAGGTGCGTCTCCGGAATGATGCCGATGCCTCCGTTCTCATTGATGATCTGGACCAGAAGACCGACGCGACCGCCTTCATATTGGGCTTCATAGACAAAAGGCTCGCCAGGTGTAATCATGGAGCGGTCGATCAGACGGACTCCGTCCCTCATTATCCATAGAGGATGGTCCAGAACCTCGTTCCGCGGGATGCTCTCCTCCTCATACCCCGGTTCCTGCGGCGAAACATAGGCGTAGAAGGCCTCATGATATAGCGGAACCTCCAGTAATTCCGGGTCGTTCACCGGAGACGTTACGATACCCATATCGATCTCTCCCCTGCGGAGGCGTGCCATTATCGTCGATGACAGCATCTCTTCGACACGAAGGTCTATGGTCGGATAATGCTGTCGGGCATAGCGGAAGAGTCCTGGAATAAGGACCGGAGCGACCGAGGAAATCGTTGCGATGCGCAAGGTCCCGGAAAGCAGTTCGCGGTCTGACTTTGTCCCTTCTAGCAACTGGTTGCAATGGTATAGGATCATTTTCGCCCTGTCTATGACCTTTCGTCCCGTTTCCGTGACTTCGACCGGATGGGTGTTTCGGCTGAATATGCGCACGTCAAGTTCGTCCTCGAGTTTCCGCACCATCAGGCTAAGTGTGGACTGCGTGACTCCGCACGCTTCTGCGGCAGTCACGAAATAGCCGTATCTGTCAACGGCTACAATGTATTCCAACTGTTGAAGAGTCATACTATATTGATAATATCAATACAAATATAGAAAATATTGCATTGATAAATACTATTCAAGGGAATAATTTTGCAGCCGGAAAAACGTGAATGGGATGAGGATAACGACGATCCTAAGATACTGCGGAATCTCGCTTGCCGGTGTAGCTCTCCTTATGCTGGTATCAGCGGGAGTCGCCTTGCATGAAAAGAGCGAGGCAGCGATGCTGCCGTTGTTCTATTCCGGGCTCATAACGGCGATCGTAGGCCTGTTCCCCCTGATCTTCGTCCCCAAGGAGAAGAGCGTCGGAAGACGCGAAGGCTTTTTCATAGTCACTTTCTCCTGGATACTCGCATGCCTCTTCGGGGCCATTCCCTATTTGATGTATGGAGGAGAGTTCACCCCGGTGAACGCTTTTTTTGAGAGTGTGTCAGGCTTCACTACCACCGGAGCATCCATTCTCAATGACATAGAAGCACTCCCGAACGGACTTCTTTTCTGGCGCATCGCTTCCGCGTGGATAGGTGGTATAGGAATCGTTGCCCTGGTGTCAATAGTCATACCCGCCAAGGATGACCTGCAGTCCGTTCTAGCATCAGCAGAATCTTCCGACCTGGCCAGGGGATATTATGGAGGAAGGAAGAGACGCTTCGTCCACATGATGCTCACGATTTACATCGGCATCACTTTGGCTTCAGCCCTGGCGCTGAAGGTCTGCGGAATGAGGTGGTTCGATGCCGTAACGCACGCCATGTCAGCCTGCAGCACCTGTGGTTTCAGCACGCGCAATGCCAGCATAGCCGCCTTTGACAGCCCCGCCATTGAGTCCGTGCTGATCGTGGCGATGCTGCTGGGAGGCACTAATTTCACCCTTCTTCAATCCACTTTCCTGCCAGGGCAGAAGGGAAGGACCATCTTCCATTCGGAAATATTCAAGGTTTTCCTGGCAGGCGTTTTGGCAGCGTCGGCCTTGACCGCCGCCAACCTCCTGATGAGCGGACAGTGCCATTCTTTATTCAAGGCAGTCCGTCTGGCAGTGTTCCAGATAGCGTCCATCACTACCACGACAGGCTTCGCCACCGCAGACACCGACACCTGGCCCGCCCTGAGCATTACGGTGATCTGCCTGTGTTCGGTCATCTGCGGATGCACCGGTTCCACTTCCGGAGGCATCAAGGTGGACCGCGCCCTGCTCGCAGCAAAAGGGATGAGGGAGAAAGTACGCTCACTATCGCATCCTTCAAACATACGGTTCATCCGAATAGACAGTCACGTAAGGAAAATGGGAGAAGTTGAGGACGCCTGTGTCTTCATCCTGTTCTATCTGAGCCTGGCTGCGGCGGGAGGATTCATCAACGCGATGGGCGGGATGGACCTGAGGAGCGGACTGTCAGCCTCCATAGCCTGCATAGGCAATGTGGGACCTGGATTCGGGAGCGTAGGATCTATGGGAAACTATGCTGATATGCCGGTCGCTCTTAAAGTCAGTTCGATGCTGCTGATGCTGCTTGGAAGATTGGAAATCTATCCGTTTTTCCTTATCTTCGGACGTTTCGGACACTGACGGCCAAGAACAATGGCTTAATAATTGAAGCAAAAACAACCATATGGGAAAGTTCGCACAATACCTAAAGGATCATGTCGACATGTCTGAAGACATCGACCATGGCAATGCCAGCCTGTCCATCAGGAAGAATATCGCGTTCAAGGGCCACAACGTTTTCATTCTCGCCTGCGCCATCATCATCGCATCGGTAGGACTGAACGTCAATTCCATACCGGTGATTATCGGAGCTATGCTCATTTCGCCTGTCATGGGGCCCATACTCGGCTTCGGCTTCGGTCTCGGCATACAGGACAACCGCCTGGTAAAGGACTCTCTGGAGAATTTCGGAGTGATGGTTGCCATCAGCATAGCAGCTTCGGCACTGTTCTTTTTCCTCAGTCCACTTACCCTGGAGAATCCCTCCGAACTGCTGGCCAGGACCAATCCCACGATCTACGATGTGTTGATAGCGCTGTTCGGCGGTATCGCCGGTATGCTGGAAACTTCCCGCAAGGATCGGGGTACCGTGATATCCGGAGTGGCAATCGCCACCGCCCTCATGCCTCCGCTCTGTACCATTGGATACGGTATATCCATACTTAACTGGCACTATGTGCTCGGCGCGCTGTATCTTTTCCTTATCAACAGCATTTTCATCGCCCTGGCCACACTGATGACTGTCAAGTACCTGCGCTTCCCCGTAGTGATGGAAACGGAGGTGGACGGGAAGCGGGAGCGACTGTCCAAGCGCGCGATCGCTTTCATCCTGCTGGTCATGATCGTTCCCAGCATCCTCTCTGCCATCCGCATGGTAAAGGAGAACAATTTCAGCATCCACGCCGAGAAACTCGTTTCCAAGAACAAATCCATAGGCAAGAGTTTCATCTACGACTACCAGACCAATGCATCCGCCAAGCCTGCGACCCTGGACTTGTATCTCGCCGGTGAAACGCTTACGCCTGAGTTCAAGGAAGTGCTGTACAAAGACGCGGAAGAGTATGGAATAACCAGGAACCAGATCATTATCCATGAAGACGCCACTATGACCAGGGATGTACTTTCCGAGTCCGACCTGATCCAAGGCATCTATGAATATAACGACCGGCAGATCAAGGCGTTGACAGACTCGATCGCCAAGTTGGAATCTCAGTTGGAAGCCTACAGGAGCCACGAAATGCCTGTCGATGCCATCGCCCGTGAGCTGTTTGCGCAGTATCCTTCTATCCGGTCGATCAGCCTCACCGGGGGCAGGACCGCCACCGCTTCGGGAGAAGCCGGAAAGGAGCAGATAGTGGCTCTTGTAACAAGCAGCGAGAAACTGGACGCAGAGATGACCGACAGGCTTGAAAGATGGCTGAAAGCAAGGCTCGAACAAGAAAATGTAATAGTATTGCAGAGGTAATGAAGAGTTTTTTGATTATCTTTGTCATATAACACTGAAACTAGACCAATATGGTATTGATGATCATCCAACTTCTGATCGTACTGGCAGCCCTTTACGTGGGTTCCCGCTACGGTTCCCTGGCTCTCGGCGCCATTTCCGGCATAGGCCTGGCCATCCTCGTATTCGGTTTCGGGATGACTCCCGGCACGCCTCCCACCGATGTTATCTACATTATCATAGCAGCCGTCACCTGCGCCGCAGTGCTGCAGGCTGCAGGTGGTATGGACTGGTTGATCCAGATCGCCGAGCGCGCGCTGCGCAAGCATCCGGACCATATCACGTTCTACGCTCCGATCTGTACCTTCCTCCTGACGGTCCTTGTAGGTACCGGCCATGTGGTGTATACGCTGATGCCGCTGATCGCGGACATCGCGCTCAAGAAGGGCATCCGCCCGGAGCGCCCCTGCGCAGTTGCATCCATCGCCTCGCAGGTGGGTATCACCTGCTCGCCCATCGCCGCGGCCGTCGTGGCCTTCACGACCATTTCCGCGGCCAACGGCTTCGACATCACCATCCCCCAGGTGCTGATAGTCACTATCCCCGCCTGCCTCGTAGGTCTGCTCGCCGCAGCCGCCTGTTCGTACAAGAGAGGCAAGGACCTCGACAAGGATCCCGAGTTCCAGGCCAGATTGCAGGACCCCGAGATGTACAAGTACATGTACGGTGAGAATGCCACCCTGCTTGACAAGGTAGTTTCCAAGGAAGCCAAGGCTTCCGTGATGATCTTCCTCTGCGCGATCCTCGCGATCGTCATCCTCGCCGCATGCGGATACAAGACCGTCAAGATGAACCTCG
>ONNK01000047.1 GCA_900319185.1 uncultured Bacteroidales bacterium
CTCAATAAACGCCAAGCTTGTGTAGTGGCAGCCTTGGTCAGAATGTATATATGCATCTGCATCAAGAGAGATCCCGTGATCCTCGATCAGCATGGTTACAGTTTCAAGTACAAAGTCCACCTCAAGGCTCTCGCTGAGAACATAGGCCAAAACCTGCATAGTGTAAGCGTCAATGATCACTGACAAATAGCAGAACACATCTTTCATCTTTATGTATGTTAAGAGCCTGCATAAAGTGCCATGTATTCCATGCTGTCGGTGGCCATCACCCTAGTGCTATTCGTCGGACTGCTCACCTTGGGTATCTATCTGCTCATCCCTGCCGTAGAGCGGGAAGTCAAGACATCGGCCGTAGCCGTGGAGGAGTATTTCGCCGAGGTCAACTCCATCACCGGACGCGACTACAAGCTCTTCAACTACTATGGAGCCCCTGATGCTACTGACGTGGTGATAGCCATGGGAAGCGTTTCCGGCGCGGTGCGCGAGGCCGTGGACGAGCTTAACCGCGGCGGAGCCAAGGCCGGTTTCGTGCAGGTGCACCTGTACCGGCCGTTCAGCGCCGGGCATCTGCTGCGCGCGCTGCCGGCCAGTGTCCGGCGCATCGCGGTCCTAGACCGCTGCAAGGAGCCGGGCAGCGCCGGCGAGCCCCTGTACGAGGACGTCTGCACCGTCCTGTCGCAGGCCGGCAGGGACGACGTTTCTGTCATCGGAGGCCGTTACGGATTGTCCTCCAAGGACACCGACCCTGGCCAGATACTGGCGGTTTTCACCAACCTGGCGTCGGACAGCCCCAAGAATGGATTTACCATAGGCATCACGGACGACGTGACTTTCCTGTCCCTGCCTTCGCTCCCTTACTCCGGAACCGCTGAAGGAGGCTTCAGCTGCAAGTTCTGGGGACTCGGCGGCGACGGTACCGTGGGTGCCAACAAGAATACCGTACATATCGTCAGCGACCTCTCCGGGATGTACGGACAGGCGTATTTCGAGTATGATGCCAAGAAATCCTTCGGCGTCACCAAGTCCCACCTGCGTTTCGGTTGCAGGCCGGTGGAGAGCTCGTACTACGTTAAGCATGCCGATTTCATCGCATGCCACAACCAGAGTTATATCGGGCAGTATGACATAGTCTCCGAACTCAAGGACGGAGGCGTATTCCTGCTGAACTGCAGCTATTCCGGCTCCGAACTGGAGGAGTGGCTGCCTGCCGATGTGAAACGCACGCTGGCTGAGAAGCACGCGCGTTTCTATGTCATCGACGCCACGGCCGTGGCACTCCGCCTCGGCCTCGGAAGCCATACCAACACCGTGCTCCAGGCGGCTTTCTTTGCCGCCACCGGCATCGTCGGCACGGCCGAGGCCCTCGAGGCCATGAAGGCCGCCGCGCGCAAGACCTACTTCGCCAAGGGCGACGAGGTCGTGGCGCGCAATGTCGCAGCTATCGAAGCCGGTGCCGCCGAAGTGACCGAGATCCCGGTCCCCGAGGCATGGTCGGCGTTGCCTGCTTCTCCGGCCGAGGACCTTTCAGGCCTGCCGGAAGCGGTGCGCGGACTCCTTCTGCCGATTAACCGCCAGAAGGGCGACGACCTTCCGGTCAGCAGTTTCGTTAACTATGCGGACGGCTGTGTCCCTCTCGGCCTGACGGCCTACGAGAAGCGCGGCATCGCCGTCAAGGTCCCCAGATGGGACGCTTCCAAGTGTATCCAGTGCAACCGTTGCTCCTTCGTCTGTCCCCATGCCGTCATCCGTCCTTTCCTTCTGGACGAAACCGAGAAGTCTGCGGCTCCCAAAGGATTCGTCACCGTACCGGCCAACGGCAAGGCCAAGGGCCTGCACTTCGCGCTGGCAGTGTCAGAGCTCGACTGTACCGGCTGCGGCAGCTGTGTCCAGAGTTGCCCCTCCGGGGCACTGGAGCTGGTGCCGTTCGCTCCGTCGGAGCAGAACAAAGCTTGTTTCGAGTATGCTCTCAGCCTTAAGGACAAGGGCGATCTCTTCGATCCTTATACCGTCAAGGGAAGCCAGTTCCGCCGTCCTCTGCTCGAGTTCTCGGCGGCTTGCGCCGGCTGCGGCGAGACCCCTTACGCCAAGCTCCTTACCCAGCTTTTCGGTGACAGGGTTTACTGGGCCAATGCCACAGGCTGTTCGCAGGCCTGGGGCGCTGCGATGCCCGGCATCCCGTACACGGTCAACGACCGCGGTTTCGGTCCGGCTTGGACCAACAGCCTCTTCGAGAACAATGCCGAGCTTTGCCTTGGCATGTGCCTGTCGGTGAAGCAGCAGCGGGCCTTGCTGCGTGAGAAGGCCGAGGCCTTTGCCGCCGCAGCTTCAGGCCCGCTCCGCGAGGCCTGTGACGCCTTCCTGGCCGCCTTCGACGACCTGTCGGCGTCCCGCGCCGCGGCCGACGCGCTCATCCCTCTCCTCGAGGAGGAGGGGAGCGCCGCCGCCCGCGAACTCCTGTCCATGCGCGACATGTTCACCCGCAAGACCTTCTGGATGTACGGCGGCGACGGCTGGGCCTACGACATCGGCTTCGGCGGCCTGGACCACGTCATCGCCAGCGGCGAGAACGTCAATGTCTTCATCGTGGATACCGAGGTCTACTCCAATACCGGCGGCCAGAGCAGCAAGGCAACGCCGCTTGGAGCCGTCGCCAAGTTCGCTTCCTCTGGCAAGAAGAACCGCAAGAAAGACCTTGGCGCCATCCTCATGACTTACGGCTACGTGTACGTAGCCCAGGTAGCCATGGGCGCCGATCCCGCTCAGCTCGTCAAGGCCGTTAAGGAAGCCGAGGAGTACGACGGACCTTCCGTCATCATCGCCTATACACCTTGCTCGTCCCACGGCATATGCATCGGCATGCATCGCGTGCAGGAGGAGATGAAGCGTGCGGTAGAGAGCGGCTACTGGCTGCTCTACCGCTACGATCCCAGGCAGGAGCATCCTTTCCACCTGGATTCCAAGGCACCGACTATGCCTTACACCGAGTTCCTTGACGGAGAGATCCGTTATGCGTCGCTCAGACGCAGTTTCCCCGAGAATGCAGACAGGCTGTTCGCCATCGGTACCGAGGATGCGGAGCGCAGATACGAAAAATATAAGGGCAGGGAGGACGAAATCCGCTAATAATTCCTAACTTTGGTATCTGAACACTAAAACTGCTGAATATGAGAATACCAGAGTCTGAATTGATCATCAACGGAGACGGTTCCGCGTTCCATATCCATCTCAGGCCGGAAGAGCTTGCCGACAGGGTCATAGTCTTCGGTGACCCCGGTCGCGTTGACATGGCAGCGGAGTACCTCCAGGACAAGGAGTTCCGCCATGAGTCTCGCGAGTTCGTGGGCATCACCGGTAAATACAACGGAAAGAGGATCACCCTGCTGTCCACCGGCATCGGTACGGACAATATCGACATAGTCATGACCGAGCTTGATGCCCTGGCCAATGTAGATTTCACTACGCGTGAGGTCAAGCCTGAGCACCGTACGCTCACCGTCCTGCGCATCGGCACCTGCGGCGCCATCCAGCCTGACATTCCGTTGGGTTCCTTCATTTTCTCCGAGATTTCCGTCGGTTGCGATGGCCTCCTGAACTGGTACGCCGACCGCGACAAGGTTACTATCCCCGACATGGAGGAAGCATTCAAGAAGCATGTGGGTTGGAACAAGCATCTCCCTGATCCTTATTTCATAAGGGCCAGTTCCAAGCTCAAGAAGCTGTTTGAGGACTGTGCGGTCATGGGCGTAACGATCTCTGCATCGGGATTCTACGGCCCTCAGGGTAGGGTCGTCCGTCTCCCGCTTGCCATGCCCGACATGGTGGCTGACTTCGAGAGTTTCCGTTTCGGCGACTATCGCATCACCAATTTCGAGATGGAGGGTTCGGCGCTTGCAGGACTTGCGGCCCAGCTCGGACATGACGCGGGCACCATCTGCTGCGCCATCGCCAACCGCTACCTGAAGGATGCCAATACCGACTACAAGCCGATGGTCCGCAAGCTCATCGAGCTGTCACTCAACAAGCTTACTCAAGATCGATAGTGACCTTGCCGCTGTAGAGAGTCTTCAGGTCGTTGACCTGGAACACTTCGATGGAAGGATCGTTGACCGTAGCGTCGATGGTCCTTTTCTCTTTTCCTATGATGTTGGTCTCCAGCCATGCGAGCTGCTCCGGGAATGTCTTGTACATGCAGGCGGCGATCTCATGGCTGTTGCCCGCGTAGCGGTATACGCAGTAGTCATAGCCGTTGCCCTTGAAGATGCGGGCGAGTACCTTGGTGCCCTGGAAAGCGTGGTTGAGCAGGCGGATCTGCTTGTAAGTGACTATCTTGTCAGATGTGCCGTGGAAGAAAAGGTGCGGGGCCGGCTCGCTGTGGTAACGCACCGCTCCCTGCCTGGAATATATGGCCCCGGCAAATGACATCACTCCAGCGTAATTGAAATCCTCCGGCAGGATCACTGACGAGCCCATCCGGTTGCAGAGTTCCCACTCGGCCTGCAGTACGGTGATGGCCCCGGCCGAAGAGCCGGCGATTACCAGCGAGGCAGGGTCGATGTCGACTTCCTCAGCATTGTCAAGTATGTACTTGGTGGCGCTGAAAAGGTCTTCCACCGCTATCTGGATGGCATTGTAGATATCGTTTATGTTCCCCATGCCGTCCACTTCCTTAAGGCCGAGGCGGTAGTCGATGGCCGCCACCGTGAAGCCCTCGTCCGTCAGGAGACGGAACCATTCGCGTGCGGTCGGAGTATCCTTCCTTCCGGCCTTGAAGCCTCCTCCGAATACATAGAGGATCGTGGGCTTGTTCACTCCGTCCACGGTCATCTCGCTGCCGTCGGCAGGATAATAGACATCCATGTACAGGCCCATGCTGTCCCTCTCGGCGAAAAGGAAAGTCTCGTCGGGTTTCAGCAGGTCCTGTGCCTGGCAGGCGGCGCTTCCGGCGCACGCCATCGCCGCTATGACGGCCACCATGGCCGCGAATTTCCGAATGATCATATTTTTTTGGGTTTTTATTTCAAATGTGTCATGCTTTGGCACAAGCCAGCCTTAACTTTGCATCAGCAAAACGGAAATACTAAAGTCATGAAGAACACCGAATACGACAGCAACATCCTTGATTCCATCGTTTTCTCCGATGATTCCCTCTCCGCCCTTCTCGGCATGATCGAGGATATGGACCTCGAGATCACCGGGTTCAAGCAGTCCTTGTGACCCTCGTGCTCTCCTTGTCCTTCGAGAGCGATACCCTCAGTGTGGGGACCTTGTCTCCAGCCTGTACGCCCCTCATCATCCTGTCGGTGATAATGAACTCCGATACCGGGTCTTCGATGTATCTAGTTACGGCCCGTTTCAGGGGCCTCGCACCATAGGCCGGATCGTATCCGGCGTCGGCGACGAACTCCTTGGCCGAAGGAGTGACCGACAGGCGGTATCCCGCCTCCTCGACCCTTGCCTTCAGGTCCTTTATCTCCAAGTCTATTATCTTCTCCAGGTCCGCCCTCGTCAGCGGATTGAAGTATACCTTCTCGTCCACGCGGTTTATGAACTCAGGCGGGAAGAGTTTCTTGACGGCTTTCTCCAGCACGTTCCTCCTGTCCTTGGCAAGGTCCCGGCCGGCCCGGGCGAAGCCCACTCCGCTTCCGTATTCCTCCAGCTCACGCGTGCCGACGTTGGAGGTCATGATCACGATGGTGTTCTTGAAACTCACCGTTCGGCCGTTGCTGTCGGTCAGCCGACCTTCGTCCAGCACCTGCAGCAGCAGGTTGAAAATGTCGGGATGGGCTTTCTCTATCTCGTCCAGCAGCACTACGCAGTAGGGTTTGCGACGGACCTTCTCGCTCAGCTGGCCGCCTTCCTCGTATCCGACGTATCCCGGAGGGGCTCCAACCAGGCGGGATGAGGAGAACTTCTCGGAGTACTCCGACATGTCCACCCTCACGATGCTGTCTTCCGAGTCAAAGAGGTTCTTGGCCAGGCACTTGGCAAGCTGCGTCTTGCCGACGCCTGTCGGGCCGAAGAACAGGAAGGTGCCGATGGGGCGGCCGGGGTCCTTGAGCCCGGCGCGGTTACGCCTGATGGCCCGGACGACGGTGTCCACAGCCTCGTCCTGCCCGACCACCTCGCTGCGGAGGCGGTCCTTCATGGCCAGGAGGCGGTGTCCCTCGCTCTCGGCGACCTTGCTGACGGGAATTCCCGTCATGCGTGACACGACGCACGCGATGTCGTCGGCGTCCACGATGTTCTCGCTCCGGCGGCTGTGCGCCATCCTGAGCCGCACCATGGAGCCCGCTTCGTCCATCACGTCGATGGCCTTGTCGGGCAGGGCGCGGTCGGTGATGTAGCGGTCGGTCTGCTTGACGCAGGCTTCGAGGGCCTCGGGGGAGTATTTTACATTGTGGAAACTCTCATAATTCTCGCGGAGGTTGCGCAGTATGTCGATGGACTGGGGGATGTCCGTGGCTTCCACCACCACTTTGAGGAAGCGGCGGTCGAGTGCCCCGTCTTTTTCGATGATCTTGGTGAACTCGTCCATGGTCGTGGCGCCGATGCACTGGATCTCGCCGCGCGCCAGGGCGGGCTTGAGCATGTTGGCGGCGTCGAGGCTGCCCTGTGCGCCGCCTGCACCAACGATGGTGTGGAACTCGTCTATGAAAAGGATGATGTCGGGGTTGGCCTTGAGGCCCTCTATGATGCCTTTGAGCCTTTTCTCGAAATCGCCCCTATAGCGCGTTCCGGCAACGACCGAAGCTATGTCCAGCGAGATGAGCCGCTTGCGGCTGAGGGCCGGCGGGACGTCGCCGGCCGCGATCTTGAGGGCCAGGCCCTCCACGATCGCAGACTTGCCTACGCCGGGCTCTCCGATGAGCATCGGATTGTTCTTCTTGCGCCTGCCGAGTATCTCGATGATGCGTGCGATCTCGGCGTCGCGGCCCACGACGGGGTCGAGCGCCCCGGCCTCCGCTGCCTTGGTCAGGTCGAGGCCAAACTCCTCCACGCTGTTTTCGCGTGAGGCCGTGATGTCGTCCGCGGCGCGGTTCACCGCCTCCTCGAACTCGGCCTTCTGTTCGGGCGTCTCCTGCGGACGGGCATCTTCCTTGCCCTCGAACAGTTGTTGCTCTTGCATGTATGCGAGCAGGACAGGGTAGGTGATCCCGCGGTTCTTCATGAATGCCTGGCTGTAGCTGCCTTCCATCCTGCTGACCGCCAGGATCAGGTGCGCTCCGTCGGTCTCGGCGTGCTTGAGGCGCGTGGCCTCAAGTATGGTGAGGTTGAGCAGGCTCTGGGCCGAGCGGGACAACACGACCTGGTCGATGTCGGAGTAGGGTATGGACCCCTGCCGGAAGATATGTACGTCGATGAACTGCTTCATCTCTTCGGGATCGGCGCCGAGGCCGCGGAGCGCCCTGCAGGCGTCGTTGTCCGCGTGCCTGAGGATGCCGAGCACGAGGTGGTCGGTCCCGATGCCGTAGCTCCCGGTGCGCATGGCTTCCTCGCGGGCGTAACGGACTATCAGGTTCAGTTCATCGGATATTTTCATTTCCATGCTCAGAATAAAGATGAATTGGGTTCTACAAAATTAAGAAAAATCAAATAAAATTGTTAAATTTGCGTGTTTATAAGCGAGTGAAAACGCAAAGTAAAGATTTGTGCAGATTTATGGATATTGAGGAAAATACCAACGAGCAGTTTCACGGGATCATCGAACCGGTTGAGATAGACCACGAGATGCGTACAGCGTACATCGATTATTCGATGTCCGTCATCGTATCCCGCGCCCTTCCGGATGTCCGCGACGGACTCAAGCCCGTGCAGCGGCGCGTCCTTTTCGGAATGGACGGTCTCGGCCTGAGCTATTCCGGACAGACCAAGAAGTCCGCCAGGATCGTCGGTGAGGTGCTGGGCAAGTTCCACCCCCACGGTGACTCCAGCGTATATGACGCCATGGCGCGCCTGGCCCAGAACTGGAACCAGCGTTATCCCCTCGTCTTCGGACAGGGCAATTTCGGATCGATGGACGGCGACCCCGTCGCCGCCATGCGATATACCGAGGCCAAGCTTGAGAAGATCACCGAGGACGTCCTTGCCGACCTTGACAAGAATACCGTCGATTTCCAACTCAACTTCGACGACACTATCCCGGAGCCTACGGTGCTCCCCACCAAGGCCCCGCTCCTGCTCCTGAACGGCTCCGCCGGCATCGCCGTCGGTATGGCCACCAACATGGCTCCGCACAACCTCTCCGAGTGCTGTGACGCCATCTGCGCCTACATCGACGATCCCGACATCACCGTCGAAGGCTTGATGGAGCACATCAAGGGTCCTGATTTCCCTACGGGAGGCATCATCCAGGGCCGTCAGGGCATCGTCGATGCCTATACCACCGGCCGCGGCAGGGTAGTGGTCCGCGCCAAGACCGAGATCGAGGAGGACGAGCGCGGCCGCGACAGCATCGTCGTGACCGAAGTCCCCTACATGGTCAACAAGAGCGAGATGATCAAGCGCATCGGCGAGATGGTCGAGGAAAAGCGCATCGAAGGCATCTCCGACATCAGGGACCTCTCCAGCCGTGAGGGCATCCGCATAGTGTTCTACCTGAAGAAGGACGCCAACGCCAACGTCGTGCTCAACACCCTCTTCAAGTACACCGCCCTCCAGTCGAGTTTCGCCATCAACAACGTCGCCCTGGTCAAGGGCCGTCCGCGCACCCTTTCCCTCAAGGAGATCATCGCCAATTTCGTCGACTTCCGCCACGAGGTCGTGGTGCGCCGCACCAAGTTCGACCTTGACAAGGCCCAGAAGCGCGCCCATATCCTCGAAGGCCTCCTGAGGGCCATCGACGTCATCGACGAGATCATCGCCATCATCCGCCGCTCCGCCACCATCGAGGATGCCAAGGCTGAGCTCGTGGCTACCTTCGGTTTCACCGAGACCCAGGCCACGGCCATCGTCGAGATGCGTCTCCGCCAGCTCACCGGCCTCGAGAAGGCCAAACTGCAGGCGGAGTACGAGGACCTCGAGAAGTTCATCGCACGCTGCCAGGAGATCCTCGCCAGCGTTTCCGAGCAGCTCGCCATCGTCAAGCAGGAGTCGCTCGAGCTCAAGCAGAAGTATGGCGACGAGCGCCGAACGGAGATAACCCTCTCCGCCGAGGAGTTCAACCCCGAGGATTTCTATGCCGACGACGACGTGGTCATCACCATCTCGCATCTCGGCTATATCAAGCGCACCCTGCTCAGCGAGTTCCGCACACAGAACCGCGGCGGCGTCGGCATGAAGGCCAGCGCCACGCGCGACGAGGACTTCATCGAGCATATTTATGTGACCAACATGCACAGCACGCTCCTCCTCTTCACCGAGAAGGGCCTGTGCTACCGTCTCAAGGTCTACGAGCTTCCGGAGGGCACCCGCACTTCCAAGGGCCGCGCCATCCAGAACCTCATCGCCATCGACGGTGACGACCGGGTCAAGGCCTATGTCTCCGCCAAGTCCATCGAGGATCCTGAGTACTGCCAGAACAACTTCGTCGTGCTGGTCACCAAGCGCGGTACCATCAAGAAGACCACGCTTGAGGCCTATTCCAACAAGCGCAGCCGCGCCAAGGGCATCATCGCCATCACGGTGCGTGAGGGAGACGAGCTCGTCGAGGCCATCCTCACCAACGGCAGCGACGAGATCATGATCGCCGCCAGGAACGGACGCTGCGTCCGCTTCCACGAGAGCGACGCGCGCCCGCTCGGACGCGGTGCTTCCGGTGTCCGCGGCATAAATATCGAGGATGACGACGAAGTCGTCGGCATGGTCTTCGCAGACCCTTCCGATCCCGAGCTTGACCAGCATACCGTGCTGGTAGTCAGCGAGAACGGCTTCGGCAAGAGGTCACATTGGGAGGACTACCGCAAGACCAGCAGGGGTGCCAAGGGAGTGAAGACCCTGGACATCACCGACAAGACTGGCCCGCTTGTTGCAATGAAGACAGTATCAGAGGACAACGACCTGATGATAATCAACCGTTCAGGCATGACCATCAGGATGTCCGTAAGCGATATAAGGGTGGCCGGAAGGGCCACGCAAGGTGTCAAGCTGATCAACCTCAGGGGCACGGACTCCATAGCCGCAGTCTCTGTTGTAGCCAAATCGGAGGAGGAAGGCGAAGCCGGGCAAGAAGCCGGAGCCGAAGCTGAGACCCCTGCCACTGAATAATTATTAACTACTAACTATATTTTCTTATGAAAAAAGTACTTATCGCACTGGCACTGCTCGCATCCGTGACTGTAGCCTATGCACAGAACGTCAAATCCGAGAACGCAGCCAAGGCCGCCCTCGAGAAGGCTCAGGCTGTCGCCAACAACGCCAAGCAGGCCACCAAGGTGGCTACCTGGCTGAAACTCGCCACGTCCTACATGGACGCATACAATGCACCTATGGGCAACGGTTGGATCGGCGCCCAGGCCCAGGAGCTCCAACTCGTCATGGCCGGCCAGCGTCCTACCTCCGAGGAGAACGTCACCATCAACGGCACCCAGTATCTCAAGAAAGCCTACGCTTCCGCTGACTACTATTTCAACGAGGCTGGCCAGCTTTCCGTGATCAAGGTCACCAAGCCCATCGTAGATAATGCTCTTGACAAGGCTCTCGACGCCTACAAGAACGCCTACAAGAACGATCCCAAGGGCACCAAGACCGCCGATATCATCAAGGGTATCGAGACCATCGCTGAGAAATATGTCCAGGAGGCCTATGACGCCTACACCTTTGGCGATTTCGCTACCGCCAGCAAGCTCTTCGAGGCCGCTTCCAACGCTGTTGGCACCGCTCCCTGCAACAAGTCTGACGACGAGTCCCTCTACAACGCAGGCTTCGCAGCCTGGGCCGGAGAGGACCTCAACCGCGCCAAGTCCCTCTTCCAGACCTGTATCGACCACAAATACTATGGTGATGACGGCGACGTGTTTGCCAAGCTCGCCGATGTCACCGAGAAGCTCGGCGACAAGGAAGCCGCCAAGGATATCCTCGAGCAGGGTTTCGCCGCTTTCCCGTCCAGCCAGGCCATCCTCATCGGTCTCATCAACTACTATGTCAGCAGCAACCAGGACACCGACCGTCTCTTCTCCCTGCTGAACGATGCCAAGAAGAACGAGCCTGACAACGCCTCCCTCTACTATGTCGAAGGCAACATCAACAAGGAGCTCGGCAAGATCGATGACGCTCTCGCATCTTACCGCAAGTGCGCCGAGATCAACCCGGAGTATGAGTATGGTTACATCGGAGAGGGTCTGCTTCTCTACAACCAGGCTTATGACATCCAGGAGGAGGCTCAGGCAGAGCTTGACGACGCCAAGTACATGGTTCTCGTCGAGAAGTTTGAGGCCGCCCTCAAGGGCTGCATCGCTCCTTTCGAGAAGGCTCTCGAGGTCACCAAGGACGAGTCGCTGAAGCCCAGCATCGCCGAGTATCTCAAGAACGCCTGCTACCGCTTCCGTGAGGATGGCGACTTCGGCGCCAAGTACGAGAAGTACAACGCAATGGTAGCTGCCGCTGCCGAGTAGTGTACGGCTACACATATAATAATAGCCTGCGGGTTTTCCCGCAGGCTATTTTTTTGTCCAGGCGAGGATTATTCTTCGGTCACGCCCTTGTCGAAGGCTTTGACGATCTTGGTGACGAGGGGGTGGCGGACGATGTCTTCGTTAGTGAAGCGGATGACGCTGATGCCCTTGATGCCCTTGACTAGGTCGATGCCCCTGAGGAGGCCGCTGTCGGCCTTGTTGGGGAGGTCCACTTGGGTGGCGTCTCCGGTGACGATGAACTTGGCGTTGCAGCCCATGCGGGTGAGGAACATCTTGAGCTGGCCGAGGTTGGTGTTCTGGGCCTCGTCGAGGATGACGCAGGCGCGGTCCAGGGTGCGGCCTCGCATGTACGCGAGGGGAGCGATCTGGATGGTGCCGTCGGCCATGAACTCCTGGAGCTTGCGGTGGGGGATCATGTCGCCGAGGGCGTCGTATAGGGGCTGGAGATAGGGGTCGAGCTTGTCCTTGAGGTCGCCCGGCAGGAAGCCGAGGCGTTCGCCGGCTTCGACGGCCGGGCGGGTGAGGATGATGCGCTTGATCTCGCGGTTCT
>ONNK01000176.1 GCA_900319185.1 uncultured Bacteroidales bacterium
ACATCGATGACGCTGTTTATGGAATGGAATACAACAACAAGGCTATCAATGCCATGACCCTTGAAGAGAAGAAGGCCAGCAAGGATATCGGTATCGTCGATGTCAAGGACGGCCTCTACGGAGAGTCGTTCTGGCTGCCTTTCAAGCAGCTTCTCAGGGTGCAGGATGCCTTTGCTCCCAAGAAGGCCTACCGCTTGAACAACCATATCGTGATGCGTTATGCCGAGGTCCTCTTCCTCTATGCCGAAGCCTGCCTCCAGACCGGAGACGCCGGCGAGGCCAAGAGGGTTGTCAACATGATCCAGCAGCGCGCCGGCTCCAAGACCATCAGCGATAACGTCGACATGAACGTCCTCAAGAGGGAGAAGTCCTACGAGCTCTGGAACGAGAGCTGCCGCTGGCTCGACCTCGTCCGCTGGGGCGACACCGACAGGGTCAAGCAGGCCGGCCAGGCTGTTCCGAAGCTCTTCGACAAGCTCTTCAGGGAGCCCAAGTCGGGTGAGAGCGTCATCTGGGAGCACGGTACCGAGGCTGACAGCCGCTTCTACATCGTCTACACCCACGAGGCCATCGACGCCAATTGGACATGTGGATTCAAGGCCGGACAGCATGAGTTCTTCCCGTTCCCTACTTCCGTCATGGAAAAGAACCCCAACATGGTTCAGAATCCTGGCTGGGAGTAGAATACATTTCAAAGAAGTCCTTTTAAGAGGTGCCTCGCCGGCACCTCTTTTTTTTATCGATTCTTTTACTATATTTGCATCATACTAAATCGCCTTAAACCAGTGTTCACGGAACAGGGAACGGCTCCGCGCGGTTTTGTTATTTACCTAACCAATCATAACCAATATTATTAATCACTGATTTATGACAAGCAAACTTTTCCAGAAACTGGCGGCTGTCGTCCTGACCTCCGTCATGTGCCTGATGGGAACACTGGCCTATGGCCAGAACCGTCCCATCAGCGGAACGGTAGTCGACGGCAGCGGGCTTCCGGTCATCGGAGCCACTGTCATGGTCGTCGGGAACAATTCCCTCGGAACGGTCACCAACGCTGACGGAGCATTCTCCCTCAACGTTCCTGCCGGATCGAGCATTACCGTTTCCTGCATCGGCTACGGTACGCAGACTGTCCCCGTGGGACAGCAGAGCGTATTCAACTTCATCCTCCAGGAGGACAACGAGTTCCTCGAGGAGACCGTCGTCATCGGTTACGGTGTGCAGCGCAAGAGCGACCTCACCGGATCCGTGGCGTCAGTACGTTCACAGGACCTCACCGACCGCTCGGTCTCCAATGCAGGCGCAGCCCTCCAGGGCAAGGCTGCCGGTGTCCAGGTCTACACCAATTCCGGTGCACCTGGTGAAGGAGCCCACATCCGCGTCCGCGGTATCTCCTCAAACAGCGGCTCCGGCCTCGGACCCCTCCTCATCGTCGACGGTCTTAAGGTCGACAACATCCAGTATCTCGACCCTGAAATGATCGAGTCCATGGAGGTCCTCAAGGACGCCGCCTCTGCTGCCATCTATGGCGCGCAGGCAGGTAACGGCGTCGTGCTCATCACCACCAAGAGCGGTTCGAAGAGCAAGGACGGCAACATCTTCTACAACTACAAGCACACCATCACTTCACTCGCACACCGCGCCGAAGTGCTGAACGCCGAGGAGTTCATAGACTGGCAGCACCAGGCCAGCCAGCTCGGTACCCGCGAGGAGCTCATCGGAAGCGGTATGTGGGACGGTGTCACCGATACCAACTGGGCTGACGTCCTCTACGGAAAGGGTGTCACCAGGAGCCACACCATCGGTGCCCAGGGCGGTAATGACCGCGGATCCTACTACTTCTCCCTCAACTACATGGACGAGGACGGTATGGCCAAGAGCAACAAGGATATGTACAAGCGCCTCACCGCCCAGATCAACTCCGACTACAAGGTCAAGTCCTGGTTCCAGATCGGAACCAACACTTCCATCGAGCGTTACGAGAAGTCCGACCTCGGAAGCCCGAACGAGTACGGCGGAACCCTCCTCGGAGCCATCATCATCGACCCGCTCACCCCAATCTACTTCAAGACCCCCGAGGATATGCCTACCAACATGCGCAGCGCATACGAGAGCGGTTATGTCGTGGACGGCGTCCATTATGACTACAACTTCTACACTAACGAAGACGGTTACTATTATTCCACCTCCAAGATCGTCGAGGGTGACGGTATGAACCCTCTCATCAACGTCGCACGCGCCTACGGCAAGAGCGAAGGATGGAATATCCGCGGTACCCTGTTCGCGAACATCACTCCCTTCAAGGGCTTCGTGTTCACCTCCCGCCTCGGCTACCGTATCGCACAGAGCTATTCCAGCGACTACAGCGAGCCTTACTATGTGAACCCCAAGCACTACTCGCAGAGCTACAGCATCTCCGCCAACTCCTCCCAGAGCTACTACTACCAGTGGGAGAACTTCGCCAACTACAACAAGAGTTTCGGCAAGCATGACATCGGCGCGATGGCAGGTATGTCCTATACCTTCAACGACAGCCGCGGAGTCAATGCCGGACTCTCCGGTACAGACCCCCTCAAGGGATACGCCGAGAACTTCCGCTACATCACCCAGGACAACGGATCCGGTACCAAGAGCATCGGCGGAGGAAGCCCCAGCAACTCCACCCAGATCTCCTACTTCGGACGTCTGACCTATAGCTACGACAACCGTTACAGCCTCCAGACCAACTTCCGAGCAGATGCCTTCGACTCCTCGAAGCTTTCCGCAAAGAACCGTTGGGGATACTTC
>ONNK01000022.1 GCA_900319185.1 uncultured Bacteroidales bacterium
CTTTATACAAATGACAATGAACACTTCATCCAAGACCCTGAGAATGGCATTCGCAGCCCTCGCGCTGCTGTTCGCCTTCAGTTTTGCCGGCGCCCAGAATGCCGGCAGGCCTCCGGTGCCCCCGCAGGGAGCAGGCCGGCCCCAGGCGCAGAGCCAGGACGCCGACAAGGCATCCGTGCGCACCGACTACATCGATGCCGACAAGATGCCCGACGCATCCGTCTTCCTTCCTGCGCCGCCCAAGCCGGGAGACCCGCTGTTCGACAGCGACCTGGTCTACTATGAGTGGGGCAAGACCATCCGCCCCACCGAAAGGGGCCAGAGGGCGCACGACGATGCCAAGAGTTCACTCGACTATCTCGCACAGGCCCTCGAGCCTGCCGTGGGCGTACGGATCAGCAACGAGCAGACTCCCAACCTCTACAGGCTGCTGTCCAAGTCCATGACAACGGCCAACAATGCCAACAAGAAGGCAAAGGACTTCTACAAGAGGACACGTCCGTACGTGGAGTTCGACGAGCCGACAGGCGTACCGGAGGAAGAGCGCGGCTCCAGACGCTCCGCGTCATACCCCTCCGGTCATACCACGAGGGGCTGGACCGTGGCCCTCGTCCTCGCAGAACTGCTCCCGGACAAGGCTTCCGACATCCTCAAGGTCGGGTATGAATACGGCACGAGCCGCGTCATCGTCGGCTTCCACTACCAGACCGACGTCCAGGCCGCCCGCACCGCCGCCTCAGGTTCCGTCGCGGTCCTTCACTCTGACAAGGAGTTCCAGAAGGATATGAAGAAAGCAAAGAAAGAGCTTGCCAAACTTGGACTGAGATAAAAGAAAAGAGCCTGTCTGACCGACAGGCTCTTTTCGTATAAATTCGCTTCGATAAGGATGACTATCAGTTGAGGATTTTCCAGTTGCCGACGACGGGAAGCTCCTTGGCCTTGCCCTGGCAGGCGTAGATGATACCGACGACGGCAAGGATGAAGATGACCGCGCCGAGTACGCTGAACAGCCAGCCGATGACCTTGAGCTTGGTGAGGAGACTGCAGACGATGGCGAGCAGGAACAGCACCAGACCCTGGTTGGAGTGGAACTTGGCGAACTTGGAATCCTTGGCCAGAAGGATAGGGACGATCACGAGCGGGCCAATATAAGCGAGGACCGCCATGAGTTTGTTCTTGTTCACGTCATCCTCATCCATCTCGTCGGAATAATCGTCGATCTCCTTCTTGATGTCGTCAACGGTGCTCTGGGCTTTCTCCTTTGCGGTAGCGAAAGCAGCAGCAGCGCCTTCCTTGGCATCATTGAAGACGTCCTGGGCCTTGTCCTTGACATTCTCGTAGGCTTCCTTTACGTCGGACGCCATCTCATCGACCTTGGACTTAAACTCCTCTTTCTTGTCTTCGACAGCCTCGGCGGCTTCCTTGACCTCTTCCTCGACGGCCTCTGCCGCCTCCTTGACTTCGGCCTCGACTGCGTCGGCGGCCTGGTTCACCTCGTCGCGGAGCTCTTCCTTGATCTCCTCGGCGTTCTCCTTGATGTTCTCGAATTCTTCTGACATAAGCTATTTGTTTTAGTTTGTTGAACTTGCGGCGCGTATTTGCGAATATAATGATTATTTTTGCAAAAACATCCCGACAGATGAAAAAACGCACCTCATATATCTCTGCAGTAGTGCTTGTCCTGCTCTGCGGCCTCTACCTCCTTCAGGAGGAGACAGGTTTCATCACCAAACATATCCCGGCCCTTGAAGGGCATGATGAGCCGCTTCCGGAAGGGTTGATGGAGCTCCCGTACACCTCGGACGACGACATCATCCTGACGCACAAGGGATTCGTCATATCGTACAACGCCGAGGCGCGCCTGCCCGAATGGGTGGCTTACGAGCTCACCGCCGAGGAGACGCGGGGGGATGCGACCAGGGACGAGGCGGTCTTCCGCATGGACCCCACCTACAAGGGCACGCAGGCCATGCGCGAGGACTATTACGACTCGGGCTGGACACGCGGGCACATGGCCTGCGCGGCGGATTTCCAATGGGATGGCGAGGCCATGGACGACACCTTCTACCTCACCAACATCTGTCCCCAGGACGAGGAACTCAACAAGGGCGACTGGAACTATCTGGAGAAACAGGTACGCAGGTGGGCTAGGGACTTCGGCAAGGTCTGGGTGGTCACTGGGCCTATCATCGGCTCCAACCGGTACGGCATCATAGGAGACCGCGGCGTCACGGTACCGGACAGCTTCTTCAAGGCCGTGCTTGCCGAGAAAAACGGGAAATACCGCTCTATCGCATTCATAATGGACAACGACGACAAGCGTTACTGGCTGGACGAATGTGCGGTGACGGTCAACGGCCTGGAAGCCATGCTCGGGATGGATTTCTTCCCGCTGCTGCCGGACACTGTAGAGGAAGACGTCGAGTCGCAGCTGCGTCTCCGCGACTGGGGTATCAGGGAGCGCTAGCGACCGTTGAGCATGCGGTAGAGGGAGACAGTCTCCCTGGCGGCTGCGACGTCGTGTACACGAAGGATGTCGGCACCACGCTCCAGTGCAGCCATGTGCATCACCTGGGTGGCGGTCAGGACATCTTCAGGCCCAAGGCCCAGAGGCCTGTAAATGAAACTCTTGCGTGAAATACCCACCAGCACGGGGCGTCCCAGGGAGGTGAAGCGTTCCAGTCCTTCCATCAACTGATAATTCTGCTCCACGGTCTTGGCGAAGCCGAAGCCAGGATCGAGGATCCAGTCTGAAATACCGTTCTCCGCGGCCTTGAGGGCGAACATCTTGAAGTATTCCAGCACATCCTCCACGACATCTTCATAGTCGCACAGCGACTGCATGGTCGCTGGAGTCCCGCGCTTGTGCATGGCGATGTACTCCAGTCCCAGATGCCCTACTGTGGAGAGCATCGCGGGATCGTCCTCGCCAGCCGAGATGTCATTGACGATGACCGGCCGGCCGAGCAGGTCGCAGGCGCGCTCTATGATCCCGGCGCGCGTCGTGTCTATCGACACTGCGACGCCGGTATCCAGCGTCCGCAGGACGGGTTTGAGCCGCGACCATTCATCCTCCTCGGAGACCTCACCGGCCCCAGGACGCGTGGACACCGCCCCGATGTCCACGATGTCGGGACCGGCCTCCATCACGGACATATTGTAGCGGCTGGGAGCATAGAAGGAATCCCCGTTGAGGTTGAGGATGCCCATGATTCTGACTGTTCTGGCGGGATCTGTCATTGCTGAGTCTTTATCTGATACAAAAGTATGGATTTTTTTGAATATCTTTGTACCAATATACACGTTGTCTATGCTTGTTGTATTGGAAGGACTTGACGGCGCCGGCAAATCCACGCAGGTCAAGAAACTCAGGACCTATCTCGAGTCCGTCTGCGGCGGCCTCGAATACATACACTTCCCGCGTTACGACGCTCCGGTGTACGGAGACCTCATAAGCCGTTTCCTCCGGGGCGATTTCGGTTCCAACGACACCGTCCATCCACAGCTCGTGGCCCTGCTGTTCGCCGAGGACAGGCACGGAGCAGCGCCGTATATCCGCGAGCGCCTGGAGAACGGCGCGACCGTCCTGCTGGACCGCTATGTGTACTCCAACATCGCTTACCAGTGTGCCAAACTCCATTCGGACGATGAGGCGGAGGCCCTGCGGAAATGGATATTCGACACCGAATACGGCGATTTCGGACTCCCCAGACCCGATCTCAACCTCTTCCTCGACGTCCCAATCGGATTCGTGGAGGCCAACCTCGCCTCTCAGCGCGAGGGGGACGACCGCAATTACCTCTCGGGAGGACGTGACATCCACGAAGCAGACATCGCATTCCAGAAACGCGTGAGGTCCATTTACCTCAGGCAGGCCGCCCTTGACGACAAATTCCGCGTCGTGGACTGCATGGACGGAAAAGGTGCGATGCTCGGCCCCGAGGAGATATTCGGACGGATCAGGAACATTGTTGACAAATACTTGGAACGGATATGAAAGGCTTTCACTTAGGATTGAGGCGCTTGTGCTCGATATTGCTGGGACTGGTGTTCTTCATTGCCGGCATGCTCAAGCTCATGGACCCCGTCGGGGCCGGGCTGGTGGTCGAGGAGTATTTCGAATTCTTCCACCTCGGATGGCTGGCATTCGCCTCCAAATGGCTCGCCGTCATCCTGGCACTCGTCGAGACCCTCACGGGCGCGGCGCTGATCGCAGGTGTCTGGCGTACTTTTACGACCAATGTCTCCTGCCTTCTCATGCTGGTGTTCACCCTGATCACCCTGCTGCTCGTCATCTTCAACCCCGAGATGGACTGCGGATGCTTCGGCGAGGCCGTACATCTGACACACATGCAGACCTTTGTCAAGAACATCTTGCTCTGCCTCCTGTGCGTAGGGGCCTTCCTTCCGTTCCGCGAGGACGGCAGGAACCGCAAGTCAAAGGTCATCGCCTTCTGCCTGGTGGCTGTGACGGTCGGACTGTTCACGGTGATGTCGCTGGTTTCCGTACCGCTCATGGACTTCACCGAATTCGCACCAGGAGCCTCCCTGGCTGCAAACGGCGACGAGGAGTATTCCGACAGCGGGATTTACATCGGAGGAGAGAACGACACCAAGCAGGAGTATTTCGTGATTTACGAGAAGAACGGCCAGGAAGGTGCGTTCACCCTCGACAACCTCCCCGATTCCACCTGGACTTTCGTCCGCGTGGAAAACATGGAGACAAGCATCTCTGACTACGAGAAGTCGACCCCGGTATTCTATATCTCTGACACGGACGGCGATTACCACAACGATCTGCTGATGGATGGCAAGGTCATGGTCCTGTCCATATACGACGTTCCCGGATTCAAGGCCATGGACCGTGCCGAGCAGTTCCTTCGCGATGCGGAGGCGGCCGGCTTCACTGCCATCACCGTCGCCCGCGAACCGGTCCCCGGGCTCGATGCGTACCAGTCTGATTTCAAGAAGATCATCACCTTCAACCGCTCGAACGGCGGCGCGACTTACCTCGCCGACGGAGAGATCATCTGCAAATGGCCCTTCAGCAGGCTTCCGGACACTGACGAGCTCTCCAAAGTGGCATCCCGCAATCCGATGGAGCAATTGGTCGGGAGGTCCTCCCGCCGGCGCATCGCCTTCCAGGGCTTAGTGCTCTATTCCCTCGCTTTACTGCTAATCCTTTAATACAATGGCACATAGGAAAATCCAAAAGAACTACGAGTTCTTCTCCAACTTCGACCATTATACCCCCGGTCCGGGCGGCATCCTTATACTGCTCCTCCTCCTTCTGGCCGGAGCACTCATCGGAGGTCTCATCGCCTCTCCGGTGGCTCTCTTCATGAAAGACAGCCCCAATGCCTTGATGTATGTCATGCTCATTTCCTACCCGGTGATGTTCATACCTCCGATGATCTTTGCCTCGTTCATGAGCAGGAACAACTCCCTGTTCGGAAAGGGATACAAGCTCTCCAACAAGCATTACTCACCTCTCGGGGCCGCTTTATGCGCAGTGCTGGTGACAATCGCCGCCATCGCCACTTCTTTCCTTGCAGACTCCGTCATATCACTCCTGCCCCCCATGCCGGAGTGGCTCGAGAAATGGATGTCCGGAATAACCCAAGGGAACTTCCTGCTCAACTTCCTGTGCGTCAGCATCTTCGCCCCGTTCTTCGAGGAGTGGCTCTGCCGCGGCATGGTCCTGCGAGGCCTGCTGAACTACGAGCACAAGGACAAGGATGGTGAGACAGTCAGGGGCCTGAAGCCCGTCTGGGCCATCGTCATCTCCGCAGCATTCTTCGCCCTTATCCATTTCAACTCATGGCAGGGTATCGCTGCATTCGCCATGGGACTGGTATTCGGCTTCGTGTATTACAGGACCGGCTCGGTCTGGCTCACGATGCTCATGCATTTCGCCAACAATACCTTCGCGCTGATCTTGGCAAATATCGATTCGCTCAAGGACATTGAGAATTTCAAGGAAGTCCTGCCGGCCCCCCTCTATCTGGCGATATTCATTTTCTGCATCGCCTTCCTGGCTTATTTCTTCAAGAAGTTCGAGACCATCAAGCCTCTCGACCCTCAGGGAAGCTGCGCAGAGCTGGTTTCCGAATAAACTCCTCGGCTAACGCCAGGGTATCAAGCTTGCCGACGTCGATCAATTCGAGCGACGCCGGCTTTATTCCGTATATCGGATACCGGTCACAGACCTTGAGATAGAAATCCATTATAGGGAAACGCTCCCCCATCCCTTCGGACTCCATCACATCGAATACGGAGTCCGAGACCTGATGGATGCCGGAGAAGGCGAGCATCGTACATCCGGACGGGTCGAGGCCGGGATACGGCGAGCGTACCTCGCCTGTAGCGATGTTGGTCCAGCCGACCAGGCGCATGTCATCGTCGAAAAGCAGGTAGCGCTGGGTCTTGCGGGAACTTACGAGGAGGGAGGCAAGCGCGCCGGGACGCCATGCGTCCACGAAGGCGCGGATGTCCAGGTCGGAGAGGATGTCCACGTTGTGGACGAGGAAACGGCCGTCGGACGGTTCTCCACGCACAAGGAGGTCACGGGCATGCAGGATGCCGCCGCCGGTCTCAAGCAGGCGGTCCGACTCATCGGACACGGCGATCCTGACCCCGAAGTCATTCTGCTCCAGATAATCGATGACCTTGTCGGCGAAATGATGGACATTGACGACCATATCGTCGATGCCTGACTCTTTCAGGCGGATTATCACATGCTTGAGGAGAGGCTCGCCGCAGACGGGCACCAGCGCTTTCGGAATGGTGTCGGTGATGGGTTTGAGGCGGGTTCCGAGACCGGCCGCGAATATCATCGCTTTCATAGGACCTTTTCGATTCCGAGTTCACGATGGTGGAGATGCACCACGACGCCGGGGCGGCCGGACAGGTGCTCGGCGAGCTTCTGGGCGCTGTACGCCGAGCGGTGCTGGCCGCCGGTACAGCCGAAAGACACCTGCAGGTGCGAGAAGCCGCGGCTGACGAACCTGTCCACATGGGCGTCCACAAGCGGGAATACATGGCCCAGGAAAGTGAATATCTCGCCGTCTTCCTCAAGGAAGTCCTGCACCGGCTTGTCAAGGCCGGTCATGGTGCGGAAACGCTCGTATTTGCCTGGGTTGTGGACGGAGCGGCAGTCGAAGACATAGCCTCCGCCGTTGCCGGACAGGTCTTCGGGTATCCCTTTCTTGTAAGAGAAGCTGTAGACGTGCACATGCAGCAGGCCGTCCGCAGGCTGAGGCAGTCCGGGTCCGTCCTGCGCAAGCCGTCCAAGGACGTCCGACAGGTAAGGATAGCGTCCGAAAGGCTCGGAGAGCAACTCCCTGAGATTTTCGAGGGCATAAGGGATGCTCTCGAGGAAATGCGCACGCTTCTCGATGCGTCCGCGGAAGCCATAGGCTCCCAGGACCTGGAGGGTACGGAAAAGCACGAAAGTGCGGAGCCTCCAGCGGAAGGCTTCCCTGTCGACGGGCATAAGCTTCTCCAAAGCATCGAGGTATGCGTCGACGAGGGCGCGCTTGAGATCCTCCGGATACCTGGCGCGCGCCTGCCACACGAACGACGCGAGGTCGTATTCGAGCGGGCCGCGGCGTCCGCCCTGGAAGTCGATGTACCACAGCTCCCCGTCATGCAGCATGACGTTCCTGGCCTGGAAATCCCTGTACATGAACGCGTCTGGCACATCCTGCAGCAGATCGGCCTTGAGACGCTCGAAGTCGTCCTGAAGGAGCTCCTCGTTGAACTCCACCGAACTGGGTTTCAGGAAGCAGTACTTGAAGTAATTGAGGTCGAAGTCGACCATCCTGGCGTTGAACGCCTCAGAAGGATAACAGACGGAGAAATCCAGTCCGCGGGCTCCCTCGACCTGTATCGCCGGCAGTTCGGAGACCGCACGCAGCAGCAGGGCGCGCTCGGCAGGGCCATAAACACCGGTCGTGCGAGCTTCCGAGAGGACGTCATAAAGCAAAGTGTCCCCAAGGTCCTGCTGGAGGTAGCACATTCCGTCTTCGCTGACGGCCAACACCTCCGGGACCCGCAGGCCCTTGGACAGGAAATGCCGGGAGAGTGCGATGAAAGCGCGGTCCTCGTCAAGGTTCGTCCCGTAGACGCCTATGAGCGAGATGTCTCCGGCCGTAAGCCGGAAATACCTCCTCCTGCTGCCGGACGGGGACAAGGCCAGGCATTTCTCTGCATCCTTGCCTGTATATGAGCGGAATAACGCTTCCAGACGGTCCATATCAAACGCTTTGAGGATTCGAATTTACGAATTTATTCCGAGTAATCTCGCAAAAAGTGCTTAACTTTGTGAATTGTATATATGAAGAGTTTGGTATCCAGATTTTGGCTCCCGGTCGCCGTGACCGCCATCGCAGCCGTCCACACATTCACTTCGGTTCCCGGAGTGAATGCCGACATGCGCCTCTCCGGCATCTCCGTCCCCGTGATCGCGGAACGGCCGGATACCGTCGTCTACCCGCCCGACGGGTACAAGCGCGGATGGACCGAGGAGGATTTCCTCATGGATGCCAAGCCGCTGGAGGACTCCCTTTTCACGGATGCCGACAGCCTCGTGACACCCGACTCACTGGCAATCCTGGATACTCTGCCCAAGCTCACTGCGAGGGACACCATCCCCGTCCCGGATTCGCTCCGTTTCACCGATCCTTTCCGGTACAAGTACTATGTCGCCCTGCGCGACCGTCCGACATACGATTTCATACGTGACTCGCTCATCGCAGCAGGGGATTCGCTCGACTGGCCGATACTCGACTCGCTCTACCTGGCCGACTCCCTGCTCAGGGAGAAGCTCGAATACGAGCGCTGGTATGCCGGGCTCTCCAAGCAGGACAGGAAGAAGCTCCGGATGGAGGAGCTCACGCAGCGTAAGATCGCCAAGATGAACCGTGACCAGGAACGCAGGGACAGTATCCTGACGGCCAAGGACAGTATCATCAGGAATACCCCGCGCATCCTGGAGACCTTCGCCTTCACCGATTCGCTGCAGTACAAGCGTATAATCAAGTGGACCCACGAACAGGAGTTCCACAAGCTCGCGATCGCACCGGAAGACTCCGGATTCAACTACCGTTTCCACGACTATCCGTTCCTGAGGAACGACGTCAACGCCACATGGCTCGGAGTGGCCGGATCGCCTGTCCAGTACTACAACTGGTTCAACCGCAAGTCCAAGGACAAGGTTTCTTTCTATGAAGCCCTGGAGAGCTGGAGCCACACTCCCTCCGACGTGGTGATGTACAATACCAAGACCCCGTACACCGAGCTCGGCTACTTCGGGACCCTCCTGGCCGGGTCGGAGAGGGAGTCCGACAACCTCCACCTTCTGACTACCCAGAACATCACTCCTGAGTTCAACTTCACCCTCGTATACGACCGTTTCGGAGGAGGAGGCATCCTCAACAACGAAACCACGACCAACAAGAATACCCAGATGACGGTCAACTACCTGGGACGCCGCTACATGCTCCATGCAGGTTATCTCTACAACGGTGTCAACAGGACCGAGAACGGAGGCTTGAGGGACCTTGGCGGCATCAGGGACACGACCGTGAATGCCAGGGAGCTGGACGTCATCCTCAACAACGTGTCCAGCAAAGTCAAGAAGAATACCCTTTTCCTGGACCAGCAGTACAGGATACCCTTCACCTTCATAAACAGGATGAAGGACCGCAAGGTCGACAAGGCGATCGAAGCGGCGTATCGCGACAGCGTCGCAGCCGCCGGGGACACCCTGTCGATGGAGGCCCTCGGGGAGTATCTGGCAGAGAGACGTGAGGCCAGGGCCGCAGCCGACACGCTCGGCGACACCAACATCACGACGGCATTCCTGGGACACAGCACCGAGTATTCTTCGTACCGCCGCCTCTACAAGGATGCCGTGAGCCCTTCCAATCCCGTCGAGGACGATTTCTACCACAACCAGCACTACATCCACCCTTCCGTCACGGCTGATTCCATGCGGGTGGCCAGGCTGGAGAACCGAGTCTTCCTCAGGCTCCAGCCGTGGGCCGAAGACGCCATAGTATCCAAGCTCAACGTAGGGGTCGGAGACAGGATGCTGACCTATTACGCCTTCGATCCGACGTTCACCAGGAAGCGCAGCAACGTAGTATGGAACTCCGCATACCTCTATGCCGGAGTCGAAGGAAGCCTGCGCAACTACATCCACTGGGACGCCAAGGGCGAATACGTATTCCTCGGGGACGAGATCAACGACATGGTCATCGACGCCAACCTCGGATTCAGTATCTATCCTTTCCGAAGGGCCAGGAAGAGTCCGCTGACCGTCGACCTGCATTTCGACACCAGCCTCGACGAGCCGGAGTACTACCTCCAGCATCTCTACACCAACCATTTCAAGTGGGACAACGACTTCTCCAAACAGTCCGTGACACGGGTGCAGGGAAGGATATCCATACCACGCTGGAAGATAGATGCGGGAGCGGGCTATGCCCTGCTTGCCAACAACGTCTACTATGACACGCTTGGAGTGATCAGGCAGAACACCACTCCGATGAGCATCCTCTCGGCCGACCTCCACAAGGAGTTGGTGCTCGGCATACTGCACCTGGACAACCGCGTGCTGTTCCAGCTGTCATCCAATCCGGATGTCGTGCCGCTTCCCAAGCTCGCCGTCAATCTCAAGTACTTCCTTCAGTTCAGTGTCTCCGGCGGAGCCATGACCATGCAGCTGGGGGCCAACGGCCTATACAATACCGCCTGGAACTCCCCTGCCTGGAACCCGGCTCTCGGAGTGTTCCACAACCAAACGGAGCGCAGCTATACCAACGGACCGTATTTCGACGCTTTCGTCAACATGCAGTGGAAGCGCGCGACCATCTTCGTCAAACTGGAGAACGCCGGGCAAGGCTGGCCGATGAAGAAGAACGACTACTTCTCCGCGGACCGCTACATCGTCACCCAGCGCATGATCAAGCTCGGCGTCTTCTGGCCGTTCTACACGCAGCCGGGCAAGGATTCCCCGACGGCGCAGATTCCTCCCGAAGAAAGCGGAAGGCGGTCGAGGGGCAACTGACATGCGCACCGGCATCACACGCACGATATTCGCCTTGCTGGCAGTCGCCATCGCATGGGCGTCCGTCCATGTCTGGCTTTCCTCGAACCGTGCTGCAGATTTCTCGTTCCGCAACGTCCCCATTCGGTGCGCAATCCAGCTTGAGCATTCGCCAAGGCATCTGCCCGGACTCACCGTGGGTTACAACTACGAACTCCTCCAGCGCTTCGCCGCGAGCATGGGCGACAGCCTGGTATCCATAGTCAATGCGCGCAGGGGATCTTCATGGACCGACTCCCTCCGGCAGGGCAAGGTCGACATAGTCGTACTCCCCTGCACCGCAGTACCGCCTTCGGACAGTCTACTCCTGTCGATTCCCGTGGACAGCCTCACCGTCTGGGCGGTCCGGCATGACTGCGCGGCAGGCCTGGCTGAGATCGACGGATGGCTCGGTTCCTTCCTCGATTCGGAGGACCACGAACCGGTCCGGGACGTCTTCCTGCTGAGATACAGCCCGCACATCTCTCCTTACGACAGCCTGGTGAAAGCCGCCGCGAAACGGCTTGGATGGGACTGGCGCCTGCTCTCGGCCCTGATATACTCGGAATCCCAATTCCATATCGAACTGCGTTCCAGGAGGGGCGCGGAAGGCTTGATGCAGATGCTGCCATCCACCGCCGCCAAGATGGGTGTCACGGACCTCTTCAATCCTGAGGAGAGCATCAAGGCCGGGACCGAATACCTTCTCCTGCTCCAGAACATGTTCCGTGGCAAGGCCGCGAACAAGGATGAGCTGTGCAAGTTCACCCTGGCCGCCTACAATGCAGGCGAAGGGCGCATCTTGGACTGCGTCCGCTACGCAGAGTCGATAGGAGCGGACGCCGGGACATGGGACGGCATCGTCTCAGTCATCCCGGACATGCGCGACGAAGCCACCTTCCAGGTGGACAGTGTCATCAGGCTCGGCACCTTCCAGGGCACCGAGACCATCGCCTATGTAAAAAGGGTCCTTTCGCTTTACGAGGACTTCAAGGTCATAAGTCCTTAGCTACTGCGCCCTGACCGTAAGGGCAGGATCCACCTTGGAAATGAATCTCACCGGTATCTGCAGGAGCAGCAGGATGACGGCATAAGCCGCCAGGTCGGCCACGAGGATCAGCGGAAGGTTGACCTTCAGGGGCACGTAAGAGATGAAATAATTGTCCGGATTGAGTTTCAGGAAATGTGTCGCATTCTGAAGGGCGCACAGCGCCAGCGCGACGGCGTTGCCTATCAGCATCCCCTTGAGTACCAGGTTGGAAGACACGCGCATGAACACCGCGGAGATGGACTTGTCCGTCATGCCCATGGCCTTGAGGGTACCGATGGTGGAGATGCTCCTGAACAGCAGTATCAGCAATCCCGAGATCATGTTGAAACCCGCCACGACCGTCATCAGGATGAGCACGGCCAAAGCGTTGAAGTCGATGAGGTTGAGCCAGTCGAAGAGCTGGGGATACTTGTCCATTATCGAAGTCGCAACGAGTGAATCGTCCGTATCGGAGGCATGCACGAGGGCGAGCGTACCGACCTCGTCGGTCTTGGCCCGCATGAGCGGACCGTCCCTGTAAGCATCTTCCAGGACGATCTCCAGGGCGGACACCTCATCATCCTCCCAGCCGTTCAGGCGGCGCATGTCCTCCAGCGAAGCCAGAACGACGAGATTGTCGTCCGCCCGGACCGGCGACCGGTAAACGGACTTGATATGGAAACGGCGCGCCTTGACGCGCTCCCCCACGAAATACGCCTGCAGGTCATCACCTTCCCCGAGGTCCAGGATCTCGGACAGACGGTCGGGGATGCTAATGCCAAGGTCCACAAGCGAATCACGCTCAGTGACACCCTTGAATATCACCCCGTGGATATTGTCGTCCTTCTTCACGATACCGGCACGGTAGATGACCGGCTGCACCGACTTCACCCCCTGCACCTCGCTTATGGGGCCAAGTGAAGGAGGTTCGGAAGAGATCGGAGACTCCTCCCCGATGTAGTTCATGTCCGCCGGAGTCAGCTGGATGTCTCCGCTGACTGAAGCAATGCCGCTCCGTATCTCCCGGCGGAAACCGGAAGACACGGATACGGCAATGATCATGACAAGGAAGGAGATTGCGACGGATGCCATCGCAATCCTCCCCTTGAAACGGAGTTTCTTCGCTATGAAGGACGAGGCGTTCACTACCAGATGTGTACGCGTTCGGACTCGGGACGGAACATCGGGTCACCCTCTTTGATGCCGAAGGCGTCGAAGAAGTAACCGAAGTTGCGGAGAGTCACGTTAACGCGGTTGTCGCCGAGCGAGTGGACGTCGAGCTTGGTCAGGCGCGCGCGCTCCTCGTCCGTGATGTTCTGGGCCCAGACATGGGCGTAACCGAGGAAGAAGCGCTGGGCGGCGGTGAAGCCGTCGATGGGCTTGGGCTCAACGCCGCCGAGGGCGTTATGCAGTGCGGTCCAAGCAATGCTCACACCGCCATGGTCTGCGATGTTCTCGCCGAGGGTCAGCTCGCCGTTGGCTTTCACGCCGGGCAGGACCTCGACCTCGCCGTACTGGTCGGCGAGGACCTTGGTCTTCTCCACGAAGGAGGCGCGGTCCTCTTCGGTCCACCAGTTGTTCATGTTGCCGTCCTTGTCGAACAGGCTGCCCTGGTCGTCAAAGCCGTGGGTCATCTCATGGCCGATCACGACTCCGATGGCTCCGTAGTTGACGGCGTCGTCAGCATCCGGATTGAAGAACGGAGGCTGAAGGATGCCCGCAGGGAAGCAGATCTCGTTGGTGGTCGGGTTGTAGTAGGCATTGACCGTCTGGGGAGTCATGCCCCACTCGGTAGGATCGGTAGGCTTGCCGAGCTTGGACATGTTGTCGGCCACATACCATGCGCTCGCGGCGCGGAGGTTCTCGTAGTAGCTCAGCTCGGGGTCCACCTTCAGGGTGCTGTAGTCCTTCCACTTGTCGGGATAGCCGATCTTGACGGTAAAGGCCTCAAGTTTCTCGCGTGCCTTGGCCTTGGTCTCGTCGGACATCCACTCAAGCTCGTCGATGTGCTGGCCCAGGGAGATCTGGAGGTTCTTTACAAGCTCGAGCATCCTCTGCTTGGAGGACTCGGGGAAGAACTTGGCGACGTACATCTGGCCGACAGCCTCACCGAGGATGCTGTTGGGAACGCTCATGGCGCGCTTCCATCGGGGTTTCTGCTCGGTAATGCCGCTCATCTGGGTGCTGTAGAAGTCGAAGTTGGCGGCATAGAAATCATCGGAGAGCGAGCTCGCGGCTCCGTTGATCAGCTGCGCAGCGACATAGTCCTTGAGGACGTCAAGCGGGGTGTCCTTGAAGAGTTTGCTGAAGCCCTCGAAGAAAGAAGGCTGCTCCACGATGACCTTGTCCATCTCGGGAAGGCCCATCGCAGTTGCAAAGCCCTTGAAGTCAAAGCCGGGATAAGCCTTGTATATCTCGGCAGAGCTCATGGGATTGTACAGCTTCTGGATGTCGCGGTTCTGGACGCTGGTCCAGGAGAACTCCGCCAGGCGGTCTTCGACGCCGGCGGCGTTGGCAGCGCGCTCAGCGCTCCTGTCAAGGCCGGCGAGGGCGAAGAATCTCTCAAGCATCGCCTCGTATCCCTTGCGGAGCTCGGCGTTGGCGGGGTCCACGTAGTAGTCGCGGTCGCCCATGCCGAGGCCTCCCTGGCCAAGGTAGAATATCTGGGTCTTGCTGTCCATCAGGTCGGCGTCGACACCGCCGCCGAAGAAGCCGCCCTCGCCCACGAGGTTCATCTTGCCGAGATGGGCGGCGAGAGCCGCCTTGTCGCCAATGGCATAGATCTCGTCAATATACTTCTTCAGAGGGGCTGCTCCCTCCGCATTGAGGCGGGTGGAATCGAGGCCCTGCTTGTACAGGTCGACGATCTTCTGGTCGATGCTGCCCGGTTCGGGATTCATTTCCGTCATCTCGGAGAAAAGGGCGTTGAGGTCCTCGACATTGCGCTCGCGCAGTACGTCGAAGGAGCCGTAACGGGCATACTCAGGCTTGAGGGGGTTGTTCTTGATCCAACCGCCGTTGGCGTACATGTAAAAATTGTCGCCGGGCTTCACGGAGGTGTCCATGTCGGCGGGATTAATGGCCGGGACGCCCGCCTGCTTCTGCGAGCAGGAGGCGAGAACCATCAGAGGGATGAACATAAGGATGATCTTTTTCATTGTTATTGATGATTATAGTTTATTTCTTGTTGTTCAAGGCCTGCAGGCGGGCCTGTGCCGCAGCCTTCTCCGCATCGTCGGCGCCGTATTTCGCCAGCATGGGAAGATATTTCTTCTCCAGCTTGACGTTGTTGTCCCTGCGGGCCATGAGGACGCTGTTCTTGATGGCGGTATAGTCGGAAGGGTCGATCTTCAGGACCTTGTCATAATACTTGCGGGCCGTCTTGTTGTCCTTGCGGGCGATGAAGTTGTAAGTCCCGAGGTTGGACATGAACGTCGTATTCTTGGGATCGTACTTGAGCATCTTCTCGGAAAGGGCACGGAACGACTCGAAAGAGCCCGGACTGCCGATGGTGTATAGGGTCGCGCAATACTCCTGGATGCCGGACTGGAAGACGTCCTTGTCCGCCTCCTCGTCGCCGTACTTCCATACGGGATGCGAGGTGCCGTCATAGTCGATCAGCGCAGAGAGCGCGGCCGTAGCCATGTCCGGACTCTCTTTCTCATAAGCGATGAGCGAAGTGATCTTGGCATAGCGGAGGTCGAGACGGTCCGGATGGGCCTTGACAGCCTTGTCTATGGCCGAGGAAGCGAGGGCAAAAAGCGAGTCTTCGAAGAAAGTCTCCTCGAAATAGTTCACGTCCGCACCGAGGCTGTCCTTCAGGACCAGGATGGGCTTGGCACCCATGAAACGGTCCTGTGGCTTGGCCACCATCTGGGTGGACTGGGACTTGTCCAGATAATAGTTGAAACGGGCGACCAGCATGTCCGGATCATCCGGGAATGCTTTCTCCCACCTGTCGAGCAGGGTCTCCACCCCGACGCCGGAATAGCCGACACGCTTCACGAGGGCATCATACCGGGACACGAAAGCCTCGGAAGTGTCCTGCGCACGAAGCGACATGCAGGCACAAACGGCCAGGAGGAGGACCAGCAGTTGTCTTTTCATACGATATCCATTCTGATGCGGCGGGACTGGGGATGGAGGTTGTTGCACCTCCGGCCAAGGTTCTTGACGAATCCCAGGGGAATGCCGCGGTAAGTGATCACATTGTAACCGAGGGGCGCGCCTTCCAGCGCGATGGTGTCGCGATGCAGGAAATGCAGTGCCGCCTGCTTGTCGACCGGCGCCTCGGGATAGCGGGAACGGTCGAAGGAAATGCTCAGCGCCCAGTCCGGGTCCGGGACGAAGTCCTTGCCCTTCCACTCCCCTTCGGAAATGCCCAGGCGCAAAGGCCTGAGACGCTTGAGTTCATCCATCGACGCTTCGACGGATTGTTTGCGCCGCACCTCCGGCGAATCCGTACACAGGCGGGCGAAGCTCCCGCCAATCCCCCTGACAGGGGGTTCAGACTGCCCATGGGCCAGTGGGTAGGAGCACTTTATGAGTGCTCCTACCCACTGGCCTTCGCCCGGAACCTCGCCCGGGACCAGCATGTGTCCGTGGCGGGTGGTGCGGAGGCCGAAGGGATTCTCCGGAGGAAGGATCCCGCCGCCGAGCTCCCGCGCGGCCCATTCGAGGTTCGCGTCATTCTCGGCATCCTCGAAAGTGCATGTGGAATACAGTAGCGCTCCCCCGTCCCGAAGGGCAGGCCAGACATCCGCGAGGATGCGTTTCTGCCGCGCGGCGCAAAGCTCCACCGTCTCCGGGGACCAGTCCTCGACCGCCTTTTCGTCCTTGCGGAACATTCCCTCCCCCGAACAGGGGACGTCGGCGAGTATGATGTCGAAGAATCCTGGCAGCGAAGCGAAAGCCTTAGGATCCACTGAAGTCACGGCCACGCGGGGATCACCCCAGACGGCGACATTGTCCGAAAGGACGGAAGCCCTCTGGCGCATCACTTCGTTGGATACCAGCAGGAAGTCATCTCCGCAGGCCTCGCGCAGCGAAGCGGCGAGGTCGGTGGTCTTGCCGCCGGGCGCCGCGCAGAGGTCCAGCACCCGGAGCGGGCGCTCCGGGAAGCGCTCCAGCAGGCGGCGGAACACCCATCCTACAAACATCGCCGAACTGTCCTGGACATAATAGACACCGGCGTGGAACAACGGATGCAACGTGAACACCGGACGTGTGGCAAGGATGTGCCCGTACGGGCTCCAGGGCACGCCGGCAGACCCTTCAAGGATAGGCAGCGTGCTGCCCTGCAACCGTTTGAAGGGGTTGAGCCGGACCGAAACGGAAGATTCGCCCGACATGGCCTCTGCGGCCCTGGCGGCATCTGCGCTTCCGATCACTGACCCGAGCGAGGAAAGGAACTCCGGCGGGAACTGTCTCATGACTACATATTGAATGGACTGCCGCGGAATGTGGAAGGATCGAAGCCCTCGGGCATGACACCGTTGGAGATATCCACAAGCGAATCGACGATCTTGTCGAGCCCCTCG
>ONNK01000195.1 GCA_900319185.1 uncultured Bacteroidales bacterium
TCTTGCCGGAGCCGAGGATATCGTCGCCCAGGACGCCGAGCTCTTCGGCCTGCTCCATCGCGATTTTCAGACGCTTGACCGCCATCGGATACTCGGCACGGACGTAGATGACGCCCTCGGTCGAGCCGGTGGCCACGCCGGCGATGATCATGCCTTCGATGACCTTGTGGGGGTCGCCTTCCATGCAGGAACGGTCCATGAACGCGCCGGGGTCACCCTCGTCGCCGTTGCAGACGATGTACTTGACAGGCTCCTCGGTATGCGCTGCGACCTGCGCCCACTTTTTGCCCGTGGGGAAGCCGGCGCCGCCGCGGCCGCGCAGACCGGAATCGGAGACTTCCTTGATGACCTCGTCGCCGGAGAGCTCGAAGAGCGCCTTCATGAGCGCCTCATAGCCGCCGATGGAGAGATACTCCTCGATGGACTCGGCGTCGATGTGACCGCAGTGCTCGAGCACGCGGCGGGTCTGGAGCTTGTAGAACGGAATGTCCTCCTGACGCTTACATACGCCGTCCTTGCCCTGATAGCCGAGACGGTCGATGAATTCGCCGCCGAGGATGGTCTTCTGGATGATCTCGTCGACGTCGTCCACGGAGACCTTGGTGTAGAGCCAGCCTTCCGGCTCGATGCGAACCAGCGGGCCCTTTTCGCAGAAGCCGTGGCAGCCGGACTTCTTCAGGCCGATGGCGTCGCCGCCGTGGTTGTCATTGAGCGAAACCTCGCAGGCCACGCCCAGCGCGTCCATGCGGTCCTTCAGCGCCTGATACACGTTCAGGTTGCCGCCGGCGACGCAGCCGGTGCCGCAGCAGACGAGAATTTTCCGCTTTTCCGCTTCGCGCGCCGCCATGCAGGCCTGCTGCAGGGCGCGGAACTCGGAAAGCGATGCGAGTTTTTGTCTCATCTTCTCAGGCCTCCTCTCTGAGATCCGCCACCAGATCCTTGGCCTTGTCCGGCGTCATAGTGGCGTGGACAGTGTCGTTCACCATAACCACCGGAGAGAGGCCGCACGCACCCAGGCAGGATACGATCTCGATGGTGAACAATCCGTCGTCCGAAATGGACTTCTTCTCCGACAGACCCGTGGCCTCCTGAAGGGCCTGGAGCACATCAGCGGATTTGCGCACGTGGCATGCCGTGCCCCGACATACCTTGAGGACATACTTGCCCTTCGCATCCAGGGAGAAGTTGCCGTAGAACGTGGCCACACCGTAGAGGTCCGACTCGCTCATACCGGTCTTCGCCGCAATATGCTCCAGGGCTTCCTGAGGCAAATAGCGATAGACTTCCTGTACGTCCTGCATGATGGCGATGATCATGGATTTGTCGTTGTTGTGACGCTCCAGGATCTCGTCAATGACCTTCATGTCAAGCTGCTGCATGGTATCGCTCCCTTAGCTTCAATTTGCACGGCAAAAATGCCGTCCATCTTGGTTTTTATTATACAAAATAACCAAAAGGAAATCAATACGGCGTAATGTACAAAAATTGCACGTTTTTGAACACCTTGCGTATTGTGAAAACACTAACGATCACTTCCCTGCCAAAAGATTCAGGAAATAATGTGCCAGTTAATGGCACTGCTGTGCAAAATTGGACGCGCCGGGAGGTAATTGTGCTGTTGTGCAATATCCATAACGAAGGCACAAAAAAGGACTGCCGCAAATGCGGCAGTCCCAAAGGGTTTGTGCGGTTTTGCTTACTCGACGGTGGTGTACATGAAGTACTTGTAGCCGAGCGGGTTGGAGAAGAAGCCGTCCACGCTGTCACTGATCATGAACAGATCGGTGTAGTAGTAGATCGGGCAGATGCAGCCGGTCTCCATGAGCATATCCTCAGCGACATGCATCATGGCGAAGCGGGTCTCGGGATCGGTGCAGGACTTGATGGCGGAGATGAGCACGTCGTAGGTCTCAGCCCAGGTGCCGTTCTCAACCTTGGTGTCCAGACCGAACGGGGTCAGGTCGATGCTGTAGTTCTTGACATCGGCGTGGTCGCCCTTGCCGAACTGCACGTCGTTGTTGCCGGAGGCCGTGGTCCACATATCCAGGAAGCAGATGGGATCGTTGTAGTCGGCAACCCAGCCGTTGCGGGCGATGGAGTAATCGCCGGCCTTACGGGTGTTCAGGAAGGTGGCCCACTCCTGGTTCTCCATGTTCATGGTGATGCCGACAGCGTCCAGAGCGCTCTGCAGATACTCACCGATGGCCTTGTGGGCGTCGGAGGTGTTGTAGAGGTAGGTCATGGTCGGGAAGTCGGTGAACTTGCCGGAGGCCTCGTCGAAGGTGTAGTACTTCTTGAGGACCTCGACAGCGGCGTTGAAGTTCTCCTCGAGGGAGTCCTCATCGACCTTGTAGTAGCCGATGTAGCCGTC
>ONNK01000054.1 GCA_900319185.1 uncultured Bacteroidales bacterium
TTTTGTCTTCTTTATATCGTAGGTAATACCATCATATATCCCTTTGAAGAAGCTTTTCAGACGTTGGATTTTTTGAGGCTCAGCCAGTATGATTCTTATGAATTTCAAACAATAATGCACCTTAAACATTTCCTTTTTCTCAGAGAACGTCAGCCAATCCTTGTGTTTTCTGTATTTGATGATATGACTTTTGGAAATACTATATATGCGCAACGGGCCATAATTGTCTGTAAAGAGGTGTAGAGCCCCCATTCGTTGTGGGTCTCCCACAGTATGACGCAGCTTGTGTTTGGTCAGACATACGATGGTATATCCAGTTTTCTGTATGCGAATAGCCAAATCGTGGTCCAGTGCATCAAGTGGGAAAGTCTCGTCTGCTCCACCTATCTTGTTAAGTATTGCCGTTGGGATAATTGTACCAGAATTTAAGAAAACTCTTCTTTCCTGAACATCTTTTTCAATGGTAAACCTGTCATTTCCGATGATGTAGGGACAAAAAACATAGCTGGGTGATGTATGATAAAGTGTTTCAACGTGTTGTCTGAAAGAACGGAAGTCATCCCACCGACTGTCCTGATCCATTAAGAGCAGTAAGTCGTATTGCTGTTCTTGCGCATAGTGCCACGCAAAATTAATGGCTGGTGCAATAGAGTAATTCTGTCCGTCACCTTTCCAAATCACCTTTGGGCTATTTGTTCCGAGTTGTGTCAGTATCTGTTCTTTCAATTTATTTTCCAATGGCGAATTGTCCCAGACAATCAATGCCTCTACATCCTGGATATATCGTAGAATGTTACTAGCCGCTTCTGATGGCTCGGAGTAGTATAGAGTCACCAGCCCTAACAATTTTGTATGCTGTTTGTTATCTGTCATAAGCCCCTTTCTTTATATCCGCCAGATACCTTTTGCGGTACCATGCAGGAATTTATGAAATTGAATTAGATTCACTACGATGCTTGGAACGACACAAAAACACATCACTCCCAAGAACCATAGCATATCGTGTGTATACCTAACGACGAAATAGGACATGGGTATAAACAGCACTGTCATGATTGTCATGTAGAGTTGTAGGCGAAGCGCTCCAATACCATTTAGGAAATAGGAGTATCTCATACTTACAATGAGCAGGAAAATATAGAGTGCCACCATAACGGTCATTCCGAAGGGAACATGACAAGAGTCACCAATCCATATCTGGAAAACCCAGGGAGAGACCACGACCGCCAGTGTCATAACAGCAGCAATCAATAGTATCATCAGGTTCATCTTCTTGTTGGCTTTGCGAATCCAGTCCATATCATTCCTCTCATATGCGTCTGTTGTCGCATTCCAGAATGGCATACAGATGATGGTGAACAACACCATTGCCAGATTCAAATAACGATATGCTATCTGATAAGGGGTTACCATAGCAGGTGTAAAGAAGTTGGAAATCAGCAGGTTGATACTCATGAACTGAATGACTGACGCTATCTGTATCCAGAAGAATTTGATACCAAGATTACCTAATTCCAGAGCAGAACGTAAGTTCACCAAGTGATATGAAGGACATAGCTGTGGGAACTGGTGATAGAAGGTGTACACATAAGCAATGAGATAGATAATCAGCGGTGCAGCCGTATTCGCAATGACCACATTGAGGAAAGTTGCCTTCCCATTAATGTACAATATCCACGTAACAATTAAAATCAGTGTCGATCCGAATGCTACCAACAGATTGTTTACGGCTGGCAATTGCAAACCCATATAAACATTCCCAATAAACTTTAGCACAAAAGTAATGCAGATAAACGTTATGGCATATATTAATGCAATTCGTAGCTCTGGGATGTCTGCCTGCGTGATGTTTAAGAAAGCATAGACATCAGTACTTAACGTGAGTAGAATCAATAAGCACAGAACAGGGGTCACGATGCATATTAGCATGGCAAGTGTTGAGCTGACAGCTTTTCTTGCGGCCTCCATCTCTTGGTGTGCCACATGGATAGCCAATCTGTTTCGTAAGCCGTTCCCCAAGCCGATGTCCATCTGATTTATCCATACCAGAACGCTGCTGATAGTCAGCCAAACGCCATTCTTCAGTGTTCCCAGACAGTCGATGGTCAGCGGAACTAGCATCAAGGCAATCAGTGCCGCATACCCTTTGATAAAGAAGGAGGCGACAACATTCTTGTAGAGAAGATGAAAACGCTGATTTTTACCTGTCATACTATTAGTTATTAACCCCAAGTCCTAAAACGTAGATGAGGGAACTGAAGAAAAACCTGATGGTCGAAGCTGTGCTGATGATACACTTCCCTATATCTAATGGATTGAATGCATAGACAGCAGCAGTCCACAAGAAGATAGATACAATATCAAAATACTCAAAAAGTCTGCTGGCCACTACCGAACTTAGACTGCCAAGTGTAAATTTACAGATGAAGGCCAGTCCCAATAGCTTTATGAAAATGGGGAAGTACTTATACTTGTCAGAGAAGTCGTTGTACTTCACGGCAGAGTACTCAGTATACAGACGGTGCTCGGACTCGCCCTTAGTGAAGTAGGCGTCGTACACGGTAGGGACCTGCTTGTGGATACCCTTGCCGCCCCAGCTGGTGTTGAAGAGGGCCTTCATGTCGACCTTTCCTGCATTGTCCCAACGGACAAGGTCAGGGAAGCGGCAGCCTTCCCACCACATCTCATACTGCTTCTCTTCCATGACATCCTGGAAGGTCAGCTTGCTGCTGATCTTGCCGGAGCCGGAACGCTCCTGGACGTCATTGAGAGCCTTCAGACCCTTAGCCTCATCGCTCGAGCCGATGCAAGCCTCAGCGTAGAGGAGGAGAGCCTCGGCGTAGCGGGCGACGTTGAAGTTGGCCTGGTTGGAGGCACCACCCATAACGGCGTTGATGTTGTCGCCGGCATACTCCTTGCCACCGGTGAGGATCCTCGACGGCTTGGCATAGGACATACGCTTCCACTCGAAGTAAGGACCGTGGCTGTAGATACCGTCGGTCAGTTTGATGCCGCGGTCGGGATCGGTCTTCTTTTCATCGAGAGAAGCATCGTTGAGCTTGGAGTTCCACTCCATGTCGTAGAGCCACTCGTCAGCGGTGATGAAGCAGGCCTTGCGGCGAGGGGAGTCACCGTCATGCTCGAGGAACTTCTTGGCAAAGTCTTCCTGGATGGCACCACCGTTCCATCCTGCGCAAGGGGTGCAAGGAGGGACGGAAGCGAGATGGTCGGTACGCCAGCAGAGAACGTCGGCGACCATCCAGCGGCTGGCATTGACGTTGCCCCAGAAGCTGAGGTTGGAGTCATAGATGTAGTTGGGCTCGAAGATCTTCTCGACGCTGCCGTCTCCCGGAACGTGGAAATTGGTCCAGTACTCTTCGGTAGGAACGAGGGCGTATTTGCCGGAGTTGATCAGGTCGCCGAGATACTTGCGGGCGGTGGCGGGATCGTTGTCGAACATGGCAGCCTTGCCGGCCACGAACTGGGCGAAGCCCTTGCTCATACGGGCGGTAGCATCCTTGTCATTGACGCTCTTGCGCTCGGGCAGGAGGCCGGAAGAGATAGCCTTCTCGCACTCGGAGATGACCCACTTGAGGATCTGGGACTGGCTTTCAGCCTGGATCGGGAGCTCATCGGGCTCGAGGAGACGGTCGATGATGGCGGGACGGTTCCAGATGATAGCCATCATCATATGTACATAAGCGCGAAGTACGCGTGCCTCTGCGATGCACTGCTTGGTGTATGTGCTTTCCCATTTCGGGGCCTCCTCGTTGCGGTTCTCCGTGGAGAAGTTGGAGATCACAAGGTTGCAGGCGTAGATACAGGAGACATAGCGGTCATAGCAAGTCTGAAGGACATCGTTGGTCTCATCATAGCGGAACTCACAGAACCAGCGGAAAGGCTCATGGTCGTCGATATGACCACCGGCGGCCAGAATGTCGTCGGAGGAATAGTTGAGCAGCATCAACTCGGGGTTATTGATACCGTTGGCTGAAGCAACACTCAGGAAGCTCGCATACATGTTGGCCAGGGCGGCCTCGGCGTCTGCATCGGAAGCGTAGAACTCCAAGGTGCTGACGGTACCCTTCTGGGGGATCTCAAGCAATTTCTCGCAAGAGACTGCGACGAGAGCGAATCCTAAAATTATAGGGAGTATGATCTTTTTCATTGCACAAATCATTGATTAGAATGTGATGTTGACACCAAGGAGAATCTTCTGCATGGTAGGATAGGAACCGAAGTCGAGGCCTGCACCGGTAGAGTTGTTCATGGTAGCAGTCTCAGGATCGAGGCCAGGATACTTGGAGAAGGTGAAGTAGTCGTCAAGCGACACATAGAAGCGGAGGTTGCTGATGGCGACCTTCTTCGTGATCTTCGAAGGAAGGGTGTAGCCGAACTGCATCTGCTTGATACGGAAGTAGTCGCCCTTGAAGAGATTGGCGGTCGAAGACCAGAAAGGATAGTATCCGACGGTCTTGTTGGGGCTAGGATACTTACCACTCTCGTAGGCATCGAGATAATACTTCAGGTGGTTCTTGAAACCGGTACGGTGGAGGACAGGCATGAGGACGTTGCCGGCTACGCCTGCGCCGTAGAGAGCGAAGTCAAAGCCCTTCCAGTCGATATTGAAGTTAAGACCGAAAGTGTACTTGGGAGTGGTGGATCCGAGATACACCATATCGCCCGAGCCAACGGAGCCGTCACCATCAACATCCTTGATCATGGCAGAGCCGTCGGAAGCGACACCTTCATAGATGTAACCGTTCATGTACCAGATCGGGTAACCCACGTCGAAGACGGTCTCGACCTGGTAGTTGGAGGAGCTGGCGTCGCTCCTCCTGGAAGGAGTGGAACCTTCAGCGAGGGAAAGGACTTCGTTATGCAGGGTGGTGAAGTTGCCGCTGATGCCGTAGTTGACCTCACCGATATGGTCCCTCCAGCCGAGTTCGAACTCCCAGCCGCGGTTGAGGACGTTACCACCGTTGGTGGTCACGGAGCTGAAACCGAGCTCTGAAGGAATGGAGACGCTGAAGAGGAGGTCCTTCGTCTGCTTGTTGAAGTAGTCCATGTCGAAGGTCAGACGGTTGTTGAACATGCGGGCGTTGAGACCGAAGTCAAGCTGCTCGGAGGTCTCCCATGTGAGGTTCGGGTTCGGGAGCTTGCTCGGGGCGGAACCGTTGACGGAGCCGATCTCGTCGACGTGGTACTGGTAGGAGCTGGAACCGATGGAGATCGTGGCGGTGTAAGGATAGCCGGAGAGAACGGAGATGTTACCGTTGCGGCCCCACGATGCACGGAACTTGAGGAAGTTGAACACGTTGGTGTTAACATTGTCCTTGAAGAACTTCTCGTTGCTGATGGTCCAGTAAGCGGAGACTGAAGGGAAGTAGCCCCAGCGGTTGTTGGCGGGGAGCTTCGAGGAGTCGAACGCGTCAGCACGGAAGTTGGCCTGGAGCTGATAGCGGTTGTCGTAGTTCCAGATGAGACGGCCGTAGTAGGCGAGGGAAGCGCTCTTGCTAGGGGCGTTGCTCATGTTCTTCGGAGCATCGTCCAGCAAGTAGGAAATGTACTGGAAGTTGTCCTCGTAGGATTTGAGGATGTCCTCGCCGCTGGAGCTGGCGCTCACACCGTCGGAGTTGGTCTCACGGTAGGACATACCGGCCATGACCGTGAAGTTGTTCTTGCCAATGTTGAAGAGGTAGTTGGCGAAGTTCTCCCACTGATAGTACCAGCCGGTGGAGGCGCTTGCGGAAATGGAATAGGTCTTCGAGGAACCGCGGTCACCGATCCAGTAAGGAGTGCTGTAACTGTGGCTGGTGCTGAAGTTGAGGCGGTAGCCGAGACGGGAGGTGATGGTCAGGCCCTTGATAGGCATGACGTTGGCGAATAAGGTTCCGTTGATGTTGAAACCGCCGTTGGTGCCCTTGGAGGCGTCACGCTTTGCGAGTGCGCTACCTTCCATGTCGGAATACTTGGTATTGGCATACCATCCGTTCTCGTCACGGAACAGGGTGTAGTTGATGTCGGAGGTGCCGTTCTGGAGAGCGTCGTAGACAGTCTTGAACGAGAGCGACATCTCTTCGGGCGTAGTCCAATAGACAGGAGTCATCGGGTCCATGACGAGCATCTGCTCGAAGGAGGAACCGTAGCCGCGCTGCGAAACGCTCTGGGTGGACCACTTCTCGATGGAGTTGTTGGAACCGACCTGCAGCCACTTGAAGAGGTTGTAATCGGCATTGATCTGGGCGGTGAGACGCTGGTAGACATCTTTCTTTCCCTTAACGACACCATCATCGTATACATAATTAAGAGCGGTGAAGAAATGGCCGTTCTTGTTACCGCCGGAGAAGCTGATGCCGTGCTGCTGGCTCCAAGTAGGCTCGATGTATGCAGAGATCCAGTCGGTGTCGATGACGCCGTTGGGATACATGGGGTGCTTGTAGTCAAACTGGTCCATCTGGCCTTTCACCCAATCTGAACCGTACTCATAGCCGAGATATTTGATGAGCTCATCGCGGTTCATCATCGGGCGGTTGTGGAAGTCCTGGAGGGTGGCCTTGCCGTTGTAGGAAACGGTGACGACACCGTCCTGACCGCTCTTGGTGGTCACGAGGACGACACCGTTACCGGCCTGGGCACCGTAGATAGCTGCGGAGGCGGCATCCTTGAGGATCTCGATGGACTCGATCATCGAAGGGTCGATGTACTGGATGCTGCTGACCTGCAGACCGTCGACGATGTACAGAGGGGAGAGGCTTCCGCCGTTGGACGAATAACCACGGACGCGGATCGTTGCGCCTTCACCCGGAGCACCGTTGGTGAGAACGTGGACACCGGCAGCCTTGCCCTGGAGGGCGGCGGCGGCGTCAGTCGTGGAACGGTTCTTGAGGTCTTCCGAACGGACGGATGCCACGGCGCCGGAGAGGTCACTCTTCTTCTGGACACCATAACCGATCACGACGGTCTCCTCGATGAACTCGTTGTCCTCTTCGAGGGTGAAATTGATGACGGGACGTCCGGCGACAGAGACAGTCTGGGACGAATAACCGATGCAGGAAGCGGTGACGCTGGCCTGTGCGGGGACATTGAAGCTGTAGTTACCGTCAATGTCAGTCACTGTTCCGATGGTGGAGTTGCCAACCACCATGATGGATGCACCCACGATGGGTTCTCCATTCTGATCGACTACCTTTCCGGAAAGCGGCCTGTTCTGGGCGAACGCTGTAAAGCCCATGAGCAGGATGGACAGGATAAGAGCCGATCTCTTTAGGATCGTTTGTTTCATTTGGTTAAAAGGATTAAAAGGTTTTAACGTCGCTAATTTAGCCCTTTAACCCCTAAACCAATTTCATTTTTCCGTCAAATGCGGTCGAAAATTGCTCTATATATTATATATGAACAGTTTTTTGAATGATTTGATCGATTTTTAAAACCCCGTCCGTGCAGTATTATGATTTTTTGACAGTCTGGGAGCCGATTTTTAGAAGGATTCTGAAAACTTTTCCGGGATTTCCGTCCCAGAAATGGAGCGATTCTGCCGCCTCTGACCAGCCGGTGACGCGGCTTATCAGGGCATCTGTGGGGCAGGTGCCGCGCTCCATGTAGCGGATGACTGCGCGGAAGTCCGACGGCTCCGCATTGCGGGATCCCCTGATATCCAGCTCCTTCTGGACGAAGAGCCTTGTCTCAAAGGTTACGTCTGCCTTGGAGTAGCCTATGCAGACGACACGGCCGGTGAAGGCGACGGAGTCAACGGCGAGCCGGTAGGTCGCCGGGCTGCCGACGGCCTCCACGACTACGTCGGGGCCGTCGCCGCCGGTGAGCTCTGCGAGCCGCTCACCGAAGTCCGGAGCCATGGTATTGAGGGCGTACTTGGCGCCCATTTGCTTTGCTATAAGGAGCTTTTCGTCATCAATGTCTGCGGCGATGACCGTGGCGCCCCGGAGTGCGGCGCGCACTACGGCGCCTAGGCCCACCATGCCGCAGCCGATCACCATCACTGTATCGATGTCGGTCACCGCGCCGCGCGAGACGGCGTGGAAGCCCACGCTCATCGGCTCGACGAGCGCGGTCTCGCGGGTGCTGAGCCCGCCTGCGGGGATGACTTTCTCCCACGGGACGGCCATGAACTCCCGCATGGCGCCGTCGCGCTGGACGCCGAGGGTCTGGTTGCTGCGGCAGGCGTTCGGCCGTCCGCGACGGCACGACGGGCAGTTGCCGCATGCGGTGTAGGGATTGACGGTCACCGTCATCCCGGGCTTCAGGCTGTCCGGCACGCCCGGCCCGACGGCTTCGATGACCGCGCCGATCTCGTGCCCGGGGATCACCGGGCTCTTGGCCATGGCATTCCTTCCTCTATAAGTATTAAGGTCCGATCCGCAGAAACCTACGTATTCCATCCGGAGAAGCACTTCTCCGTTTCCTGCCTCAGGGCGGGACAGCTCGATGACCTCCACCTGCCCGGGGGCGCTTATCTGCAATGCTTTCATTTCCTATGAGTTTTTCCAACGTACACGCAGCTGGTCGCCGATGATCTCACGGACTTCCTTGATGAGTCCCTCGTCCGGGGCTTCCTCCGCTACTGCGATATTCTTCCTGACATTGTCCGGATTTGCGGAGCTGAACAGCGTGGTGGCGATCCGGGGATTCGAAATCGAATACTGAACCGCGAGTTTCTCGATGGGGTAGCCTTTGGCGGCGCAATGGGCCGCGGCGCGCGCGCAGGCTTCGACGAGCCTGCGGTCCGCAGGGTGCCAGTCCGGCATACCGCGGCTCGACAGCAGTCCCATCGACAGCGGCGAAGCGTTGATGATGCCGATGCCCCGCTCCTCGAACCAATCGAAATACTCCGTCATCAGGTCGTCGTTGAGACAATAATGGCAGAAGCACAGTATCGACTCCACGGTCCCTGCCGGGACATGCTCGACCACCCACTGCAGGTTCTCCGGCTGGAGGTCCGTGATACCCACGTGGCTGACTATGCCCTTATCCCGCAGCTCCACGAGCGCGGGCAGGGTCTCCTCCGCCACCTGATGCAGGTCTGCGAACTCGATGTCGTGGACGTTGATCAGGTCGATATGCTCGATATTCAGGCGTTCCATGCTCTCGTACACGCTCTCGGTGGCCCGCCTCGCGGAATAGTCCCATGTATTCACCCCGTCCTTGCCGTAACGGCCGACCTTGGTCGAAAGGTAATACTTGTCACGGGGAATGTCCTTGAGGGCCTTTCCCAGAACGGTCTCGGCCTTGTAGTGCCCGTAGTAGGGCGACACGTCGATGAAATTTATGCCTCCCTCCACGGCGGCGAACACTGCCTCGACGGCTTCCTTCTCCTTGATGGCGTGAAATACGCCGCCGAGGCTCGACGCTCCGAACGAGAGCGCCGACACGACCATTCCGGTCTTGCCTATCTCCCTGTATTCCATTACTTTGACTCTATGACGGAGCCGTGCTCCTGGGCTACGACCTTTTTCCAAAGGTCATTGTATCCGCCGTACTGCAGGCCCTTGGGCGTGCCTTCGTTGTACTCCGAGTGCGAGAACGATCCGTCCTCTTCCTGGGCCTTGACATTGCCGTCGATGAACTTGACGAGCAGGGTCTCCTCGAGCTTCGCCCATGTGGCGAACTGCTCCTGGGCGGTGTCGACGGAGTAGCGGGTCAGGGCCTTGCGCACCTTGCGCAGAGCGCCCTTCTTGCCAGGCTTGAAGACCTTGAGCAGCTTGTCATCATTCTCCTTCACCTTGGAGAACATCTGGTCATTCTCGAATCGGTCGGCGACCTCTCTCACGAAGGGTGCCATCCTGTCATACATCTTGTAGCATGCGTTGGCGACGCGGTTGCACATCCAGAATGCCGAGGTGGGGGAGTAGTGCAGCATGTCGCCGTTGCCCACCCTGAAGCACTCGGGCACTTCCGTAGTGTTGACATATACCGGAGTGAGGTAGGAGGTCGCGGCATCGTCGCAGCCGAACCAGATGAGGCTGCCGATCTCGTCTGGGAGCCAGCCCCTGGCCTGGCCGACGAACCAGAAGCCCGTCTGCTGGGTGGCGATGGCGCGCTCGTTGACATAGGTCTTGCCGTCCACGGTGAAGTTCATGGGGCGCCAGCGGTAAGGCAGGGCGTTGCCGCCCGCGCCGATGTCCTGCGTCATGTCCATAGGCGTGCCCTCGTAGTGGTCGCGCATGACGTCCGCGACGTCCTTGACGGTGATCTTGCGTGAAGGCTTGACGAACAGCGGCATTTCGCCCTGCAGGTCATATCCCATGGCGTAGTCCAGCCAGTCGGAAGCCGGCGCGCTGACCTCGCGGCCATCAGCGTCCATATAGGTGAAAATGCCGTCGCAAAGGATGTTGAAGGCGCTCCAGGCGCGGGCATCGCAGGCTCGGGCGCCGCCGAAATCCAGGGGATTGTAGGCGTCGCGGAAGCTGAAGTCCGCGTCATCTCCCTCGTACCAGCCCTGGGAACGGGCGTACGAGATGACGTCGGGTGCGAAGAGGCAATTGTCCGGATCGTCCTGCGGGAAAGTGGTGATACGGGCCTGGTTGGCGTGGGCGCAGATGTACCCGTCGGGTATCCTGCGCGCCACCCACACGATGCCCTTCTCCTCTCCCTTTCCTACGAGATCCATGACCCAGGCTTCCTGGGTGTCGGCGATCGAGAAGGTCTCTCCCTCTGAAGGGTAGCCGTATTCGTTGGCCAGGGCGACGATGGTCTCGATGGCCTCGCGTGCCGTGCGTGCACGCTGGAGCGTCACATAGATCAGCGAGCCGTAGTCCATGATGCCGTCAGCGTTGACCTGCTCCTCGCGTCCGCCCCAGGTGGTCTCTCCGATGATGAGCTGATGCTCGTTCATGTTGCCGACCGTCTGGTAGGTATGCGCTACCTGGGCGATGCTGCCCAGTGGCTTGTAGGTGTCCCACTCGATGATCGGGAGCATGGATCCGGCCTTCCAGTCAGCGGCCTTGTGGAAATACAGTTCGCCGAACAGCATGTGGGAATCGGCGGCGTATGAGACCATGCAGGAGCCGTCTGCACTGGCGCCGCGGGAGATGATGACGTCATAGCGGCTCTGATCACAGCGGGCCACGGCCTCGGCGCCGCGCTCCATGTTCCCGACAAGAACGGTGAGCTCCACGTCGTCATGTCCGGCGGCGACGGAGGTCAACACATCACACATACCCTCATAGGGAGCGACCGCAAGGATTCTGACTTTGTTCAACTATGCTCCCTCCAGGTAAACGTTTTAATTTGAAACGCGGTCTGAATGGCAACAATAAACGGAAAGCAACAAGGTGCACGAAAAACTGCACACTCTATCATTTCAAATATTAACAGAACGACGAAAGAATGCAATTGAAAAAATGGATTTGTTTGTATATAATTTGAACACAAAGC
>ONNK01000075.1 GCA_900319185.1 uncultured Bacteroidales bacterium
TCCCCCCGCATTCGCAGGAGATTTCCCCTCCCCCCTGGCGGCACGGGCGACTGCTGCGCTCCCAAACTTTTGCAATACGCCTACAAGCACGGTCTGAAGGCCCTCTGCATGGCAGAGTTCTGGTGGGGACCGTCGCCCAAGAGCGACATCCGCCACCACGGGCAATTCTACCCCGCCTGCCGAGGGAAATGCAAGCCCATACTCACTTGGATGCTGCAGGGGCTCGATGTTGAGCCCAATCCGCTGGAGCAGGACTCCCCTGCCGGTGAGCAAAAATACAGTATTCTGTATGAGGACGATAGCATCATAGTGGCCGACAAGCCGTCGGGGATGCTTGCAGTGCCGGGGCGTACGCTGAAGGTCTCCCTTCAGGAGCGCCTTCAGCGCCGCAGCCCCGGCACGGACATCCGCGCCTGCCACCGCCTGGACATGGACACTTCCGGCATCATCGTCTTTGCAAAAGGGACGGACAACCTGGCAATCCTGCAACAGCAGTTCGAGAAGCACGAAGTAGACAAGAGCTACATCGCGAAACTCATCCCCGGACCGCATCTGGATGTCAAGGGACGCATCTCGCTGCCGCTGCTCCTTGACTTTGACGACAGGCCCCGGCAAATGGTCGATTTCGAGGACGGCAAGCAGGCAGTCACTGACTGGGAGCTGCTGGAGGAACTGCCCGACGGCTCGGCGCTGGTGCGCTTCACTCCCCTGACGGGGCGCACGCACCAGCTGCGGGTACATGCGGCGCATCCGCTCGGCCTCGGGAGGCCGATCGCGGGCGATCGCCTGTACGGGGGCGGCTCCGGCAGGCTCTGCCTGCACGCCGCCACCCTCACATTCACGCATCCCCGCACCGGGGAGCGCATGTCTTTTACCTCTGAAATACCCTGGAACTGAACTTTATGACAATGCTACGAAAGCATTATATGACTGCCTGCCTGCTGGCGATGATACCGGCCTTGACGGCAAACGCACAAAACCAAACAGAAACCATTGACAGCGTGAGGGTTACGGCCACACGCATCCCAATAGCGCTGCAAAGCACAGCCCGCATCGTCACGCTGCTGGACAGCGTCACGATAGCATCGACACCCGCCGAGACCGTCAACGACCTGCTCAAGTATGCGCTTGGCGTCGACGTGCGTCAGCGTGGAGCCATGGGCATGCAAACAGACATCAGCATACGAGGCGGCACCTACAACCAGGTTGCCGTCCTTCTTGACGGGATCAACATCACCGATCCGCAGACGGGGCACAATTCCTTCGATTTTCCCGTAAATATCTGTGATATAGAGCGTATCGAAATCCTTGAAGGGCCCGCCTCCAGGGTTTACGGCACATCCTCCCTGTTGGGTGCCGTCAATATCGTTACGCGCAAGGTCAGCGGAAACGAGGCAACCGCCAGCGTGGAGGGCGGATCATTCCGTTCACTGGGCACGACCGCTTCCGTAGGCATAATGCACCGCGGCGGCTTCAACAGCGTCTCTGCCGGCTATCAGCGCAGCGACGGCTTCAGCCGCAATGCCGCCGGCGGCCTGAACGGCGATTTCGGAGCCTTCAAGGCATTCTGGCATGGCGGGCATGACTTCGGACGGAGGAACCTCAGCTGGCAGGCTGGCGTCAGCAACAAGGACTTCGGCTCCAGCACTTTCTACAGCGCCGCATACGACGACCAGTTCGAGCATACCCTGAAAGCCTTCGCCTCCGTCAAGTCGGAGGGAAAGGGCGAACTGCACTTCTCCCCCGCCCTTTATTGGAATCACGGAGAAGACCGTTTCGAACTGTTCCGCAATGCTCCGGAGAAGTACCCGTTCAATTATCACAAGACCGATGTAGCAGGAGCCAATCTCAACTTCCGTGTCGATACCCGCCTGGGAGAGAGCGCATTCGGTGCCGAGGCAAGACACGAAAGGATCATAAGCACCAATCTCGGGGACCGGCTGGAGGATCCCCGCGGCGTCTATGTTTGCGGGCTTTCACGGACCGCATTCAACCTGTTTCTCGAGCATCATGTCACAGTGGGTCGCTTGTCCGCTTCTGCGGGCCTCACGACCGTATACAACACAGGCAACAAAGAAGGAATGAAGGTATTCCCGGGAATCGACGCCAATTTCAGGATTTCCGATGCTATCCGTATCTATGCTTCCTACAACACATCCTATCGTATGCCAACCTTTACGGAACTCTACTATTCCGTGGGCGGGCACCTCGCGGATCCCAACTTGAAAGCCGAGAAACTGCGTGCCCTGGAGGGCGGTGTGAAATACCTGAGCCGGGGTATCCGTGCCGTCGCGTCTGTATACAGCAACCGCGGCTATGACCTGATCGACTGGATCAAGGACACTTCTGCAGGAGACGAAGCCCCGTGGACCTCCATCAATCACACCCGGCTGAACACGCTCGGGCAGGAGGTATCGATACGGCTTGCCTTGCCGGAATTGTTTGGCAACAACATACCCCTTCGCTCTCTCAGTATAGGATACAGCCACCAGTCGCAGGACAAGCAGCTGGAAGCGAATCTGAGGTCACTTTACTCCCTGGAATACATCCGCCACAAGGTCGTCGCCCAAGCCGATTTCAGGTTTTGGGACAAACTCGCGATCGACCTGTCTTGGCGCTATGTGGACCGCAATACAGGCTCGAACCTTCTGACGCCTTATTCCTTGCTGGACACCAAGTTAAGTTATGATTTCCCGCACCTGAACCTGTATCTGCGGGCGAACAATCTGTTGAACCGGACCTGGTATGACTTCGGCGACATACCACAGCCCGGACTATGGATCATGGCAGGAATATCCTGCAAACTACCCTATTGATCGAGGGAAACTTTACCGGCGGATGCTTCGGTTGGCGAGATTGATGAGGTTCTTGAAGGTGGTCTTGCCCTTATAGTAGAACAGCGCCAGGGAGGCATCATCCTCGAAATAGATGTTGTTCAAGAGCTTATCCCTGTTCTTGTTCTTGCAGACAGGCTCGCACCAGACCAGAATATAATTCTTGTAAGTCTTTGAGTATGCTACGATTACGGTGTAGTCACGGATGTCGAACATGGCAGCCGTGAAACTCCTCGAACTGTCCTTGTCGCGTGAACGGGCTGTCTTGAAGCCGGCGACGAGCGAACTCTCCTCGTCAAGTGCGCCGAAATTCAGTCTCGAAGCCCTGGTCTCTGCATCGGGATTCTTCTCCAGCCACCATGCGATTGAGTCGTCGGTAAGGGCGTTCGCTTTGGAAATGGGCTCGAGACGCGGGTCGGAATTGATGCGGTTCAGAAGCCATGCATTCTCCGGCAGCACCAGGGCGGACAGGGCCTCGGGACACTGGCCTTCGATCTTGAGTCCGTCTTTCCCGGACATGTCGCGACCGTAGAACATGGTATGCGTCACTGAGTCGTCCTCGGGATTGAACAAAGACGCGACATATTCTATGCCCTTGCCATTCTCACTGGAGTTTATATAGTTGAATGACAAGAATTTCTTATCATTGATCTCAACCAATTCCACAGGTCCGTCAAGCTTGCAGTCAGTCAGCTTGGAATCGAGGTTGTAGCGCTCAAGGGCGCGCGTGTCCGCAAGCGTCCAGGCGCCGTCGGCGCCGAGAGCGCAGCGGTACAGCGTCAGCGCGCCTCCTTCGGCCGAGAGGCCGAGCGCAAAGTCGCGGTTGGCGCGCCGATAGCCGACTGCGTCGGCGGCCGAAGGCGCGAGCGCGCGCACTGCCGCCAGCGCCTCATCCTTGGAGAAAGGGCTGGTATTGTGCCGCGCGATGATCTCCCCTATCTGCCCGGCAATCGGAGAGGAAGGATGTGCAGCGGCGAATGCCTCGACGGACGCAGCGTCCTCCTTGTCCACGGCTGCGAACAGGGTTGAATCCCTGAGCGTCAATATTTCAAGGCTGTATACGGACTGGGGGTATTTGTTCAAGAACTTGTCATAAGCCTTCACCGAAGGCTTCTTGAGAGTCTTGTTGTAAAGCTTGGCCTCGGCCGGGGTCTGTGCGGACAGGACACCCATGGAAAGCACGATCAGTGCAAATGCTGAAAAAAGTCGTTTCATGGCTTCAAAATTACACACTATGCCCGACAACTCCAAAAGTGGTGCCGCGGGCAACCTTCCTGTACACATGGATGAATGCCGGGACAAGGAAAAGGTTGGCCGCGATCCATGCTATACCGTCGCCGAGGCAGATGGCCGTAAAGCCCAGCGGAGCCACCAACAGAAGGCTGACGAGTACCCGCGCGATCATCTCCATCACACCAGACCACATTGCGAGACGTGTGAATCCGAGCCCTTGGATCGAGTACCTGAACAAACACAGCGTACCCAGCATGAAGAAGAATGCAACGCATGTGCGGATGTAACGGACGGCAGCGGCAATTATCTCAGCATCAGTCGAATCCACGAAAATCCGCGAAAGCGTACCGGCCATTGGCCAGACGAAAGCGAAACATGCCGCGCAATAGATGACTATCATCAGCATGCATGCCTTTACCCCTTCGATGATCCTCTCCGGCTTTCCTGCGCCGATGTTCTGGCCGCAGAAAGTCGTCATGGCGATGCCGAGGCTCTCAAGGGCGACCATGAACAGCATCTTGATGCGCATCCCTGCAGCGAAAGCTGCTACATACACGGTTCCAAGGGCGTTGTTCGAGCTCTGGATCATGATGCTGCCGATGGCCGTAATGGAGAACTGAAGCCCCATCGGCACGCCTACACCCAGCAGCTGTAGAGAAGCTCCCTTGTCAAGCCTCCTGTCCTCAGGGCATTCGCGCAACACATCGTAGTTGCGCATCATGAACCGGTAACTGAGTATGGCGGAAACACCCTGCGCCAGCACCGTAGCGATGGCCGCTCCCGCTACACCCCAGTGGAATACAAGGATGAACAGCAGGTCGAGGGCGATGTTCAATGTGGTCGAGAACACCAGGAAATAGAACGGCGTCCGGCTGTCCCCCAATGCCCGTATGATGCTGGCCAGCAGGTTGTAGAAGAAAGAACAGGGTATGCCGATAAACAGGATCAGAAGGTATGTATACGCCCAATCGAAGATCTCCTGCGGGACATGGATCCATGTGATGATGCTATGGCAAAGCAATGACGCGGCGACTGCAAGCGCGAGCGATATCCCGGCTGCGAGGACCAGCGCATTGAACACATACCGCCGCAAGGCGGGATAGTCGCGCGCGCCGAAGGCCTGCGCGATAGGGATGGCCATGCCGCCGGCGCAGCCGTTGCAGAAGCCCAGGATAAGGAAAGTGATGGAAGTGCTTGCACCTACGGCAGCCAGACAGTCCACTCCGAGGAAATTGCTCACTATGGCCGAGTCCGTCAGCAGATAGAACTGCTGCAGGACATTTCCCAGAAGGATGGGAACGGTGAACGCCAGAAGGAGGCGGAACGGGTTCCCTTGGGTGAGTTCCCTGGCTTTGCCGGAAGACATGATACACTACTTTTTAAGCGGGCGCAAAATTATAAAAAAATCTTTATTTTTGTATTGCATATGAGACTGGTAATACAAAGGGTATCGGAAGCGTCGGTCACCGTGGAGGGAGAATGCATCTCCAGCATCGGCCGCGGCCTGCTCGTACTCGTCGGCGTTGAAAACGGCGACACGGAGCAGGACGCCTCGTGGCTGGCAGCCAAGACGGCTGCGCTGCGCATCTTCGACGACGAGGAAGGCGTCATGAACCGTTCCGTCGTCGATGTGGACGGCGAGCTGCTCGCCGTCTCGCAGTTCACCCTGACCGCCTCCACCCGCAAGGGCAACCGGCCCTCGTACATACGGGCGGCCGGCCACGGGCTGGCTGTGCCGCTCTACGAGCGCTTCTGCCAGCTCCTCTCCGAGGCCGCCGGCCACCCGGTACAGCGCGGCATCTTCGGCGCCGACATGAAAGTCCGGCTGCTGAACGACGGACCGGTCACCATCATCATCGACTCAAGACTGAAAGAATAAACATAACCAACTATGGCACACAACATTACCCTCCCCCTTCCGAAAGGATGGGAAGTCGAGCAGGAACTCATAATGGAAGAAGGCGAGGAAGTCGTCTCCTACTACGCCTATCCTGAGGAAGGCGCCTCGCCCGAGAGCGAAGGAGCCTCCATCGAACTATACGTCGGCAATACGCCGGCAGATTCGGACGCCAAGATTGAATGCATCAATTCGTACATGGAAGCCATCGGCGTGGACGAAGGCGAAGAGGTCCCGGTCCGCGAGATCCCTTTCCTCGGACAGGAAGGATGGTACTATGACGCGGAGGACGACGAGGGAGCTCCCGTCATCCTCATATGCGTCGAAGTCGTTCCCGGTACCCTTGTAATGGCAATCCTCGCCCATAGGGACGAGGAAAGCCTGGACGAGCTGATGAGCTACGTCGATGAGAATCTCAAGATCGACTAGATCTCTTCCTGCCTGAAATAATCGAAATCCGCTGCGCCGCCAAGTTCCTTGGTGGCGTAGTTGTATAGTGCAGAGCGGTATCCGGTGAAATAATCGAGCGTATAGCGCATCTGGAGCTCGTAATCGACCGGAGTCCAGGCGGATCCGTCAAACGAATATGACATCTTCGCCTTGTCCACGTTGAAATCGTAGTCGAGCCTCAGGCATACAGTTTCGCCAGCCATGGGAACACGGAGGATCTCACCATTGCGGTCGATGGCCACAAGGCTCTTGGCGCCATCGTCCGCCACCTGCACCTCAAGTGCGCAGAAATTGCTCTGGAAGGCACAGAGTCCGGCATGGTCGCCGGGCTTCATGGCGCTCGCGTCAAGCTTGGTCTCGCTGTAGCAGCCGGGGGTGACGGTACGCTGCGTAAGAGTATTGCGCGCGTCGGCGATGCGCTCCGCCAGCTGACCGGTGGTCAGGCGGAGCCAGCCCGGACGCGCAGTCACGGACCAGCATCCATCCAGCGGCTTGTGATTCCACTGCCATACGAGGTCAAGGTCTTTATTATCCTTATAGTCAAACTCATCGCTGGCCCAGACGCGGTTCTCACCGCTCTCCGTCAGCTGCACTTCGAACTCCTTGACAGGGACACCGTTGTCTCCCAGGATGGGCCATCCGTCCACCCATGTGACAGGTTGCAGCGTAGGGATGCGGCCGACTGCTCCATGGTCCTGGAACATGACGGCGTACCAGTCGCCGAATTGCGTATCGAAGATGGCGCCCTGCGCCACGCCGTCATTGCGGCCGTCGAACTTGCCCTGAAGGATCACCTTGCTCTCGTATTCGCCGAGCAGCTCCTTGCTGCGCCAGGCAGTCTCCGTACGCACGCCGCCGCGCGGCCAGTCAATCTCCAGCACATAGTAATAATCTCCGATATGATAGACATGCGCACCCTCGGCACGCAGGTTGATGCCCTCGCGAGGCGAGGAGATAAGCAGCTGGTCCACTCCTCCTTCCTTGATCGCGGAGAGGTCCGGCTCAAGCTCGGTGATGCGGAGATCGCCGTTGCCCCATACGCAGAACACGCGGCCGTCCTCGAAGAGGAGCGAAGCGTCGTGCATGGCGCGGTCGATGACATTGCGCTCCCAGTAGCTGCTCTCAATGTCCTTGGTCCTGTATACGTAGGTCTTGCGCTGGTCGTTGGCGATGAAGAGCGCGTAGTATACACCGTCCACATAGCGCAATGTAGTCGCCCACTGGCCGCGGCCGTACGCATGCCTGCCGCCGTCGCGGAGATTGTAGATATCATCGTCCTCCAGGTAGTCATATATATAACTGACTATCTGCCAATGCACCAGGTCCTTGGACTTCATGATAGGAGCGCCCGGGCAGAAATACATGGTCGTGCTCACCATGTAATAGGTATCCCCCACTCTGATAACATCGTTGTCGGGAATGTCCGTACCGGTCAAAGGATTGACACACAATGTTGTACCATGCTTGGGTCCACAGGACGCCAGCAGGAGGAGGGCCATCATCAGGCCGAAGAAAGCTTTTTTCATATAGGTTCGTGTGTAGTTTCTTCAAATTTAATCAAAACTTTTTTCAGATTACGAAAAAATGTCTATATTTGCACCCACGAACGGGGTATTAGCTCAGTTGGTAGAGCGTTTGAATGGCATTCAAAAGGTCAGGAGTTCGATTCTCCTATGCTCCACAAAAATCCCTCTCAGATCAGTCTGAGGGGGATTTTTCATGTCTAGTGTGACAAATAGTGTATCATTTTAGGCCTATTGTCGCCATGAACCGTTGCTCGAAGACATGCAACGATTTGTGGAAACAAATGAACACGTTTTTGATGAGGCATACTAACTCAGTCTTAAGATTTGTGCCGCTCATTGATAATCGCTACCTTTGTCTTTTGTAAAGAATACCCCGTGTCCTTCTTCAATCGCATATTCTCTGACAGGCGCAACAAGCCTAAAGAGGCTCCCAAGAAAACGGAGCCGGCCATAGGTATACCAGAAGC
>ONNK01000232.1 GCA_900319185.1 uncultured Bacteroidales bacterium
TGCCCTTACCTGGCGCAGCGCGAGCCGCTGTTCAACCTGGCCAATGTCCCTCCGGGAAGCTTCAGCAACATGTTCAAGATTCATCGTAACATCTTGATCCTGAACATCAATCCGCAGAATCAGAACGTCGGGATGATGTACAAGCGGGACCAGTGGGCACGGCCGCAGAGCGTAGCGCAGATCAATGCCTACGACAAGGACGGCGCCCTTGCCGTCATTGATGAGGCGAAGGCCCAGCTGCCGGAGTTCTTCGAGGCGGCCGAGCGTGACCGCATCATCGCGAACTCCATCCTGTACGAGGAGCTTACCCTCCGCGATCCCGTGGAGAAACTGACCGGCGGCATCCTGCACTTCCCGTCGGGCTACAAGCTCCGCAAGCAGACGGATGACTTCGTGTGGATTGCCGATGAGAAGCAGTACACCAACCAGACGGTTCTCCTGTACCGCTATCCGGTTCCGGAAAAGGATCCTTTCTCGCTGGAGAACATCATCGCCAAGCGCAACGAAGTGATGCGGGCGAACGTCCCCGGCATGTATGACGGTTCCTATATGACCACTTCCACCGCCCTCGATCCTACGACGCGCTCGCTCAAGTACCACGGAATCGATTTCATGGAGACCCGCGGTTTCTGGGAGGTCGAGGGTGACTACATGGGCGGCCCCTTCGTTTCCCACTCTTTCTACAGCCCGGACGGAAAGGACATCATCGTCATGGAAGCCTTTGTCCATGCCCCCAGATACGATAAACGGCCCCTTCTCCGGCAGGTGGAGTCCATCCTCTTCTCCTTCGAGTGGAAAAATAATGCAAAATAATTTGGCGGGTTAAGAAAATATTCTTACCTTTGCATTCCCTTTTGAAGGGCCTCTCCTTCGGGAAGGGTAAAATAAGCTGGTGGGTTCGTATAACGGCTAGTACTCGGGATTTTCATTCCCGCAATAGGAGTTCGATTCTCCTACCCACTACCAGAAATAAAAAAATAAAGTAATGGCAAACACGAAATCCGCACAACGGGCTTCTCGCCAGAACGAGAGGCACAGACTGCATAACAAGTATTATGCAAAGACTGCGAGGAACGCTATCCGCGACCTCCGCAACACCACTGACAAGAAGGCTGCCGAGGAGAATGCTCCGAAGGTGTACGCTATGATCGACAAACTTGCCAAGATCGGCGTCATCCACAAGAACAAGGCCTCCAACCTCAAGAGCGGCCTCCAGGTGTTCATCAACAAGCTTTCGTAAGCTTCTGACTCACAGCCGGCCCGGCTCCCAATGGGCAATCGGGATGTAGCGCAGTTGGCTAGCGCACTACGTTCGGGACGTAGGGGTCGTCCGTTCGAGTCGGATCATCCCGACAACAGACCAGGAAATTTTTCCCGGTCTGTTTCGTTTTTTCCGACCCAATCTGTTGTTATTCACGGAAAAATCCGTACCTTTGTAAGCTACCTTTTCCGTAATGGTGGCTGGTTATTGATGTAAAATCCATCCGGTGCGACTGGCCCGGAGCTAAAACACGCTGGAACGATATGCTGAATATCTTCTACAGACAAAACGGAAAGATCGCTCTCTCCCAGTCGGAGAAAGATTTCGCCAAGATTAAACTCGAGGATACCGTATGGATCGACCAGCCGCGCGCAGGCGGAGGAAATCGAAAGCTCCTCCCGTTATTTCGAGACGGACGACGCCATCTTCGCCAACACGAACTTCCTGACCCCGGGGGCCGAGGAATACATGATGCAGGCGGTGTCGTTCACCCTGGTGGACAATACCCTCACCACGCTCCGCGAGGTGCCCCTCCGCAGCTTCACCGAGCTGCAGCGCCGGCTGCAGGTGAACCCGAAACAGTATCCCTCCGGCTTCACGGTGTTCGCCACGATCCTGGACCAACGTGTCGACCTGGATGCGGATATGATCGAGCTCCTCTCGAAGGAGATCTCCCAGTACGCGAAGCGCATCAACGAGGAGGAGGACATCGACCAGGAACTCCTGATCGACATCTCCCAGCTCCAGGAGAACACGATG
>ONNK01000205.1 GCA_900319185.1 uncultured Bacteroidales bacterium
ATACGCTCCGTATTCGCATTTTCATGTGGGCGCGGCTGTCCGCATGTCGGATGGCACCATCGTAAAGGGTGCCAACCAGGAGAATGCCGCTTTCCCTTCGGGACTTTGCGCCGCGAGGACTGCAATGTTCTCCGCCGGAGCGAACTATCCGGGGCTTGACATGGTCAGCATAGCTGTCGTGGCGCGCCAGGACGGCAGGATATGCTCCGAACCCGTAGCGCCGTGCGGCGCCTGCCGCCAGGTCATGATCCAGTATCAGAACAAGGCCGGAAAGCCCATGTCAGTCATCCTTGTGGGCGCAGACCATATCAAGAAATTCTCGCGGGTAGACGACATCCTCCCGCTTATCTTCGACAATATCTAGATCGCTCCCGAGCCGAGCATTTCGCCGTCTTCACCGTACCATACGGCGAACTGGCCGGGCGTGATGCCGCGCTGCGGCGCGTCGAACAGCATGTATAGCCCGTTTTCCCTCATGATCACATACGCGTCCTGCAGGGGTTGGCGGTAGCGGATGCGCACGCGGTAGCGACGGATGTCGCCTGGCTGCATCCGCAGGTCCGGACGGATCCAGTGAGATGACATTGTGCTCTATATCGGTCCCGATGACGAAGATGGACTCTTTGTGCCCGCCGATGTTGAGTCCCTTTCGCTGGCCTATGGTATAGAACTGCGCTCCTTCGTGACGGCCGACGACCTTGCCGTAAGGATTGGCCTTGTAGCGCGTTTTCTTGACGTGATGCTTGCCTGAACGGTAGGTCTCAGTCTCAAATCTCAAGGCATCGTAACGTACAGGTTCAGAGAGTCTTAAGAGGGTGGCATCGTCCACGGCCGCGAGTGCGGCGGGATCGTACGCGTTGCGGGCGCCGCCGCCGGCCGGCGCGGCCTTGTCCTCCGATATGTAGTCGGTGACGAGTTGCGGCTCCGCAGAGGGATCCTTGAGCAGCGAAGCAACGGTATCCTTTATGAACCGGTACTGGGGATTGTCCTCATAGAAAGCGTCGTAGACTTCCACGACGTCCCCCTCGACGGACTGGAGCTTCTGCTGGAGGAATACCGGCAGGTCGACCTTGCCTACGAAGCAGATGCCCTGCGAGTCCTTCTTGTCTGCGGAAGGCAGGTCTGCCTCTGCTGCCAGCCTGCGCACCTCGGGCTTGCAGAGGTTCCCGATAGGGAACATCGCCTTGGCAAGCTGCTCCTGGGAGAGCTGGCAGAGGAAATAGCTCTGGTCCTTGCCTGGATCGACTCCTTCGAGGATACGGTAGACCGGCCCTTCAGGGCCCTCCAGGACCTCCTTGCGGCAATAATGCCCGGTGGCGACCATGTCTGCCCCGAGGCCTTCGGCAGCCTTCATGAAGGCGTCGAACTTGATCTCGCGGTTGCAAAGCACGTCGGGATTGGGAGTCCGTCCGCGTGAATACTCGTCGAACATGTAGTCCACCACGCGCTGTCGGTACTGCTTGCTCAGGTCCACGAAAAAGAAGGGGATGCCGATCTTCCTAGCGACCATCTCCGCCACGAAGCGGTCCTCCTCCCATTCGCAGTCTCCGTGAAGCGTGCCCTCGGTGTCATGCCAGTTCTGCATGAACATGGCAAAGACGTCGTAGCCCTGCCGCTTGAGCAGCAGGGCTGCGACGCTGGAGTCAACTCCGCCCGAGAGTCCGACGCATACTTTCATGTCAGAAAAGCTTTCCGGTCCATTTCTCTGAGAGAAGCTTGGCGGCATCGGCCACTTCGTTGTCGTTCAGTGGCTTGCGCTTTGCCGCTGCGCCGGCCCTGCGCTCCTTGTCGAACTGCTCCTTGAGCAGGGCGAACTGGCGCTTGGTGTCCAGCGTGAACTCTCCGTTCATTATCCAGCTGAAGTACGACGGCTCGTTGAGATACACCTCACGGGCGGTCTTGCCTTTGTGCTTTCCGAAGCTGATGACCGCCTCCTGGGCGTCGTTGTAGAAAAGGCGGCCGGCATAATCCACTACCCGCGGCCTGCCTCCGACTGCAGAAAGCGCGTCGACGTCGTTCTTGAGGTCGTCATACATGTCGAGCTGGCTCTTGAGCACTTCGTATGTGGCGATGGTGTCGGCCTCGGCGGTATGGGCGTTCTCGAAGTCCCCGCCGCAGTAGAAACGGTATGCGGCCTTGAGGTTGCGGGGCTCCTTGAAATGGTAGATGTTCTGGACGTCCACCATTTTCTTTTCATGCAGGTTGATGCCGAAGTCGCGTCCCAGGTAATGGCGGACACGCTCTATCTCCTCCGCGAGCAGGGGAAGGTCGAACTTGGCGGAATTGAATCCTGCAAGGTCGCTGTCGCCGATCCACTCGACGACCTCGTCCACGACGTCGCAGAATCTCGGGCAGTTCACAAGGTCCTCATCGTGGACGCCGTTAACGGCGCTTGCGCTCGGGGCTATGGGCCGCTGGCAGCGCGCTTCATAGTCCCAGGGCTTGATCTTCCAGGTCTTGATACGTTGCTCCCCGCCAGGGAAAACCTTGACGAAGCTGAGCTCGATGATGGAGTCAGAGGCAATATTAAGGCCGGTGCTCTCTATGTCGAAGAAGAGCAACGGCCTGTTGAGTTTCAGTTCCATATCAGTGTCAGATGGCCACCGGCATGATGATACCGCAGATCTTCTCGTTCTCAGCCTCCTCTTCGGCGGGGAGGATGAGTGCGGCCCTGCGCGGGTCTGCGAACTTCATGACAAGATTCTCACAAGTCATGTTGGAGAGG
>ONNK01000064.1 GCA_900319185.1 uncultured Bacteroidales bacterium
CGCGGAAAGCCGCGAGCGCGTCGCGGTCCAGCAGCGCGCGCAGGCGCTCCGAGTCGACCTGCTCGACCGTCGCAATCTCGTGGGAGGTGCGGAATCCGTCAAAGAAATGCATGAACGGAGTCCTGCCCTTGAGCGCCGCAAGGTGCGCGACGGCTGCGAGGTCCATGACCTCCTGGACGCTTCCGGTACAGAGCATCGCAAAACCGGTATTGCGGCAGCACATCACGTCGGAATGGTCGCCGAAAATACTCATGGCGTGCGTACCCACGGTGCGCGCTGCCACATGCAGCACGACCGGCAGACGCTCACCCGCGATGCGGTGCAGCACCGGTATCATCAGCATCAATCCCTGGCTGGATGTGAAACTGGTGGCCAGGGTGCCGGTCTGCGCCGCGCCGTGAACGGCGGCTATGGCACCGGCCTCCGACTGCATCTCGACTACGGTCACTGGCTGTCCGAAGACGTTTTTCCGCCCCTTGGCGGACCAGAAGTCGGTATGCTCCGCCATCGGTGACGACGGGGTGATAGGATAAATCGCTGCTATCTCAGTAAACTCGTATGCAATTCCGGCGGCGGCTTCATTGCCGTCCAGCGTCACTGTCTTCTTCATCTCAGAATCACTGATTACTACTTGTCCAGTCCATATTTCGCGACGGCTTCCTCGCGCATCTTGTACTTGAGGATCTTGCCGGCGGCGTTCATCGGGAAGCCCTCGACGAACTCGATGTATCTCGGCACCTTGTGCCTGGCGAGACGGGCCACGATGAACTCGCGCATCTCCGCCTCCGATATCTCCTCGCCCTCCTTGAGGACGATGCATGCCATGGCTTCCTCGCCGTATTTCTTGTCCGGAACGCCGATGACCTGGACGTCCTTCACTTTCGGGTGGGTATAGATGAACTCCTCGATCTCCTTGGGATAGATATTCTCGCCTCCGCGGATGATCATATCCTTGAGACGGCCGGTGATCCGGTAATTGCCGTGCTCGTCCACGGCAGCCAGGTCTCCGGAATGGAGCCAGCCACCCTCGTCTATGGTCTGCACCGTGGCCTCGGGCATCTTGTAATAGCCCTTCATGGTGTTGTATCCCTTGGCGCAGAACTCTCCGTTCACCCCGGGAGGCACCTCGAGACCGGTCTCGGGATCGATGACCTTGCACAGGACGTGCGGGAACGCATAACCCACCGTCTCGGTGCGGACGTCCAGAGGGTCGGTCCAAGCGGACATGGTGTTGCCGGGAGCCGTCTCGGTCTGGCCGTACACGCTGACGATGCCTATCATATGCATCTCGTCCTCGCGGGCAGCGCGGCGCATAAGCTCCGGAGGACAGCCGGAACCGGCCATGATGCCCGTGCGCATGTGCGAGAAGTCGGTCTTGCGGTAGTCGGGATGGTTGAACATAGCGATGAACATCGTCGGCACTCCGTTGAAGCAGGTGATACGCTCCTGGTTGATGCAGGCAAGCGATGACTTCGCGGAGAAGTACGGCATCGGGCACATCGTGGCACCGTGCGTCATGGACGAAGTCATCGACAGCACCATGCCGAAGCAGTGGAACATCGGCACCTGGATCATCATCCTGTCCGCGGTGGACAGGCCCATGCGGTCGCCGATGCACTTGCCGTTGTTGACGACGTTGAAATGCGTGAGCATCACGCCCTTGGGGAATCCGGTGGTGCCGGAGGTATACTGCATGTTGCAGACGTCGTCAGGATTGACGGCGGCCGCCATGGCCGCCGTGGTCTCACGCGGCACCAGGTCGTGCCGTGCCATGGCCTCGTCGAAGGTCAGGCAGCCTTTCTGGCGGAACCCGACGGTGATGACGTTGCGGAGGAACGGCAGGCGCGAGCAGTGCAGGGGCTTCCCCGCCTCGCTGCCGGCGATCTCCGGGCAGAGTTCGTTGATGATCTGGCGGTAGTTGGAGTCCAGCGCCCTGTCGATCATCACCAGCGTATGCGTATCGGACTGGCGGAGCAGGTACTCCGCCTCGTGAGACTTGTATGCGGTGTTCATCGTGACCAGTATCGCGCCGATGCGGACCGTGGCCCAGAAAGTGATGTACCATGCGGGAATGTTGGTAGCCCAGATGGTGACCTTGTAGCCGGGCTTGACGCCCAGGGACACGAGCGCACGGGCGAAATTGTCCACGTCCTCGCGGAACTCCTGGTACGTGCGGGTATAGTCCAGCGTGGTGTACTTGAAGCAGTACTGGTCCGGGAACTCGTCCGCCACGCGGTCGAGCACCTGCGGGAATGTCAGGTCGATGAGCTCGTCCTTCTTCCAGATATAGAATCCCGTACCGTCGTGGTTCGGGTAGAGCTTGGTCTTCTTGTCACGCGAGCGTTCGAAACGCTCCATATAGTTGACGAAATGCGGGAAGATGACCTCCCTGTCGGTCAGGTCTTCCATCCATTCAGGCTTCCACTCGAGCGAGACGAAGCCGTCGTAGTCGATGGACGAGAGGGCGTTCATGACTTCCCCGACGGGGAAATCACCCTCGCCGATGACAGTATATGCGCCGGACTGGTCGCTGTCACGGAGATGCACGTGCTTGACATAGGCCCCAAGGTTGGTGATGGAGTCGGCAGGGCTTTCGCCGAAGTCGCGGTACGGATGATGAACGTCCCAAAGGGCCGCCAGCTGGTCGCAGGCGAAGTCGTTCATCAAGTCGCGCAACAGCGCGGTATTGGCATATATGCCGCTGGTCTTGATCAGGATGGTGATGCCGCACTCCTCCGCCACGGGGACGAGGCGGGAGAGGTTACGGCGGATGACTTCCGGCGCATCGGACTTGGCGAAGGCGCAGACATAAGGCGAGCGCATGTCGGCAGCGAGCCGGATGAGCGCCTCCATATCCTGGAGCATCGCCTCGTTCTCTTCGGATAGGTCGTTGGACGAGTCGAAGCAAGGGATCTGGAGACCGCGTTCGCGCATGTCACGGTACGAGGCGGCTACGGAATACTTGTGGAGAGGTCCTCCCTTTCCCGTGAACTCGGGGAACTTGAGGACGTTGTACATCTCGACGCCCGTGAAACGCATCTCGCAGGCGCTGTCCAGGATGTCCTCCCATGCGAGGTCCATCCATCCGCGGGTGGAAAACGACAGTCTCATGCCTCACCCTCCTCGTAAGCCATCTTGTTGACGGCGTTCAGATAAGCCATGAGGCTGGAACCAACGATGTCGCGCGAGATGCCGCGTCCGGAATACACCTTGCCGTCGAAACGCAGGCGTACGACGGCCTCGCCCATGGCCTCGCGGCCCTCGGCGACTGAGCGGATCTGGAAGTCGTCGAGCTCATACTGGCGGCCGACGACCTTGTCCACGGCCTGGAAAGCCGCATCCACAGGGCCGTCGCCCACACAGACGCTCTCAAGCACGCCTTCACCCTTGCGGAGACGCAGGTGGCAGGTAGCGGAAATGATATTGCCGGAGTTGATGACATAGCTCTCCAGCTTGTATGTCGGAGGGACCTGGTATGCCACGGAGGCGACGATGGCGTCGAGCTCCTTGGCCTCGACGACGTCGCTCTTCGCCGCCAGGCGGGAGAAAGTCTCGTATACACGGTCGGCATCCTCACCGCTCAGGTCATAGCCGAGCTTGGAAACCACCTTGAGTACGGCATCACGGTCGTCGTGGGAAGTAAGCGTAAGGGCGTCCCTGTCAAGGTCGGGGCCCTCGAGGGGCTTGAACGACTTGGCAGGCTTGGCCTCGCAGAGGAGCCTGATACGGCCCACGGTACGCTCCAGGTCTATGACGCGGACGCCGCTGCGGGCCTTGCAGAGGTCGGATTTGAGATCCAGTATCTTAACGAAACGCTTCAGCGAAACGGTAGTATTGCCGTAAGGCATGGTCTTTATCTCGTCCGCGCCGGCACGCACTGCGGCTATGGCGCAGGAGTCGGCCTGGAACATGAGGTTGGAGCACAGGACTCCCAGCCTGACGCCCTGCGGGAGCATGCGGCGCACCCATGCCACGCTGGAGTGGAACTCGTCGGGCAGGAGGTTGCCGGCGGCGTCACAGACGGTGACGACTTTCGCACCTGCGGCCACGGCGGCCTTGACCGCCTCGCCGAGGAAATCGCTGTCACTGCGTCCGGAATCCTCCGCCACGAACTCCACTTCGGGGCACAGCTCCGCACAGGCGGACACCATACGACCTATAAGGGCCAGGATATCAGCCGGCTTCAGATGGCATAGATACTCCATCTGTACTGCACTGACGGGCACGCACACCTGCAGACGCGGATGCGCGGCATCGCGCAGGGCATTCCACGCCTCCTGCGCATTCTCCGGCGACATGATGTCGACGGGAACGGCAAGGGTACTGTCCTTTATGGCGGATGCGAGGGACTTCACGAGGAGGCTGTCGGACCGGCCGTTCCTGATGGGAGCGGTCTCGATGACGGACACCCCGAGCTTGTCGAGAAGTTTCGCGAGCTCGATTTTCTGGCGGAAGGAGAGCGACTCACCAGGCAGGCCGACGGCCTGCTTCATGGTAACGTCGCTGACGTAGATCATACGTTCCATAGCACTACTTTACACTAACCGGATGTCTAACCAATTGCACGCCCGCGCATTCGCGCATATGGGCATTTCTTACAAATATAGCTTTTTATCCCTGATTTTCACTATTTTTGCAAAAAGATTTTAAAAAATTTTACCATGTGGCAGAGAATGCAAACCCTGTATCTGGCGCTGGCCACCGGCCTGATGGCCGCCATGCTGTTCAGCCTGAAGGCTGTCGTGCCGGGCGCTGACGGTGATTTCGTACAGGAAATCAAATACACGGCGTACGTCCCGTACGTCATCCTCATGATAGTCATCGTACTGTTGGACTTCCTGGCTCTCACGGCCTTCCGTTTCCGCGTTTTCCAGATGCGGACCGCCGTGCTCGCAGCGATCATCACGCTTGCGCTGCAGGCCTGGATCGCCGTGGACTATTTCACCGCGGACGACTCGCTGGTATTCCGCCTGACGGCGGTCTTCCCCATCGTCGCATTCATCTTCGACCTCCTGGCAGCCAGGGGCATAGCATCGGATATCATGGTGGCCGAGAGTGTCAACCACCTGCGTACCAAGAAGAAGAACCGCAAATAATCTCTATCTCTCGATCCGGAGGACCCGGTAAGAGTGCGGCTTGACCGTAAGGGTGAAGGATGACTGGCTGGAGCCGGTGGCGCCACGACGGCCCATCATAGGCTTGACGCGCCCCTGCAGTTCCGTGCCGGAGAGCAGGTCCGTCAATCCCTTTACAGCACCGGTCGACACGATGTCGACATCCACCGATTCGTCGAGGAACGACTCGACGATGAAGGTGTCGTTGTCATAGACGAACAGGCTGACATAGGCGGGGCCCTCTAAGTAGACAGGCATGGTACGGGCACTTGCCGTCTGGCGGATGATATTGAGGGCAGATGCCGGGAAGCGGTACAGGTCAGAGAAATTGTCCGGAACCACGAGGACGTAGAGGTTGGCATTGCCGTACAGGCCCCTGTGAAGGATGGGCCAGCCGAGACCTCCGTCCATGCCCGATATCATCTCCCACGAATCATTGGTCTTGTAGCCGATCTGCTGCATCAGGATAGGTTTCTCGGTATCGGTCATCCCGGCATAGCCGGCCTTGATGGCGGTGGCCATGGCCTTGCGGTCGGTGTACTCGATGTCGACGATATTCCGGATGCCGCGGTCCTGAAGCGCCCTCAGCAGCCCGGACGTGATGAGGACGTCCTTGCCTCCCCTCAACTGCTTTTCAATCTTCGCCACGATGTCCGGATCGAAAGCCGCCTGCTCGGTAAGGATCATGAAGTTGTCCTCCTCGGGGAAATAAGGGACCATCTCTATAGGGAGCCCGATCATGCCGAAATAGTTCTGAAGGAACTCCTCTCCCGTGGACTGATAGGGCTTGTAGCTCTTGATGCCGACGGGATTGCCTAGGAATCCGATGGTCTTGTCCACAGTCTCAAGGGTGTAACCTGCAGCGCGTGCGACGGTCATGGGTATACCCTTGGCGGACTTCTCGTTGTACTTCACCATGTCATCGAAACTGAAACTGGTGCCCTGGTCCTGCCAGGGGGCGCGGTAGCGCTCGCCAATGACGTTGAGGCACTGCCTGTAATCGAAAAGCGTCATCTCAGGAGCCTTGGCGAAGAGCGTCAGCCACAGCTGCTCGCTGTAACGGTCGATATATCGCATGCCACCCGTATCCACCCAGCCGCCACCGTTGTGGCCAGGATTGAGGTTATCGAAATATCTCCAGATATTGTATCCCAGATAGGGCTGCAGGTGCTGGTCGCTGCTGACGGCGTCGCGGGTCTCGGTACCCGTATAAATGCCGTCGAAGTGCTTCGGACCGTAGTCAAGGTCGAATCCCAACGCCGGGAAATGGTCATACCAGTTGGGGTACTTGATGACGACCTTGCACTTGGGATTGACCGCGTGGGCGGGACCCAGGACGACGTTCTGTGCGGCGTCCTGCATGAGCTCCAGGCGGTACTCCGTCCAGCTCCTGTCCCCCTTGGCCTCGATGCAGTACTCGCACTTGCAGTCGTGGAAAAAGAAATCGTCGAGTATGACCTCGTCGAACAGGCTCGCCGTGTACTCGGCTATCTCCTTGGCCTTGGCCCTTTCGACAGGGTCGCTGTAGCAGTATGTCTCGAACGAATTGGCCTCGCTGATGGTGTAAGTGATGCCGCCCGCGACCTCCAAGCCCTTCTGCTTGAAAAACTTGATGGCCTTCTCCATGGTGGGGCGGTCGACAATGAGCTGGTCGCGATGGGTCTCGAGATAGATCTTGTCCACCTTCATCTGGGAGGAGATGACGTTCCAGGTAGAGTCCAGCCAATGCTGGTCCGCCATCCTCTGCACCTCATACGCACGGGTGTAGATGGATACCTTGAAGTTCTGATAGTTGGGACGGGCCTGTGCCGCCACGGAAGCCGCCAGAAGGACCACGGCGGCTACGATGCGGAAAAAGTATTTCATGGTCAATGCAGTTTGACCACAAATATACGTTTTTATCAGAACTTCCGGAAGGCTATGCAGGCATTATGCCCGCCGAAGCCGAAGGAATTGGAGAATCCCAATGTGAGGTCAGCCTTGACAGCCTTGTTGGGCGTGTAGTCGAGGTCGCATTCCGGATCGGGGCAGTCGAGATTGATGGTCGGGGGCACGATGCCGTCCCTGAGGGCAAGGATAGTGGCGATGGCTTCGGCTGCGCCGGTGGCGCCGAACATATGGCCGTGCATCGACTTCGTCGAGCTGATGTGGCACTTGTATGCATAATCTCCGAAAGCGATCTTGCAGGCGCTGGTCTCGGCGGCATCGTTGAGTTTGGTGCCGGTGCCGTGGGCGTTGATGTAGACGACATCCTTGTCAGGATCGAATCCGGACTCGCGGATCGCGAGCGAGATACACTCTGCCTGAGTGGTTCCGTCCGGACGCGGCGCGGTCATGTGGTAGGCGTCGCAGGTACTGCCGTAGCCCACCATCTCGGCATAAATCTTCGCTCCGCGCGCGACCGCGTGCTCATACTCTTCGAGGATGAGCGTAGCGGCGCCGTCCGCCATCACGAAACCGCCCCTGTTGGCGTTGAAAGGGAGAGACGCATAGTTGGGGTCCTCGGCCTTGGTGAGGGCTTTGGCATTGGCGAAAGCGGCCAGTCCTATAGGTATAGTGCACTGGTCCGTACCTCCTGCGATGATGGCATCGGCATAGCCGTGCCTGACGGCCCTGAACGCCTCGCCGATAGTGTTGGTGGAGGTGGCGCATGCGGTCACTACATTGATGCAGGGCCCCTTGGCCTGCTGCCTGATGGCAATGTTGCCGGCTGCTATGTTGGAGATCATCGTAGGGACGAACAACGGGGATATCCACTGGCCGGAAGGATCCTGCAGGAACTTCTCCGTCTCACGGATGATGACGTTGAACCCCCCAATACCGGAGCCTACGTAAACCCCCAGACGGAAAGGGTCGATGTTGCTGCCATCGCCTTCGGGAACCAGGCCCGAATCCTCCATCGCCTGGGCGGCGGCAGCCACTCCGTAGATGGTGAACCAGTCCTGCTTGCGCATGAAGGCTTTATCTATTCCGTAGCGGTCCGGGTCGAAATCCTTGACCCTGCCGCCTATCTTGACCGGAAGGCCGTCGGTGGGAAAGTCTGTGATGGTCTGAATACCGCAGACGCCGTTCAACAGGTTGTTCCAGAAAGTCGGGATATCGTTTCCGACGGAGGATATGACACCGAGTCCGGTGATGACAACGCGTTTCTCCATAGAATCATATATACTTTCGAGTCCGCAAATATAGCAATTTTTACTTATCTTTGCAGATATGTTCACGCTGAAGGAAAGGATACCGGGGTATCTCCTGGGGCAATACCAGCTGGTTGCGACGGTGACATTCACCGCCTTCTTCTCGCTGTTCTTCCTTATGTTCAGCATCCCCTTCTCGCACAACGCCTGGTTCGAGCTGCGGGCTACCGAAGCCTTCGGTTTCACCGTGCTGTTCTACCTCCTTGCACTCACCCTGGTGATAGTCAGCAAGCGCGTGCTGTTCATCACGTACCGCAAGCGTGCGGAGCGTCCCACCTTCATCGGCTACATACTCTGGAACCTCGTCGAGATATTTGCGATCTGCACCCTTTACACCATCTTCACCATCAAGGGCAACTCCCTCGGCATCATCGACAATGGCGGTGAAACCTGGTATCTGGTGTTCTTCAGGTCGTTCATCTACTGCATCATGACCCTGGCCGTCCCCTACGTCATTTGCGGCATGTACTTCGCCATCATCGACAAGGACAACACCATCCGCGTGCTCAACTACAGCACCGTCGTCACGGACGAGGTCCTTCCTCCCCGGGAGGAGAAGAAGATCACCCTCTTCGACAGCTCCGGCGCGCTGCGCCTGTCGGTGACATCCTCGAACCTCTACTACATAGAGTCCGACGACAACTACGTAAAAGTCTGGTATACCGACAACCTCGGTGACATGAAACAGTACATGCTCCGCTGCCGGCTCAAGACTATCGAGGAGAGCTTCGCGGACAGCGAGCTCATCCGCTGCAACCGCAAGTACGTCGTGAACATGGAGCATGTGCGTGTCCTGCGCAAACTCCGGGACAACTACATCCTCGAGCTCGACAACGACGCCATCCCTCCCCTCCCCGTAACAAAAACGTACGAGGAGAATGTCCTCGCACGTTTCAATTCCACTTATCGTGGAGAATAGCTTTTTCTTGAATAAGTCTGTCAGAAGCGGTAACCTATTCCCAGCCGAAGCGGGAAATATCTCGGACCGAATCCCAACTCGGCCAGGCCGAAGAGCGAATGCCCGAATGTAATGCCAATGGGAGTATATTCAAATCCCTGATACCATTCTCCAGATAACATACCTTTCCAGTTCCCATTCATGGGGATCGTATAACTTATTCCAGAATAAGCCGTAAAGGAACTCTTCCTAAGCCAGTGGAAATCGATGGAAGGGGTCAGCCATATTTCCAGATCATCACCCCAGTATACATCACGATTATTACCCACGGACAGGCCGAGGGACAGCCAAGGCTTTGTGAAGAACTTGCCTGTCACATCATAAACCAGTGGCAGCGAAGAAGGCGATGCATCATTCTTGGGCATACCGGTCATAACAAGTCCGGTGGAAGCAGACAATTCAAAACGGGAATAACTATTCTGGTCCTGCGCAGAAACTCTAATCCCCGAAGACAACACTCCTGCAAATAAAAGGATGATCAATAACTTCTTATACATCACTAAACTAATAAAGGTTCCGAAGTTGGTTTCCGGGCTGTCACCCGTGTAATAAGATGCGTTTTGTCACCGAAATGTTGCATGACGCGAGAAATAACGAAAAAATCCGCGCCGATGAA
>ONNK01000045.1 GCA_900319185.1 uncultured Bacteroidales bacterium
CAAATCTTTCCCGACCAACAACGCCAATATGGGAGAAGAAGACTTAGCCATCGTTTCGCTGATGCGTTCTGAGGACATTCCTTTCGCCGGATGGGTCATGGAAACCACCCCGGACCGGAAAGCGGCGAAAGCGCAGATCATGGAAGCTTACGATAACTACATCAAGGGCAAGCAGGTCTACGATAACTTGGCCTTCTGGGTTGACGAGAATATCGCTGAGGCCTGGAAACCGGCCCGCAACAATATGAGGCTAGTGGAAATCTTCATGCTCCTGTCCATTCTCATCGCCTTGCTGGGCCTGGTGGCCATGAGCACCTATTATGCCGATGAAAAGTCACGCGACATCGCCGTCCGGAAGGTGTTTGGAGGAACGATAGAGACGGAAGCGGGTCGCACGATCCGTGAGTACATGATCATGGTGGGGATTGCTTGCGTCATCGGCATTCCAATCGCCGTCTATGCGGTCCAGGAATACCTCAAAGACTTCATTTACCGGCTGGAGGGCTATTGGTGGGTATTTGTAGCAGCCGTGCTCCTCACAGGACTGATCGCCTTTGTCTCTGTTATCTGGCAGGTATTGAAGGCCGCCCGGACCAATCCGGCGGTAGAACTGAAAAAAGAATAGACCCTTCGCTGTGCTCAGGATGGCAGACTATCGTATGGAAGCAAACAGGTCCAAATACCGGTTAGCGGCGGCCAGTTCGGAGAGATTGCGCTCTTCGAATGCAGCACAGTACAATTCCCGGAAACGGCAAAGCTCCTCCCACATGGCGCTGCGGGCCGTTTTGCTTTCGTCCTGCCTCCCATACCGGATGGTAAGGTCGATCAGTTCCTGGAAACGCGCAAAGGCACTCTCGGCACGGCTTTCTTTCCCGGCTTCCAGTGCTTTAAGCACACGGGAAGTCTCACTGCCGATGTTTGCCATCTGCTGCGGGAAAGACAGTTCGGCCCAACGGCCGTTTTCCAGGGAAGAATGCTGCACCTATGCTGTAATGAAAGTATTGACAATGGATTTGATGGTATCCCGAACCTCCGGGTCAACAACATCCCGTGTTGGATTACCCTGCCAAGCGCGGATATTGATGAGCGAATCGAATTCGATGAAGTCCTCGCCTTCTTCCGCTACCCAGAGATTGAAGCCCCAAAGGTTTTCCGGGGTGGAACCGTCTTCCAGCAGCATTCGCTCCAAATCGGCATGCAAATCGGCATCAATGGCCATAATGCCGCGCTCAACATCGGCGACGGCTTTGACCATGTCTCCGAAAGTGTTCCCGGCAATGCTCTCGAGCTCTGTTCTGGAAATGGGATGCTGAAGGATTTGCATATCGCTGAGTTTCCACAAAGATACAAAATAAAAAATGAAGAGTTATATAAAATTCCTCTCCCGCAACAAGCTGTACACCGCCATCGAGGCGGTGGGGCTCATCGTGAGCCTGGCGTTCGTGATCATCATCGCCTGTTACACGTGGCAACAATTCGCAGTTACGCGGGAAGCGAAGGACTACAGACGCCTTTATGCGCTGACCAGCGGGCAGGATTGGATTTCCGCCTGGCCAGGCGAGTTGGCTGCGGTGGTGGACCGTGTCCCGGATGTCGAGGCGGCAGGAAGGATCAATATGTACGGAACTGCGGCCTGGTTCAATGGCGGAAAGGTGCAAGGGAACCCCGATGTCTACGAGATCGATCCGGAGATCTTCGAGTTCCTGCCCCAGACCTTCATCTCCGGGGATGCGAGTGTCTTGCAGGATAGGAATCAGGTGCTTCTGGGCGAGAAGTTCGCAAGGAGGATATCTCCGGATATGGATCCGGTTGGCAAGGCCATCACTGTTCGCAATGACACGTGCATTGTCGGGGGTGTCATCCGGGTGAATGAAAGGTCGATCCTGCAAGAAGGCGATATCTATCGCGCTTTCAATGAGCCCGATGCGCCCTCCACGTCCGAATTCACCATTCCGGTGGACCTTGTTCTGGTCCGGTTCCGGGAAGGGGCCGATCATCAAGCAGTAAGGACACTTATCGACACGGTTGTAACCAGGGAATTCTCCCAGATGTACTCGACCAACAAACCGGAGCGTTCGATGACGATGCCGTTCAAGGACCTCTATTTCTTCAAGGCGGGAAGTGTCACGAAACAGGGCAACTCCTCGCTGGTATATGCCTTGATCGCCGTCGGAATCCTGCTGTTGGCTTCCGCACTGTTCAATTACATCAACCTAAGCGTGGCCCTGGCTGGCAAACGGGCCAAGGAAATGGCCATCCGTTCCACGCTGGGAGAGTCCGGGAGCCGGATTCGCTGGAGATATGTCTCGGAGTCCGTCCTCTTTGTCGCAGTCTGCCTGGCCATAGCGTTTCTGCTTGCCCGGGCACTGGAGCCTGTTTTCAACAGATACATGGCTGGTGATATCGGTCTCGATGTGTCTGCTTCACCGCTTTATCTGGGCGCCTATGCCTTGCTGGCCGTCTTGATCGGCCTGGTATCCGGCCTGGTCCCCGCATGGATGACTTCCCGCTACAAGCCGGTTGAAGTCATCAAGGGGGAGCAGCGCCGGCAGACAAAGACGGTCTTGGCCAAAGTCTTCATCATCATCCAGAATGTGATCACCGTTGCGCTGATCTCCCTCGCCCTGGTGATGGAACTCCAATACAATCACATGGTCAATATGCCGATAGGGGCGGATGTGGATGAACTGTACTACATCTCGAGCGGAACGGTGGGGAAAGATATCCTGGCGCAAAAGCCCTATGTCGACAGGATCGGCACCAGCAACGGTTTCCCGAGCCATGGTCAAATGAATCTCTCCACGGTAGTCGAAGGGCAGAAAGTCTTCGTGGGTGTACTCCAATGTGACGAGGATGCATTCGACATGTTTGGTTTCGGGATGGTGAAGGATTTCGGAACCCCGAGGATGAACTCCCTGTGGTTCACAGAATCTGCAGCCAAGGTATTCTCCCTTGATGAAGAGAACCCCAGCCTGCCGGAGGCCTTTACATTTTTCCTGGGAAACTCCCATGTCGGAGGAATCATAAAGGATTATGCCGTCAAAGGTCCTTCCGAGGTGGAAGGCAACCAGATCGGCGTCGTGTCCATAGAGAATCTGGAGTACAACTCGACGGTCGTCCTGAAACTGAACCGCTTCGATGACGAAGTCAGAGCTGAACTGAAAGAGATCGGGCGCAGCGAGAGCCTCCGGTTCACGGGGGAGGAAGAATACGGGGAAAAGTATTACGGTTATATTCCGGAGCTGATCGAGAAGAGTATGGAATCGACGCGCAACTTCATCAGCCTGATCGAACTCTTCATGCTCCTGGCGACCCTTATATCCTTGCTGGGCCTGGTTGCGATGAGTGCCTATTATACCGGAATGCAGACCCGGAACATCGCCATCCGCAAGGTCTTCGGCGGCACCGTCACCTCGGAAACAGGACGTTCAGTGCGCGAATACATGATCCTGGTCGGAATCGCAGTCCTCATCGGCATACCTATTGCTATCTTCCTGTCCGAACGGTACTTGCGCCAGTTCTGGTATCGGATCGACCACTACGGCTGGGTATTTGTCGTCGGGGCTGTCATCGCCCTGGCCATCTCCTTCCTCGCTGTCCTCTGGCAGACGTTGAAGGCAGCCAAGACCAATCCGGCGGAGGAACTGAAGAAAGAATAGACATGAAGAGTTACTTGAAATTCCTCTCCCGCAACAAGCTCTACACCGCCATTGAGGCGGTGGGTCTGGCCGTGAGTTTGGCGTTCGTGATTGTGATCGGGTCCTCGCTTAGAGACCAGCTCACCATAGCGAGAGAGGTTCCCGGCGGCAAGAATCTTTACATCCTGGGGCCCAAGGGCATGCCTTACCTGGAGTACAGGGAAATGGAGGCCTTGGCTTCGCTGCCTGAAATCGAAGAGGCTGTTGCTTTTATACTGCCCAGGCTATCCGTGCAAGCGGGAGATGAGCTTTCGCGCGCCCCTGTTCTCGTTGCGGACACCCGGTTATTGGACCTTCTCCATCTCCGTGTCAAGGAAGGGAGTATTCAGTCTCTCTATGGCGGGCAGGGGATTGCCCTTTCAGAATCGGCCGCAGCCAGGCTCTTTCCTTTTACCGAAGCCCTTGGAAAGCATATCAGCATTGGTTTCGAAAGCTATGGAGAATATGGGGGTGAGAAGGAGAAAGCCGAGATTGTGGCCATTCTGGAAGATGCGGATTATTCCATTCTCGAATCTTTCGACGTGTTCTGCCCGATGGAAGCCGACCTGACCGCTCCGAAGGCGATCCGTGCTTCCAACAGGCGGGAAACAAGTGTCGAAGAGACGGTTCACGTGCTGGCTTCGATGGTGGATGGAGCCGACCTGGCGGCTTTCTCTGAGAAGTTCATCTCCTTGGTGGGACCTACCCTGGACCGTCGGGGCGGCGAAGACATAATGGCGACGGAATACCGGGAAATGTACTTTTCACCGGACGATATTTCCGGAATCCGCCAGGGTAACCGACTCTATCTGAATGTTCTCGTCGTGCTCGGCCTGGTCCTGCTGCTATCGGCCATCCTCAATTACATGAATCTTTGCTCGGCCGTTTCCGGAGCCCGGGCGAAGGAGATGGCGACAAGGCGCCTCCTGGGCGAAGGGAGAACGCACATTTTCGGCCGTATCCTGTTGGAATCCATCGCATTCACGGCCGTATGCTACGTTCTGGCCGTTTTACTTGCTTGGGCGATCGTTCCCGATCTCAACAGCATCCGCCCCGAAGGGATTCCGGTAGCATTCCGCGTGTACCCTGGCCCCATGTTCTGGCTCATCTCGGTTGCAACCGTGCTTTTGGCAGGAGGCCTGGCCGGATTTCTTCCCGCCTGGATGCTTTCTTCCTTCCAACCCATAGAGGTGATCAGCGGGAACATCCGGAAACGTCTCAAGATGGGCTTCAACAAAGCATGTATCATCGCCCAGACCGTGCTTGCCGTCGTGCTCGTTTGCATGGCCCTTGCGTTCCAGGCGCAGCTGCGCCATCTCGAGACCCTGAATGTCGGCATTTCTCCTGCTGAGGATCTCTTCTATTACCATCCTTCCTCTTACGATTCCCGGGAGGTCCATTTGCTGGGAGACAGGTTTTCAACTTTGCCCGAAGTCAGGCGTATCGGCTACACGGACGGGATCCCGACTCATTTGAATACCATCACCGTGGGCCCTACAGAGGAAACGATGATCCACTTGATCATCTGCGACACACTAGCTTTCAGGCTGCTGGGGTTCCGGGTGAAAGAGGGATACACCCAGGTGAAACCGAATACCTTCTGGCCTACGGAAGAACTGGCCCATGAAGGGGGCGTCAACCGGGACAATCCCGATATCGACCGCCTCCTTCCGTCCGAACGGGACGAGACTTCCGAGATGGGCGGAATCCTGGAAACCTTCCGGCGTTTCGCGGCGAATACGGAGGATCCGTACGCCCGTTATTTTTCCCAGTCGTTCCCGGGTGTGCTGATTACCTCTACCCAAGAGTACCTGAATGGAATCCTGATAGAAACCGGTTCCGACCACGCGGCCTTCAAGAGGGATTTCTCGAGCATCGTCTCGCAATTTTACAAGGAAACGACAGGTTATTATGACCTGGGCAACTCCTGGGATAACCAATGCGGGTATCTGGAAGAAATCTTCGCGGCGGACTATGCGGATTTGCACCGTTATACGAAGATCGTCACGCTGTTCGCGCTGGTGGCCGTATTCCTGGCCATGCTGGGCCTCGTGGCCATGAGTACGTGGTTCGCAGCCCGGTATACCAAAGACATTGCCATTCGCAAGGTTTTCGGCAGTGAGATGAAGGGAGAAACCATCCGCGCCATCCGTTCCTACATGGTTCTGATCCTCGTCGCCATTGCGGTCGGCATTCCCGTTTCAATCGTCCTTGTCAGCCGGTTCCTGGAAAGATATGCGGAAAGGATCACGGATTACTCGTGGATCTTCGTATCTGCGGCGATGCTCGCCGTCCTAATCGCCTTCGTATCCGTCCTCTGGCAAACACTAAAGGCAGCGCGCACTAATCCGGCTGAGGAGCTGAAAAAAGAATAACACGGCGAAGCCTTACGGCTCCACCGTGTTATTACTCCTATCGGTTGTAAACCGTTACTGCTTGAATTTCAGGGTGATGTCCGCAGGGATCATCTCGATGCGCAGGTTGCGAAGGTCGATTTCGTAGTCTGCGCTGCGCTTCGAGTACTTATTCTCGAACGCCAGGGCTCCGTCACGGTCGCCGGTGGCCTGTGTCTTGAGGACGAAGGCGGTGAGATCGGAGAGAGCTTTTTCCATCTTATCCAGATCCAGGTCATACTGTCCCGAAGGCTTGTGCTTGAAGGCACCGGCCTCGTTGAGATAGTTGTAGATGATCACGCTGCTCCTGCCGAGGGCGGAGGCTTCACCGAAGCGCTCGGAGCGGACGAGGGACGCGAAGAAGGTGGTAAGGGCGTCATCCTTGGAGAAATAGTGGTTGCGGATGTTGAAGTGCTTCTGAAGCTTGCTGACAAGGAGCACGCCGGCGGCGTTCGACTTCAGCTCCTCGAAGGTAGCGGCGGCGCTTCCAAGTGCCTGATCAACGCTGCCCTTGCCGTTCACGGTTTCCTTTACACCAAGGCCATGAGCCACCTCACGGAAAACGATATTCCAGAAGAAAGCATCCGAAGAGACATGCTCAGCGGTCTCAGCGTCCAGAAGGCGCTCGGCAGTAGGTTTGATGATGTAGTTGAACTTGGACTGGATGACATTCTGAAGCAGGATGGTACGGGTACCGCGATCCCTCTGGACGTCAGCATCGAAGGGCAGGTTCAGGGCAATGACCTTGACGCCTGCATTAGCCTTACCTGCATAGTACAATGCATCGCAGGAGAAGATGTTCGAACCGGCTCCGGGCTGGAAAGCCTTATAAGCCGGGTCGCCGGGCAGGTCTTCCTGCAGCTCGCTGATACGGGATACATACTGCATCAGCTCATTGGTCTTTGCCTCATTCTTGAGGAGGACATAGGCCTCGTATGAGCGCTTGATGCCAAGCAGCTGGTCGTCAGTGACCTCGTTAGGACCGATGACAAGGTCCATCTTGCTGTCATCCATGTCGAGCCATGCGAGGGAACTCTCATAATAGTTGTCGGTCTTGAGGGCCTCGGCCTTGGCGAGGAGATACTTCCTCACGCTGGGCTTGATGGTGACATCGGCAGCCACCTTCAGGGCGTTCTCGATCTTGTCGATATAGGTTTTGAACGCATCGTGATACCAGACGGTCTCAAGGGAGCCGTCAGCGGCACGGCGGACAAGCGTGTAGGGGCTGTCCTTGTCAGGATTGTCCCATGCATTGAATTCTGCCACAGTCATGTCGGAAGGATAGAAACCGGCCCCGGCAGGGCGGTCGCCATAGCCCTCGACGAAAGAACTGCCGTCAGCGCGGTCCCAGGGGCCGTAATTGATCTCGGCAAAGGTCTTCTGGTAAGGATCTTCGATCCCGTCAAGCAGAGCCTGACGGTCTCCGAAGTACTGCTGCCAATAGATGGAATCGACCACGTCGGCAGCATAACGGTAAAGCCTGAGGACTTCCTTTCCATTGTCGGTGATACCGCTCAGGTCAGGTGCTTCAAAAGTCACTACGGCATAATCTGCCACTCTGTGTGCAAAGGGAGACTGGGGCCCCTTGGAACAAGATACTGCTGCCACAATCGACAAGGCAGCAAGAAGTAAAAACCGTTTCATTACGATATACTTTTAGCTTTGTTTTATGTCAAGTTATACTCAGCAATCAATAGCTGATGTAAATATTTTGCAAATATAGGCATAAAAATGTGATAGTTATAATGATGAAACGGTAAAAAAGAAAGCGGCCATGCTCGGATGAGCCATGGCCGCCTTGGTCATAAGGGACACACTATGACAGGTCTGCGCGTGCCATGGCGTCCTTGTAGTACTTCTGGTTCACGAACACATCCTCCTTGTAAGGGTTGATGTGACGCTTCTTGGAGACATAGATGATGTATCCGAGGGCGATGATGTTGGTGACCAGCGCGAGGGCGCTGATGAATACCATCATCGAAGGATTGGCGGCTACCACCGACGGATCCACGGATGTGCCTACAATGCCGTCAACGGCAGCCTGGCCTCCTGCAGCATAGAGCTTCTCGATGGTGTCTACGCCTTCCGGATAAAGGACGGGAAGCGTAGCCCAGTTGAACCACTGGCGGCCGTCCTTGAAGGTCTCCTGGAAGAGCGGGAACACCTGGGCGAACATGCACCAGATGGCGAGGGTGTTGGCGCGGTTCTGGATCCAGCCTCCCCGGTTCCAGCAGAGGGCTGCGACGGTCGGGGCGAGAAGAAGTGCGATACCGCAGTACCAGCTATGGGTAGGCAGGCAGTTGTAGGTGTAGGCGAAGTTCCAGATATCGTAGATGACGATGTACACCCAGGTCATGTCGGCCCAGATCATATCCTTCTTGTCCTTGGAGGCATAGACGTTCCACCATGCGGTCATACAGAAGATGTTGAGGATACCGGCTACTCCGTTCATCACATTGTGCCATCCGCCGTATTGCCATACGCCTTCGGATGTGAGCCACCATTTGTTCCATCCCATCACAGCGGACTCGAAGTCGGAGACGCAGGCGATGAGGATGTTGATGGCCACGATGATGAACGGGAATGGCTTGAACCAGTGCTTTGCACCGATGCCCCATTTGTACTTGATCATCATGAAGCCGATACACCCTGCTGTCGCGGCGTATAGCTTGGCATAGTGGAACCATCCCTGCATATAGACATGGGTCTGGTTCTCCAGGGCCCACTGTTTCCCGGTCCTGACACCGATCCATATGGCAAGGAAGTAAACGGTGAGGGCCAGCGGTATGGCCAGGAAGGTAATGATGCCGCCGGCCTTGGTCCGGCGTGCGAATTCATTCAGAAGGATGAGGCCGAGAAGTACGACCAGCAGCATCCCCCACTGGGCGAACGCATGTTCGCCATAGACTTGGAAAAACATTGCAGTTGGTTTTAGTGATTATTATTGGTTATAAAGCTGCGGTTTTGTGGCTACGGTCCTTGACCAGGGCATAAACCGCCCAGACGGCCGTAAGGACAACTGACATAGGCAGTCCGACGGTGAGGAGTTCGCGGAGCATCACCGCCCCTCCGCCGACCTGGTCCAGGGCGGTGAAGAAGGGGAACCGCCACGTAAGCTCCCCGTTGATGATATGGTCGACGACAAGCATCACGGATCCACCCCACAGCATCTTCTCCAAAGCGGGGAGATGGCGCCTGAAAGGGCTGCCGTCCAGGCCGCGGCCGGACCTCTCAATGCCCTTGCGGCATGCGCTGGTGGCGACTGCCTGGGCCAAAGGGACTAAGAAACAACACATATTCTGATGGTCTTTAATTGTTCGGTACTTCTATTTCTTTGATTTCCACTTCATTTCCACGCAGGAGATAGGTATTCCCGCTGCTGCAGGACGGGCAGGTCCGTCCGTAGCGGACGGTCTCATATTCCCTGCCGCAGCCCTCACAATGCGTCACCGCCGGGATGATGTTGATCCTGAGCTCGCTCCCCCTCAACAGGTCCTCCTTGTCGGCGGCCCACCTCCAGCAGTCGGTGAGGTACTCCGGGACGACGGTGGACACCTCGCCGATGTTCATAACAACGGCTGACACGTGCTCCACATGGTTCGCCTCGGCAGCTTCCTTGACGTCGCGGATGATGTAGAATACTATCCCCAGCTCGTGCATCCTATTTCTTGTTGAAGATGATGCGGCCGGTGCGCTTGAGCATGTACGGGAGGATGCCGCTGAACTTGTCCTCGGAGGTGATAAGGTGGCTGGCCTCCGGATGGACGCGGTGCAGGTGGATGGCGTCGAAACCACACTTCGTGGTGCAGACGCCGCAGCCGATGCACTTGTTCTCGTCCACTACTGAGGCGCCGCAAGAGAGGCAGCGCGCTGTCTCCTTGCGGACCTGCTCCTCGGTGAGGGTGTTGTGGTACTCGCGGAAGGGATCCTTGGCCGGCGTCACGCCGGGATCCTGACGCGAGGAGTTGTCGTAGGACTCGACCACTATGTCGGACTTGTCGAGTTCGATGAAGTCGCGGCGGTTGCGGCCGATGGTCATGTGGCCGTGCTGCACGTACCTGTGCAGCGACTCGGCAGCTTCCTTGCCGGCCGCAATCGCATCGATGGCGAATTTCGGTCCGGTGAACACGTCGCCGCCAACGAAGATATCCTCCTCTGCGGTCTGGTAGGTGAGCTTGTCCGCGACTGGATACACCCCGCGGAAGAATTCCACCTTGGTGTCTTTCAAGAGGTCTTTCAACACCACGGTCTGGCCGATGGCGAAAATGACCATGTCGGCATCGAGGGTAATGAGCTCGTCCTCATCATATTTCGGCGCGAACTTGTGGTCATCATCGAACACGGACGTACATCTCTTGAAGACTATGCCCGTGACCTTGCCGTCGCCGAGGACTTCCTTCGGACCCCAGCCGGGGTTCAGGACGACCCCGTCCTCACGGGCCTCGGTGCGCTCCTCGAGCGAAGCGGGCATGATGTCCTCGGTCTCGAGCGACAGCATCGTGACCGAGGACGCGCCGCTGCGCTTCGCCACGCGCGCCGCGTCGATGGCGACATTGCCGCCGCCCACGACGACGACATTGCCGGAGACTTTCACCTTGCCGGTATTGGCGTCGTGGAGGAAATCAATGGCTGTCGTGGTGCCGGGCAGGGCCTCGCCGGGAATGCCCGGCAGTCGCCCGCCCTGGCAGCCGATGGCCACGTAGAACGCCTTGTAGCCCTGCTCACGCAACTGCGCGATGGTGATGTCCTTTCCGACCTCGACTCCGGTCCGGATCTCCACACCGATCTCCTTCATGATGTCAATCTCGGCGGCGATGACATCCTTTTCAAGCTTGTATGAAGGGATGCCGTAGCGGAGCATTCCGCCGGGCTCCTCGTTCTTCTCGAACACTGTCGGCCTGTAACCCATGGTGGCCAGATAGTTGGCACAGCTGAGGCCGGCGGGGCCGCCGCCGATGACGGCAATCTTCTCCGGCCAGCGGTCCAGAACGTTGGAGCAGGTATTCACCTCGGGGACGAAACGGGTCTCCGCCTTGAGGTCCTGCTCGGCGATGAATTTCTTGACAGCGTCGATGGCGATAGGCTGGTCGATGGTGCCGCGTGTGCAGGCATCTTCGCAACGCCTGTTGCAGATGCGGCCGCACACGGCGGGGAAAGGATTATCGCGCTTGATGAGCTCGAGCGCCTCGGTGTATTTGCCTTCGGCAGCCTTCTTCAGATAACCCTGGACGGCGATATGGGCCGGGCAAGCGGTCTTGCAGGGCGATGTACCGGTCTCATAGCAGTTGATGCGGTTCTTGTCCCGATAATCCTCGGTCCATTTGTGCTCACCCCATTTCGTCGAATCGGGTAGTTCGTGCTTGGGGTACTTCACGGGACCGTTCTTGGTGCAGAGCTTCTGGCCGAGCTTGACGGCGCCTGCGGGACAGTATTCCACGCAGCGGCCGCAGGCGACGCAGTTCTTCGGATCCACTTCCGCGACGTAGGCACTGCGGGAAAGATTAGGGGTATTGAATAGCTGCGAAGTACGCAAGGCGTTGCAGATCTTGACGTTGCAGTTGCAGATGGCGAAGATCTTGCCCTCTCCGTCGATGTTGGTGATCTGATGGACGAAGCCGTGGTCCTCTGCCTTCTTGAGGATGGCCATCGCCTCATCATAGGTGATATCGTGGCCACGGCCGGTCTCCCTGAGGTAATCGGCCATGTCGCCTACTCCGATGCACCAGTCGCGGTAGTCGTCGGCACAGCCTTCGTCAAGCTTCTTGCGGCCGTAACGGCACGAGCAGATGCCCACTCCGATATGGCCCTCGTACTTTTTCAGCCAATATGAAATATGCTCTATGTCAACCGATTGATTCTCCATGGAGATGGCCTTTTCCACGGGAATGACGTGCATTCCTATACCGGAGCCGCCCATCGGGACCATCGGAGTGACTTTCTCCAGCGGGAGGAAGGTCATGCGCTCGAAGAACATCGCCAGTTCCGGGTGGCGGTCCATAAGCTCCGTGTTCATGTTGGTGTACTCGGCGGAGCCGGGAACGAACATCGGGACCCAGTAGATACGGTCCTCACGGTTGTATGTGGTTCCGGGGACGGGACCGTCATCCGTGTACTTGTCACCATAGTCGTACTCGAGCATTCCGAGATAGGCAAGCTTGTCCAGCAGCTCGTCGAAGGACTTGTCGTCAGGAGTGTAGTGCTTGGCGGCATTCCACTGGTGCAGTAGGGCGTATGGCCTGTGTTCGCGAACCTTGAAGAAGTTGCCGGGCAACATGTCCAGAAGCAGGTCCAGGGCCGCTTCTCGGGTGACCGCGTCCATCTCGTCCTCGAAGAGGCATGCGAGGCCCCAGTACTCAGGGGCATCTGTGGTCATCTTGATCTTTCCGGGAATGCGGTCCGTGACGTGGCGGACGAACTTGAGGAGTTTCGGGTTCGGGTT
>ONNK01000150.1 GCA_900319185.1 uncultured Bacteroidales bacterium
CTTGAGGACTTTGCCGAGATCGAGAAGGAGTTCCCGAACTTCAAGTTCCACCTTGCCCTCGACCGTCCGGATCCCGCTGCAGACGCTGCAGGCGTGCCTTATACCGCCGGCTTCGTCCACAACGTGATGAACGAGACCTACCTCAAGGACCACGAGGCTCCCGAGGACATCAAGTACTTCATGTGCGGACCTCCCATGATGGTCTCCTCGGTGAACAACCTGCTTGATTCGCTCGGCGTTGATCCAGCGAACGTCCTTTACGACAACTTCGGCGGTTAGCCGAACCACAAAAAAGATCCGGTCGGGTGACCGGATCTTTTTTGTATAAAAACATACCATATAAAAAAGCCGCCAGACCCCCCAGGAAGATATCTTTTTATATGCCGCGTGGGAATTGATTGATTAGCTTTGGGTCGAAAAAGATCGGCGGAAGCCGCCAGGCGCCACGACCATCAACCCTCAACGCTATGAAACCTCACATCCCGGCATCGCTTCTATTCGGGCGGTCGCCCGGGTCCGCAAGGACCCATCTGCCGATTCCGGCACATCTATCAGTCTTATGCTTGTTGCTATTCCCGGCCGGAGCTGCGGTTTCGTGCGGGACCGCCGATCCTTTTCTTTCAGGAACGGAAGTGCACACCACCCTGTTCCTGCCCGACCTGTTGGCTTTGGAGGAGCACCCCACCAAAGCGGCCACCTCCGGCATTGACAGGCTGGACATCTTCGTATTCAACGACGATGAGATCCGGAGACTGGACTCATACTGCAGTGTTGACACGCCGGAGACAGCCTACCTTCAAGTCAATTCAAGCGCCGGAGACAAACTCGTGGTCATCCTCGCGAACTGCTCGGGCCGGTCTTTCACCTACGACGAGTTCCGGACCTACTCCTCTTTGGAAAGCGTTGTCTGGAGGCTGAGGGATGAGGATCCCGCCCGCCCCGTGATGAGCGGAGAATGCCAGATCAGCGCCGGTGCGGAAGGATATACTCCCGTCAAGCTTACACCTCTGCTCGCGGACGTATGCCTTGATTTCCTGAAATGTGACTTCTCCGGACGGGGATACCGCAGCCGCACGCTGGAGAACTGCAGCGTGTTCCTGACCAACCTCTCCGGCAGCACCGAAATACTCCGCCAGGACGGATTCAGGGTTTCGGAACTGGAGAATGCAGGAAGGCTTGACCCGGAGTATCTGGCAAGCATGAAGCATCCCGAAATGATACGGAAACCTGTCACCCCCGGCCAATGGAGTCCGGTGGACCTCTATTGTTATCCCAACGACTCGGCCGAGGACATGATGGGAAGCCCTCCCACCCGGATGGTAGTGCAGGGTGACATCGACGGCACTACCTATTACTATCCCGTGGACATCAACCGCGAAGGATTCGGATACACATCCGGCCCCCACGGTCTCAGCCGCAACGTCAAGTACTCATACAGCCTGCTCATCACACGCAAAGGCAGCACCGACCCGGATACTCCGGTCGGTCCGGAACAAGTCATCGGAGAGGCTTGGATCAAGCTCTACCCTGGCCAGTTCATCACCGGCACGAACGGAGAGAGGATACACGTATGGTGCGATGTCTATCCAGAGGACACACCCGTGGACATCAGCCGGGAGGACCTTGATTTTGACGTGGAGAGGGGCATATATACTTACGAGATGGACCCTGACGGACACGGAGTGGTGCTCACGCTGCGCGAAAACGGCACCGGCATGTTCACCATCGATGCGGGAGAGCCCGTCAACGACGGCTTCCTCGTCATAGTGGTGGTCAATCCTTAGATCTCGAAACGGGATTTGGCAGGGAATGCCTTGTCAAACGCCTCCAGCAGACGGTCGCGGAGCAGGCGGAACCTGTCTTCGGGCATATTGACGTCATTGATGCAGACAAAGTCCGCATCAGGGGACGCGATAAAGCCACAGACCTTAGCCGCAGACGATACTGCGGTCGAGAAATGCCTGTTCGACACCTTGCGGGAGAAAGTCCTTCCGGTATGGAAGGCGTAGTCCATGAACAGGTAATAATTGTAGTTGTACGTTTTCCGTACCGGAGACACAGACTCTTCGATACGCTTCCCCTCCCTGGCTTCAAGCTCCTCGCAAACGCTGCGCAGCAAGGCTCCGCATGTATGCTGGGGACGGAGATACAGCAGTGACGGAGCCAGCCCGGCAGCCTCGCGGGCCAGACGGTCGCCATTGCGGCATTGGCGCTTGTACATGCCGGACGCGAACAGGTGACGGTGGAAGGAAGCGGCCGCCTTGCCATCATGGAAGAAAAACTCCGGACGGCAGTCCCTCATGGGGAAGAAATCATCATTAAAGTAGATGAACTCCTCGTCCAGACCGGGGATGCGATGCAGGAACATCTCTATCGCGGTGGAGTTGAACACCGGAAGGAAACGTTCCGGGATGATGTCACGATGCAATACGATCCTGAGGTTCCCCCGGTCGGCCCATTCCGGCACCTGACTCTCCCCAGACACCACCAGATACACATTCCGGATGAACGACATATGCACTTCGATACCCCGCAGGAGATACTTCAGGGTCCCCCAGTCCCGGAAATGCTTCCCGTTGATATCCTCTCCGAGGCAGGCGCGATATGCCTCCTGCCAGACCGGATCCAGGCCGTTGACATATGTGATGACTGCATCCATCCTAAACCGAAGACTCCCTGAGATAACGTGCGGTAAATGTATCCCCCCGGGCCACCAGGTCTTCCGGCGTACCCTCAAACACGACTTCCCCGCCCCTGTCTCCTGCATCAGGGCCCAGGTCGATGACCCAGTCGGCGGCACGGATCACGTCGAGATTGTGTTCGACTACGATGAGTGAGTGTCCCTTGGCCAGAAGCACATCGAACGCCTTGAGCAGCTTCTCGACATCATAGAAATGCAGGCCTGTGGTCGGTTCGTCGAACAGGAACAGTATCTTCTTCGAAGCCAGTGACGAACTGTTCTCACTCATCGAAAGGAAATACGCAAGTTTGATGCGCTGGCTCTCGCCTCCGGAGAGTGTGCTGCTGCTCTGTCCGAGTTTGATATAACCAAGGCCGACATCCACAAGCGGCTTGAGCTTACGGGCTATGCCCTGGGCAAGAGCTTCCTTTCCAGCGGAGAAGAACTCTATAGCCTCGTCCACGCTGAGATTAAGTATGTCGTCTATGTTCTTGCCATTGTAACGGACCTCGAGCACGTCGGGCTTGAAGCGTTTGCCGCCGCAGGACTCGCAGACCATGGTCACGTCGGCCATGAACTGCATCTCGATCCTGACGAAGCCGTCACCCTGGCATTCAGGGCATCGGCCACCATCTTGGTTGAAAGAGAAGTAGTTGGGGCCGAAGCCGTTGATACGGGCATACTGCTGCTCGGCCATGAGCTTGCGTATGTCGTCGAATACCTTGAGGTACGTGACGGCATTGGAGCGCGTGCTCCTGCCGATAGGATTCTGGTCCACGTACTCTATTCGGGCTATCCTGTCGAGGTTTCCGGCCAGACCACGGTGCATTCCGGGAAGGTCACCGCTGTCGTTGAGCCTGCGGTACATGGCCGGATAAAGGATATCGCCTACCAGCGAGGATTTGCCGCTGCCGCTTACTCCGGTGACGACAGTCAGCACGCCGAGGGGGAAACTCACGTCTATGTTCTTGAGATTGTGCTCCATCGCCCCCTTGACGGTGATGGAATAATGCCACGGGCGCTTCTCCCTGTTCAGTCTGGGACGCTGTCCCGAAAGGTACTGGAGAGTCAGCGAACGCTCATAATCCCCCTCACCCATCTCTGAGTCCATGCTGCCCTGGAATACTATCTCTCCTCCATTGACTCCTGCACGCGGGCCCA
>ONNK01000091.1 GCA_900319185.1 uncultured Bacteroidales bacterium
TAGTATTTTTCTCGGTACTTGCTTGTACTTCCTTCAGTCTTTTCAATGAACTTGGTCGAAAAATCCCGCTCGTTAGTTTCAAGCGGGACTGCAAAGATACGGACAATTTTTAAACTGCCAAACTTTTTTTATACTTTTTTCAAAGAATTCGCACGCACACGGGCTTGCAATTCCCATGTCCGGATACGATCCTTATATGTGTTGTTGGCGTTAATCTTCTCTATTTCAAGCGCTGCATCGGAATTGCCCTCCCACCTGCGGCAATTGTAGACGACATCGTAAACCCTGCCGATCTGATACTCGCGGCTGACGCGCAGGCCGACGGCATAGTCCTCGCCGTACTTGGTAGTCGGGAAATTCAGTTCGAGGAGCAGCGGGACATAGAATCCGCGCGGGGCTCCGAGACCGTTGATGCGGAGGGCGTTGTTCCGCCCGTTCTCCGGAGTCCATTCGCGATGGTCTATGATACCCGGAGGCAGGGTGTTCCCCTCGAAATCAGTCATCCTGTACGTGCCCACCACCATGGCGCAGTTCTGAGCGTGGAACGCATCCACCATCTTCTGGACCGTATTCTCGTCATAATACGTATCATCCGAGTCAAGCTGCAGGGCGAACCTGCCGCAAAGCGGATGGTGAAGGGCGGCATTCCAGTTGCCGCCGATGGCATGCCAGGTCGGATCCTGGGCGATATAAACGAGCTTGGGGTCTGAAAGGAATCCCTTGATGACATCCACTGTCCCATCAGTGGAATTGTCATCAACGACGATGACATTGTACTTGAAGGAAGTACGCTGGGAAAGCGCGGAACGGATAGCGTCGCCTATCGTTCGGACGCGGTTCTTGCACGGTATGACCACGGATGCCTCATACTCGAAGTTGCCTTCATCGAAAGCGACAGGCTTGAAAACATGCTCAAGATATCCTCCAATGGCTTTGAGATGCTCCGTACAAGCCTGCTCCATCTCTATCTGGACAGCGCGGTTCTTGGGGTCGACGTAGTCGAACTGCTTCTCTCCGGACTTGCGGAGGTCCGTCTCCACCTCATAATACAGGAACTCACCGATATGGACCAGGCTCCCCTTCTGGGACACCTTGAGCCGGAGGTCGTATAATGCGGCAAAACTGTATGCGCGATCCATCCTCGCCACTGCATCCTTCAATGCCGAAGTCCTGTAAAGCAGCACGCCACCGAAATCGAAGTCATCCCTGAGCGCACCGAACTGGCAGTCTATGACAGGGGCTGACTTCAGGACTCCGCCAGTCATGGCGAAATGGTCGGCATACACCATGGCCGCGCCGGTATCGTCGGCTACGGAGAGCATCCGTTCCAACGCGAAATGCACAAAGGAAAGCTTCGTAGGCTTGATATACAGGAGGATGAACTCCGCAGCGGCCTCCGCAGCTATGCGCCTGAGGGTACCGGTCGCTGCGAGGGGCTCGTCAGCGCCAAGGAAATGAATGGAAGAAACGGCGGGCTCGGCCGAGAGATTGGCCCGCGTGGCGGAAGCGGCTTCCGGGCCGCAGCAAGAGATGAAACAGTCGATCCTTTTCATATCAATTCTGTGGTTGCAGGAACAAAGATAAGTTTTTTTCCTATATTTGTGGAAACGATACAGGAAAAGAAAAGATGGACAGGAAAATAGTCATCATCCCCACCTACAACGAAAAGGAAAACATCGAAAGGATCATCCGCAAGGTTTTCTCGCTCGAAGGCGATTTCAACATCCTCGTCATCGAGGACGGATCCCCGGACGGGACCGCAGGGATCGTCAAGGGACTCCAGTCGGAGTTCCCCGAGCGCCTCTTCATGATAGAGCGCTCGGGCAAGCAGGGCCTGGGGACTGCCTACATCACCGGCTTCAGATGGTCGGTCGAACAAGGCTATGACTATGTGTTTGAGATGGATGCCGACTTTTCCCACAATCCCGATGACCTGCCCCTCCTGTACAAGGCCTGCGCCGAAGAAGGCGCGGACCTCGCCATCGGCTCCCGCTACTGCAACGGCATCAGCGTGATCAACTGGCCGATAGGGCGCGTCATCATGTCATATTATGCCTCGGTATATGTCAGGAAGGTACTCGGGATGAAGGTGTACGATACTACCGCCGGATTCAAGTGCTACCGCCGCAGGGTACTGGAGACCATCGACCTCGACCGCATCAAGATGAAAGGATACGGCTTCCAGATTGAGATGAAGTACACTACCTACAAGCTTGGATTCAAGATCAAGGAAGTCCCCATCATCTTCGTAGACCGCAAGGAAGGCACGTCCAAGATGTCCAGCGGCATCTTCGGCGAAGCATTCTGGGGAGTGCTAAAGCTGAAGTTCAGGAAGATAAAGCCAAGACAGGTTTAGGACTGCCTCAGCAGTCTCAGCGATATCCTTTTCCTTTCAAGGTCTACATCAAGGACAGAGACACGTATCCTCTGATGCAGTTTCAGGATCTTCGAGGGCTCGGCATGGCCGCGGACACCCATCTGCGAGACATGTATGAGCCCGTTTTCGTGAAGTCCCACGTCTACGAAAGCCCCGAAATTGGTGATATTCGTCACTATTCCCGGCAGTTCCATGCCGGGATACAGGTCCTCAAGGTCATGTATATCCTGTGAGAACTCGAACTCCGACGCGGCCTCCCTGGGGTCGCGGCCGGGCTTGGCCAGCTCCTTCAGGATGTCGTTCACGGTCGGAAGGCCGAAATCCCCCTCCACATAATCCTCCGCCGTGATACCGGAACACAGTCCCGCATTGCCCACCAATTCGGCGGTATCCACGCCGAGATCACGGGCCATACGGTCCACGATGTGATAGCACTCCGGATGGACGGCGGAATTGTCCAAAGGATTGGAGGCGTCGGGAATGCGCAGGAATCCCGCGCACTGTTCGAAGGCCTTGGCGCCAAGGCGCGGAACCTTCATCAGCTCGGCACGCGAGCTGAATACACCATTCTCAGTGCGATAAGCAACGATCTTCTCCGCCAGCGACGGACCGATGCCCGCCACGTATGCGAGCAGATAAGGACTGGCGGTATTGAGATTGACGCCCACGCTGTTGACACACATCTCCACAGTAGTGTCCAACTTCTCCTTAAGGAGATTCTGGTCCACGTCGTGCTGATACTGTCCCACTCCCAGCGACTTGGGATCTATCTTGACGAGCTCGGCAAGGGGATCCATCAGGCGCCGGCCGATGGAGACTGCACCGCGCACTGTCACATCCTCGTCAGGAAACTCCTCGCGGGCGACCTCGGAAGCGGAATAGATGGAGGCTCCGTCCTCGCTTACCGTCCATACCTTGCAGCCTTCCGGCAGATGGACCTTCTTCATGAATTCTTCCGTCTCGCGGCTTGCAGTACCGTTGCCGATCGCTATGGCTTCGATGCCATACTCCTCGATCATGGACGAAACGGCCATGATGGACTTGACCTTCTCGTTCTGGGGAGGATGAGGGAATATGATCTCGTGATGGAGGAGATTGCCCTGACGGTCGAGACACACGGTCTTGCAGCCATTCCGGAATCCGGGGTCGATGGCCAGGATACGTTTCTGCCCGACAGGGGGTGAAAGCAGGAGCTGCTTGAGATTCTCCCCGAAAACCTCTATCGACTCGACATCCGCCTTCTGCTTGGCTTCCTTGAGTATCTCGTTTGAGATGGAGGGATCGAGCAGGCGCTTCCATGAATCCTCGACGGCGGCCCGGATCTGCTCAGCAAGGGACTTTGACGGGTAGGAATGCTCCTGGCAGAAGTCGTAATACAGCTTATTGGAGCATTTTTCCTGATCGGCATCGATCGACACGCTCAGGAACCCCTCGTTCTCAGCCCTCAGCATCGCAAGCAGGTTGTGCGAAGGGATGCGCGACACAGGCATGGAGAAATTGAAATAGCTACGGTACTTGGCAGCTTCGGGATTGTCCTTCGCGGCCTTGGTGGCCTTTGAGCACACCCTGCGGGTACGGTATATGCCGCGAAGGGTCTCGCGTACCGAAGCCGTCTCGCTGAGACGCTCGGCAATGATGTCACGGGCTCCCGCCAGAGCGTCTTCTACGGTAGCGACCTTGTCGTTCAGATACTTGCGGGCTTCAGCCGCCGGATCGGAGAGACCTCGTACAGCAAACATCCTGTCGGCGAGCGGCTCCAGGCCCGCTTCGCGGGCAACCGTAGCCCTGGTGCGCCGCTTCGGCCTGTAAGGCAGATATAGGTCCTCCAGCTCGCTGGCATCGATGCAGCCTTCGATACGGGAACGCAGTTCCGGCGTAAGCTTACCCAGACCCTCAATGGTCTCGAGGACTGTCCCCTTTCGCTTCTCCATTTCACCGAAGACATCCGCCCAATGGCGCACGGACGCAACCTCCATGTCGTCCATCCCGCCTGTCCGTTCCTTGCGGTACCGGCTTATGAAGGGAATGGTATCCCCGTCCTCGAACATCTGTACGCAGTTCTCGACCTGCCATGGCTTGAGGCCGAGCTGGGACGCTATATGGCGGATATATATGTCTTTCATCAGTCTTGAGAGATTTCTTTCAGTTCAGTGCGGTAAGCGGACATGATCCTCGACTTGGACAGGAATCCGACGTATACCATATCCGCATCGACGACCGGCAGGCGCCAGGCCTGGGTACGGTCGAACTTCTCCATGACACTCTCCATGCTCTCATCGAGCAGTACGACGGCAGCCGGCTGCTCCATGAAATCATGGACGCGCATGGCTTCGTACTGGTCAGTCTTGAACATGAGCTTGCGTACATGGTCCATTTCCACGATGCCCCTCAGATGCTGCCTGGCATCGAGGACGGGGAACACCTGCGCGTCGCTGTCGGAGATGACATCGACGAATTCACCGAGGGTATCGGTCATCCTCACCCTCGGGTATTTGTCCCTGACGAGGTCGGAGGTCTTGAGCAATGTCAGCACCGCCTGGTCGTTGTCATGCGTCAGGAGCTCTCCCGACTGTGCAATGCGCTTGGTATAGATAGAATACCTCTCGACTAGGCGCATGGACCCGAAGGAGAAAGCCGAGGCGATGATGAGCGGAAGGAACAGTTCGTATCCTCCGGAGACCTCGGCAATAAGGAAGATGGCGGTCATGGGAGCCTGCATGACTCCAGCCATAAGTGCAGCCATGCCAACCAGCACGAAATTCTGTTCCGGTACGGAAATGTCGGTCCCGGCGAGGATGAGGTTGATGACGCGTGCCACCACGAATCCAGCGATCGCACCGACGAACAGGGTGGGGCCGAAAGTACCTCCCACTCCCCCGCCGGCATTGGTAAGAGTCATTGAGAAGACCTTGAGCAGCAGGATGAGAAGGAAGAAAGCGGGAACGCCCCATTTGAAACCCAGCAGGAAGGAGAGCGGACCTTCCGTAGCGATCTCGCCGCCGTTCAGCAATACGCCGAGCGACTCGTACCCCTCGCCATAAAGCGGAGGGAACAGGAAGATCAGCAGGCCCAGCGCCAATGCGCACCACATCCACCTGAGATACCTGTTCGAGATCTTGCCGAGCTTGTCCTCGAGACGGAGCGTCATCCGGACGAAATAGAGCGAAATGGCGCCGCAGATGATGCCCAGGATGATGTAGAACGGTATATTCATCATGGAGAAGGGCGTCAGCGTGCACTGGAACGGAAGCTCATTTCCCAGGAAAATATATGACACGACTGCCGCCGACACGGTAGACAGCAACAGAGGCATCATCGAATTCATCGAGATATTGAAAAGGAGTATCTCCAAGGTAAAGAGCACTCCGGCAAGAGGTGCCTTGAATATGCCGGCAATGGCTCCGGCAGCACCGCACCCGATCAGGATGGTCATCCCGCGATGGGACATCCCGGCAAACCTGGCGAAATTGGAGCCGATGGCCGCACCCGTATAGACGATAGGAGCCTCCGCTCCGACGGATCCTCCGAATCCGATGGTCACGGAACTGGTGAGGATGGACGACCACATGTTGTGGGGCTTGATCCTGGACTCATTGCGGGACACGGCCTGCAGGACCTTGGTCACTCCGTGGCTGATATTGTCCTTGACCACATAGCGGAGAAGGAGCAAGGAGATGAACATGCCGATACCCGGAAGGACCAGGTACAAAAGGGCATGGGTCGAACCGTCGAGGGCCGAGGCCAGAAGCCTCTGTATGAGATGGATAAGCTTAAGGAGTATGACTGCGGCAACGCCGCTGGCTATTCCCACCAGCAGCGAGAGTATCAGGAGTTTGTTACGCTCCTGCATGTTCCTGAATATAGTCAGCAGTTTTCCAAGCATACTCAACAAAAAAGGCCGTCCCTTGCATGGACGACCCGATATTCTGAACCGCATGTCAGGCGTCTCCCTCCGAACCGTCATCATCCCCTCCATACTGGGAGATGTTGTCGTCGGGCAGGGTTTCGCCTTCGGACGAAGAACCGGCGGAGGTTCCGGCCACCTGTTCGGTCTCGGCTTCCTCCTCGCCTTCAAGCCAACGCTCGATGTCCTCGAGGTCGTCGGTCTTGACCTTGATCTTGACAAGGTAGATCGAGTCGGGAGTCTCAACCGTCACGGCATAGAAAGGGGTCCCGTCCGGTTTGGTATATTTGGTCAGGTCGCCGAGATAGTCGTTGAAACCCTTGGGATACTTTTCAGCAAAGTCTGCCGCAAGCTCCTCAGACATATTCTCATAGCTGACGACGTGTCTTTTCCTGGTATCGATCTTCATATGTTTCGCAAATTAAATGTCAGTTGTAGCAGAATCGTAATCCGTGTGCAATAATAAGCGAAATTTCTGAAAGTCCATAGCCTATGTCATTTTTTTTTGAAAAAAAATGATTTCTGGGCTTTTTTCCTCTCCGGGTCGCGTTCCACGAACACCGGTTTCATGGTCCTGGGATCGAGGCCGG
>ONNK01000061.1 GCA_900319185.1 uncultured Bacteroidales bacterium
CAGGAAACAGATGGCACCGGCAATCAAGTGTTTCGCATACAGGATCAGATAGAGTCCAAGGGGCTCCCTCAGGCCCCTTGTGAAGAGGAAATATGGCTTCCAGGTGAAAACTATGATCAACTGGCTTATGATGACTCCGGTAAGGATACCGTGAAGCCCGTAGAAATAGCCGAGCCCTATGGAGCAGCCCAGGTTCAATACAGCCTCAACGACGGGAGCCCAGATATCCTGGAACAGACCGTATGAACTGATGAAAGTATCCACGACCGCCCGCATTGTTCCCAGGAAGAAGATGACGATGATAAGGAACAGGGTCATCTTGTCGAGAAGGTATTCCGGTCCAAGCCAGACACTTATAAAAGGATCCGCCAGGATCCATATGCAAATGCTGCAAACCATAACAGCCAGGAAACGCGACGAGAAAAGCTCCTTGAAGACCTTGAGTATGAGCGGACGGTCGCCCTCGGCTATCATATTCCCGACGCTGGCGCCCAAGCCGGCGAACAACGCCCCCAGAAGGAGGCTGAGATTGTTGGTTATGAGCAGATAGTTGCCATACAGGGCGACTAGGGTAAGCGAAGCGTAGGCATAGATGATGAGGGGGCTGGTCTGGGTAAGGACAAAACCGCCGATCTTGTGGAAGAACATCTGCTTGACCTTGGTCACAACATCCGGGAACTTGTGCCTGAGCTCGCCGGGGCTCTCAACTTTCTCCTTGATGAAAGGATAATCCTTGTAAATGACCCTGTTGAGGAAATAGGACCCGACAACGGCAAATGACACCTCGAATGCCAGCCACCAGATATAGGGGTTGTGAAGGAACCTGACTGCAAGTGCCTGTGCAAGCACCTTGACGATGAAGACAAGGCGGAAATTGAACTGGATCTTGTACTCCTTCTGGTCGGCGGACAGGAGTATCTCCCTGTAATTCACGAAGTAACCCAGCAGCGAACTGAACAGGAACGCAGTATACGTAGCATACGCATACCACAGAGGCAGTTCCATCTTGGAGAATATCCTCGGGAAGAAGAACATCAGGACGACGCTTCCGAAAATGATGAAGCACGCGATCTTCTTGTACAGCCAACCCTGCAGGGCCACTATTTCCTTGATGGTCTCCCTATCCTTCTGGAAAAGCGGTTTGTAGAGCGTGACGGCAATGGCCGAACCGATTCCAAGCTCTGCTATATTCAAGAAACCGAGGAGGCTGGCTGCGGTACTGTTCAGGCCGAGTACTTCAGTCCCCAGATAGTCCAGGAATATCTTGCGGGAGAAGAAACCGAGCAGCAAAGCTATGAACTGGAGCAGCAACGCCACCGAGCTGTTCCTTATGCTGTTCTTCGTCCGAGTATATCCTCTGCCAGACCGCATGAAGTAATCAATACGCCTTTTTACTCCTTAACAAAAATGTTATAATCCTTAACTTTTTTGTTTCTTACGGTAATAACCAGATGTTAAGATAACGAGTACGACAACTGTCACTGCCGCAGCCGTCAAAAGCATCCCCACCCCGACTGCAATGCCGATAGCGGCTGTCACGAAAATGCAGGAAGCCGTCGTGATGCCCGAAACACCGTCATGGGTCTTGATGATGAGTCCAGCACCGATGAAACCGATGCCGGTAAGTATCTGGGCGGCGATGCGTCCCGGATCACCGTTGATCAGGTCGGTATTGGTCTGGCAGATATATATGGAGGCCAGGGTAGCAAGTGTCGATCCTATGCAGATCAGCATGAAAGTGCGCATGCCCGCGGGATGCTTGTGGATCATCCTCTCCAGGCCTATGGCCCCTCCGAGCAGCAGGCTCACTCCAAGCCTGGTGAGAGCCAGGGTTTCGGTTATTTCCATGGAATGTTCATTTCTTTGTTTACAAATATACTTTTTTCCAAAGAATCTTCCCAATTATTGATGTATCTTTGTACAAATACGCGCATATGTAATATCACACAATAAAACACTATGGCATTAATCGACAAAATCATTGCTCGCGCACAGTCCAACAAACAGCGCATCGTGCTCCCCGAATCGCTCGAGGAGCGAACCATCAAAGCAGCCGACATGGCCATCGCTGACGGCCTCGCCGACATCATCCTCATCGGCAACCGCGAGGAGATCCTCGCATACGCCGACAAGCTTGGCCTCAAGCACATCGGCGAAGCCACCATCATCGACCCCGCCACCAGCGAGAAGACCGAGGAGTATGCCCAGCTCCTCTTCCGCCTCCGCGAAAAGAAGGGCATGACACTTGAGAAAGCCCGCGTACAGGTCCTCGATCCCCTCTATTTCGGCTGCCTCATCATCAAGAGCGGCGACGCCGACGGTCAGATCAGCGGCGCCCTCTCGACCACCGGTGAGACCCTCCGCCCTGCCCTTCAGATCATCAAGTGCGCCCCCGGCATCACTTGCGTCAGCGGCGCCATGCTCATGATAACCCAGACTCCGCAGTACGGTGAGAACGGCGTGCTCGTGATCGGTGACGTCGCCGTCACCCCCATGCCCGATGCCGACCAGCTGGCCCAGATAGCCGTCTGCACGGCCCAGACCGCCCGCAGCGTCGCCGGCTTCAAGGATCCCCGCGTAGCCATGCTGTCCTTCTCCACCAAGGGCAGCGCCAAGCACGAGGTCGTGGACAAGGTCGTCGAAGCCCTCGCCAAGGCCAAGGAGCTCGCCCCTGACCTCAAGATCGACGGTGAGCTTCAGGCCGATGCCGCCCTCGTCCCCTCCGTCGGTGCCAAGAAGGCCCCGGGCAGCGAGATCGCCGGCAAGGCCAACGTCCTTGTGTTCCCCAACCTCGAGGTTGGAAACATCGGATACAAGCTCGTCCAGAGGCTCGGCAACGCCGATGCCATCGGCCCCATCCTTCAGGGCATCGCCCGTCCGGTCAATGACCTCAGCCGCGGCTGCTCCGTCGACGACATCTACAAGATGGTCGCCATTACCGCATGCCAGGCCATGGATGCCAAATAATTAATTATCACTCCGATACATCATGAAGAAAATCATCGTTCTTCTGGCAGCCGCGCTCGGCCTGTGCGTGGCCGCTTCCGCCCAGGAAACACTGAACCTGGACTACCACCATCCTGTGCTGGAGGATTATTTCGCTCCGGTATCGGCGGCTCCGGCCACACCGGACGCCAAGGGCTTCATCCGCAGGTGGACCCTGCTCGAGCCCATCGCCAAGCCCGAGATCCGCAGCAACACCCTTTTCACTGACGACTGGCTGAATACCGAGTTCGCCAAGGTCTATTTCGAAGGACAGAACGAAATGGTCCCCAAAGACGGGCAGAAAGTCAAGCTCGACAAGAAGACCAAGCTTACCTGGCATTCCTATGACAGCAAGCGCTACAACGTCAAGCTCTACCGTTTTGCCACCGGACTCGGACTGCATCCTACCGAAGGTCTTTTCCTTGCCTTTACGGTAGTCAACGCTCCCGAAGACATGACCGTCAGGATGGCCGTAGGCTCCAACTCCGGTTCCAAATGGTGGGTTAACGGCGAAGAGGCGCTTCTCCTGAGCGGAGACCGCCGCATGGTCGTGGACGACTGCGTGTCCCGCAAGATCACCCTCAAGGCCGGAAAGAACATCATCCGCGGAGCCGTTATCAACGGCCCCGGCATGAGTGACTTCTGCGTCCGTTTCTTCGGAGAGGACGGCAAACCCGTCACCAACCTTACCGTTACCAACCAATAAAAGCGCACACACAATGGAATCGATGAAAAATATCCTTCTGGCCGGCCTCCTGGCCGCCGGCATCGCCGTTCCCGCAGCAGCGCAGGTCGGCAACGTATATATCCATGACCCTTCTACCATCGTCATGAGCGATGGTAAATATTTCACCTTCGGCACCGGCTCGGGCGGCCTCATGTCCGAGGACGGCTGGACCTGGACCGACGGTGCCGTCCGCCCCGGAGGCGGCGTGGCCCCTGACGTGGTCAAGATCGGTGACCGCTACCTTGTAGCCTACAGCGCCGGCTATCCCGGCACCGAAGGCAAGACGCGCGGTGTCGTCACCACCATGTGGACCAAGTCCCTCGACCCCGAATCACCGGACTTCGGATTCTCCGACCCGCAGCTCGTGGCCTGGGCCGGCGATGACGAGGACTGCTGGGCCATCGACCCGGCTTTCCTGCTCGATCCTACCACAGGAAGGCTCTGGTGCTCGTACGGTACCTATTTCGGAGCCATCCGCATCGTCGAGCTCGACCCTGCGACCGGCAAGCGTGTCGAAGGCAACGAAGCCGTCGACATCGCCATCGACTGCGAGGCTACTGCCTTGATGTACAAGGACGGATGGTACTACCTCCTCGGTACGCACGGTACCTGCTGTGACGGCACCAACTCCACATACAACATCGTCTGCGGGCGCTCCAGGAGCGTCACCGGCCCCTACCTTGACAATATGGGCCGTGACATGCTCGAAGGCGGCGGCAGGATGGTGCTCTCGGCTGGCGACCGCGCAACGGGTCCCGGCCACTTCGGCCTCTATGTAGAGGACGAAGGTGTCGAGAAGATGTCTTTCCACTACGAGGCTGATTTCAACCGCAGCGGCCGCAGCGTCCTCGCCGTCCGCTCGCTCCTCTGGAAGAACGGCTGGCCGGTAGCGGCCGACCCGTTCAAGGAAGGCACCTTCGAGATCGAATCGGAGCGCAGGGGCTACTCGCTCGAGCTGGCAGTCAGCTTCGTCCGCCTGCAGGGCGCGATGATGAGGGGCTTCGGACGCAATTCCGACGGACCGGTCGTCGTAATCGAGGACCAGAAGCTTGAAGATGTCGTCGAAGGATGGCCTGAGGGCGACATCGACATCCGTGTCGGCGACTACATGTTCCGTCCCCACCAGAGATGGACCGTGACGGCCGTTCCCGATGCCGGCGGCTACCTTGGAGCCCCCTACTACAAGATCGTCATAGCCGGTACTGAAAGGGCCCTGGCGGCCACTTCAGACGCCGAACTCACTGCAGTGCCCAAGTTCACCGGCGCGCCCGAGCAGCTCTGGCGCATCGAGCAGTTGACCGACGGCACCTTCCGCATCATGCCGAAGAGCGTCCCCGGACACGAGGGCGAGCAGTTCGCCATTGTCTGCACGGGCGACAGCACCGCTGCACTCGGCAAATACGACTTCAACAGCGACAATTCAAAGTGGAATTTCAGAGACAGATAGTATTATTATGAAGAAGATCATGATGCTTCTTGCCGTGGCGCTCTGCTTCTGCGCCTGCGGCGACAAACAACTGAAACCGTGGAAGAAAGGCGGTTTCGAGACCCACAAGTACCGCAATGTCTTCGCGGAAATGGGTTATCCGAAGAAAGACATCGATGCCAAGTTGGAGTCTATCTTCCAGGAGGTCTTCTACGGTCCGAACAAGGTTTTCTTCGAGGTCGGTGACGACATGGGCTACATGTCAGACGTCAAGAACTTCGACGCCCGTACCGAAGGCATGTCCTACGGCATGATGATAGCCGTCCAGCTGGACAAGAAGGACGTCTTCGACCGCCTGTGGAGATGGGCCAAGAAGTACATGCAGTACCAGGACGGCCCCATGAAGGGATACTTCGCATGGAGCCTCAGCCCGGACGGCACCGTCCGTGGAGCCGGTCCGGCCTCGGACGGCGAACTCTATTTCATCACTTCCCTCATCTTCGCCTCCAACCGCTGGGGCAACGACGGCGAGATCAACTATCTCGCTGAGGCCCAGAACATCCTGAACTCCTCATGGGAGAAGGACGGTTCCGAAGGCATCATGCCATTCATCAACAAGGAGAACCACCTCATCATCTTTACACCCGACGGCAGGGGTACCACCTACACCGACCCGTCCTATCACCTCCCCGCTTTCTACGAGGTCTGGGCCCGCTGGGCCGACGACGGACGCGCCGACTTCTACCGCGAGTGCGCGAAGGCTAGCCGCGAGTACCTCCACAAGAGCATCAACCCCGAGACCGGTCTCAATCCCGATACCAACAACTTCGACGGTTCGTATATCCAGACCCCGTCCTGGGGCGGCAGGGTGAACAAGCCCAGCTTCCGTTTCGACTCCTGGAGAGTCCCCATGAACATCGCCCTCGACTATTCCTGGGCCTGCGCCGACCGTGAGTGGCAGACCAACTACGCCAATACTGTCCAGGCATTCTTCTACTCCAAGGGCATCGACGACTTCGCCGACCAGTACAACGTCGACGGCACCGAGGTCGATTTCGCCATGCCGGCAGGAATGGGTCCCATGCAGGGCCGCGGCACCCGCCACTCTGTGGGCCTCGTGGCCACTACGGCCGCGGTCACCCTCGCTGCAGACAACGATATCTCCCGCGAGTTCGTCCAGCGCCTCTGGGATTCCAAGAACGAGCCCTATGCCGACGGCTACTTCGATGCTTATTACGACGGTATCCTCAGGCTCTTCGCATTCATGCACCTGAGCGGACATTACAGGGTCATCGAACCCTCAAAGTAACAGGCTGACCGGCAAACAATTGAATCATGGCACTTGAACAACAGATCCAAAAGGATATAATGGCGGCGATGAAGGCCAAGGAGACTGTCCGCCTGAATGCCGTACGCTCCATCAAGTCGGCCATCCTGCTCGCCAAGACCGCCGAAGGAGCCAGCGGTGAACTCACCGACGGCGACATCGTTAAGCTGATCCAGAAGCTCGCCAAGCAGCGCAAGGAAGCCGCCGAGCAGTACGCGGCCGCAGGCCGCCAGGAGCTCGCCGACAACGAACTCGCCGAGATGGAGGTCCTTGCCACCTATCTGCCGAAGCAGCTGTCCCCCGAAGAAGTCGAGGCCAGGCTCAAGGAGATCATAGCCGAGGTCGGCGCTTCCGCCCCTTCGGACATGGGCAAGGTCATGGGGGTCGCCACCAAGCGGCTCGCCGGCCTTGCCGACGGCAAGACCATCTCCGGCATAGTCCGGAAACTGCTCGGCTGATCTATCCGAAGATATTCTTTACGATTGTTTCAAGGAACTCGCGGTCCGTCCCATCGAAGGCCGCGAGTTCTTTGCTGTCTATGTCAAGGACGGCAACGACACGGCCTTCACGGCGGATCGGTACCACGATCTCGCTGCGGCTCTCCGAACTGCAGGCGATGTGGCCCGGAAACTCTTCCACATCAGGCACCACAATGGTCTCGTTCCGCTTCCATGCCGTGCCGCAGACGCCGCGGCCGTATGGGATGTGTATGCAGGCTACAGGGCCCTGGAACGGCCCCAGGACCAGTTCGTCCCCTGCAACACGGTAGAATCCTGTCCACCAGAATCCGAACGCGCGGTGCAGCAGCGCCGCGAGATTGGCCATGCAGGCCACCTCGTCGGTCTCCCCTTCCAGCAGCGAAACCGCCTGCGGAAGCAACTCCTTGTACAATGTCTCCTTGTCACTCATAGCTTGACGTTTATGCCGGCAAAATACACATCTTTCTGCTGAAAAACAATTATATTTGTAGTAGACACTGAAACCATGGCCAAATACCGCAAATACGACACGTGCTTCTTCGAACGCTACGCCCAGCTCTGCCTGACGGAGCTGCTAGGCGACGAATTCGCCGGGCTGGTCAACTGCGACAGGCCCGACCTCCAGAGCCCCGGCGGGAGCCGGGAGGTCGGCATCGAAGTCACACGCGCCATGGAGCAGAGCAAGGATGCTGCCCGGCATCTCCTGAAGGAAATGGCCGGAGTCACGGCCACGAACGAGGACATCAAGAATCTCGAGGACCTGGAGCGCATCATCAGCTCAGGATACGGATATGGCTTGGAGAACGGCGATTACATCGGATACAAGGAGTATGAGTACTGGTCCATGGCCCTCCCTCTCGAACGCGTCCTTAAAAGCAAGGTCGCCAAGGTTACCGGCGGATTCTACGGAGACTTCAAGCGTTTCGGACTATATGTATTCTGCAAGGACAATCTCTCCGATTTCGACGTACTCAAGACGCTCCGTTATGTCCGCTCGCTCCAAAGCGGGTGCGAGAAGCACTACAACGCGCTCTTCCTCTCAGAGATCAGCACCCTGCACGTCTGCCGCCTGGACGACGGGATCAAGAAGCAAGACCGCATCATCAGCATGGACATCGACCCCGAACTCCGCCGCCACCTGTTCCTCGAGTCGGTCAAATACTGAGTTCCCACTGTCATTCTGGCAGCATAAATGACTGATTGTCAGTATTTTAATGACAATCTGTCAGTTTTTTCGTGCCATTCTTGCAGTTTACGGCATTGGTCCCCTGTTTGTAACATAACCAGTCGAACCCGCCTTGATGACGGGAGGACAAAAGATATTGAAACATAAAAAATAGGAGATCAAAGCTATGTTACCCGCAAGAAGAAACCAGTATTGGCTGCCCAGCATTTTCAACGACATCTTCGATGACGATTTCATGAACTACACGCCCGCGAAGCAGTTCGCTTCCCCGGCCGTCAACATCATCGAGAACGAGAAGGACTACGAGATCGAAGTCGCAGCCCCGGGCATGAGCAAGGAGGATTTCAAGGTCCGCCTCGAGAATGACAACGAGCTCGTCATCTCGCTCGAGAAAAAGAACGAGGACAAGCATGAGAAGAAGAACTACCTGCGCAGGGAATTCTCTTACGCTTCCTTCAAGCAGGCGTTCATCATCCCTGACGAAGTCGAAGCCGAAGGCATCGGTGCCGCAATGGTCGACGGTGTCCTCAGGATCACGCTCCCCAAGAAGGAAGTGACCGTCAAGACCCCGGCCAGCCGCCAGATCGAGATCGGTTAACCTTTGCAACGCCCGAAGGCGTGCAATATAATCCCGCGGTGTGGAGCTCCACACTGCGGGATTTTTTTTATATTTGTAAGTATGAACAAAATGAACACTATGCGATTACTCCTCCTTCTCCTTTTGGCTTTTGCGCCATATGCCCAAGCGGTATCCAAGCCGGTCGAAGTCAAATCTCCCGACCGCAGTATAGTCCTCTCATTTGACATAGACTCAGAAGGCCATATCGTTTACCGTCTCACCACAGACAAGGAGACAGTAATAGACTGGTCCGTGACCGGATTTGCCTCAAGTGCCGGGAGTGTCACGAATGCCACACGGCTCGATGCCGGCAGGGCGGTACGCGTCAGGCAGGAATGGAAACCCCTCTGGGGCAAGCGTTCCGTAGTCCCCGACCGCTATAACGGCAGGGACATATCCGTAAGCTTCGCCGACCTCGGCGAAGTCACCCTTCAGGCGCGAGTCTACGACGATGGAGCGGCGTTCCGTTTCACGGGTCTGCCGGCAGGAGAGATGACCGAACAGACCTCCTTCAACTTCGCCGGGGATTACACGGCTTGGTTCTACAACGGAGAGAGACATAACATCGGTCCCGAGAGACTCAGCGAATCGGACGGCGAACGCCTGCCTGTGATGACAGTCAAGGCCGCCGAGGACCGCTACCTGGCCATCCACGAGGCCGCGCTCGGCCCCGACGGCTGGCCCATGCGGCTCCGCTCAGCGGCCGGCTCCACTTCATTCGAAGTCATCCCGGAGGCCATTTCTGCAGACTCCCCTTTCACTTCCGCATGGAGGGTGGTAATGTGTTCAACCACCCCTGGCGGACTGGTGGATTCGCATCTGCTTGAGCTCCTCAATCCTGAACCGCAGGGGGATTTCAGCTGGGTGAAGCCCGGCGTATGCCTTTGGGACTGGCGCATCGACGGCGCAGTCTGGGAAGGCTATCATTACGGGATGGACTACGAGTCGTGGACAAGGATGATCGATTTCGCTGCGGAGCAGGGCTTCAGCCACCTCGTGCTGGATGCCAACTGGTATGGCCCTGAGTTCTCTGCCGATTCAGATCCCGTCAAGGGCGACAAGGCCCGCGACGTGCAGCGCATCATCGCCTACGGCCGCCAGAAGGGCGTAGGCGTCTGGCTTTACCTCAACGACGTCGCGGGACGGCGCTACCCCATCGAGGAAACACTTGCCCAGTATGAGCAATGGGGTGCGGCCGGAGTCAAATACGGATTCATGAACGGCACTCCTCTCGAGAAGAACCGCAAGACACAGGAAATCACCGCATTATGCGCGAAGCATCATCTTCTCGTCGACTATCACGACTACCCTGTTCACCCCTTCGGCCAGATGCGCACATGGCCCAATGCCATCACGCGTGAGTATTGCAAGGCCCAGCTTGACGGCCGCCAGATCTTCCAACCCAAGACTTTCGTCACATCGGTATTCGTCAACATGATTGCGGGACCCGTGGACATGAACAACGGTTTCATGGAACTCCATCAGGGGCGCACCACCCGAAAGGACAACAACCAGGAGGTGCCCTCCACAGCTACCGCTGAAATCGCCCGTACGATGATCACCTGGTCCGGCGCAACCGTCATACCGGACATCCCCGAGTATTATAAGAAATACCCCCGCCTGCTGGAATTCCTCTCTGCAGAGAAGCAGCCCTGGAAGGAAAGCATCACCCTCGACGGCAGGATAGGCGAATACATCGTCATGATGCATGCCGTAAGAGATCTGAGCCTGTTGAATATCGACAGCATGGTTATTTAAGCATATGAGTACTAACGCAAATACAAGAGACAACCTGATAATCAGATACAATGCCTTAGGCATTGCGATGAATATGATCCTTTCAACTTTCAAGATGATCATTGGCTCCATCTAT
>ONNK01000041.1 GCA_900319185.1 uncultured Bacteroidales bacterium
ACTGGTAATTGGGGCTAAGTCGTAACAAGGTAGCCGTACCGGAAGGTGTGGCTGGAACACCTCCTTTTTGGAGTTTGTGCTGACGCGACAAAGGATAACGATTGACGCCGACGGTTCTAGTGATTCAAGGCACGATTCAGTGTCTTGTACTTATCTTTTCAATATATATAGTCTCTTAGCTCAGTTGGTTAGAGCGCCACACTGATAATGTGGAGGTCGGCAGTTCAACTCTGCCAGGGACTACATGTTGCGGGGGTATAGCTCAGCTGGTAGAGCACATGCTTTGCAAGCATGGGGTCGCCGGTTCGAATCCGACTATCTCCACCCAAGGATCTGAAAAAGCGCTTACGGTTTCGTAAGCGCTTTTTTGTTTTATTGCCGTACACGGCGCAGGTAAAGGAACATGACCGCGCCGTAGCAGAGGATGAGCAGGCAGCCGAGGAGGATGCTCAGGACGGGGCCGGCGCCGGCGCGGACGATGGCCGCATGGGCGACGTAGACGCCCCCGGCCACCAGGACCGCAAGGCCTATGCCCCGCAAGTCATAGTGTATGGGATACTTTTTCTGCCCGATGAGATAGCTCAGAAGCATCGAAATGCCGTATCCGGCGAAACCGCCCCAGGCGCAGGCCCAGTAGCCGATCTTCGGGACGAAGATGACGTTGATGGCGACCATGACGGCCACGCCTATGGCACTGATGATCGCGCCCCACCAGTTCTGGTCGGTGAGCTTGTACCAAAACGAGAGATTGAAATACACGCCCATGAAGATCTCTGCCATCATCACGATGGGGATGACTCCGAGGCCTTCGCGGTAACCTTCACCCACGAAATGCTGCAATACAGGCATGAATACCATCACGCCCAGGAATGCCAGCAGGGTGAATACTATGAAGTACATCGTACCGTCTGCAAGCGTGGCAGGACTGTTCCGATCCTTGTTGTCCGCGAAGACGATAGGCTCGTACGCATAGCGGAATGCCTGCGTGAGCAGGGACATGATCATCGCTATCTTGACGCAAGCGCCGTATATACCGAGCTGTACCATCCCCTCCTCTCCCCTCATCAGGTAAGGCACAAGTATCTTGTCCGCCACCTGGTTGAGGACGCCGACGAGGCTCAGCAGCAGCAGGGGCCAGGAATACTTGAGCATCTGCTTCGCAAGGTCCTTGTCGAATCCATAGGTAATCTCGCGCATCTCCGGGATGAACAGGAAGGAGACCAAGGTCGTGCAGAAGAGATTGATGAAGAAGATAAGCCCGACGCCATAGTCGAAACGCACGAAGGTATCGTGCAGCGCGGGAATCTTGTCCATCACGAGGAAGACGAAGAGGTTGAGCAGGATGCTCGGGATGATGAACGCGAACTTCAACGCCACGAAACGCAGCGCCCGGCGCTGCTGGCGCAGGCGGCTGAACATGACGGCCTGGAAGGCGTCCTGTGCAGTGATAAGGGCGAATATGCCTATATACTCCGGGTGGGCCTCATAACCCATCGCTTCGGATATCGGGCGGAGGAGAAGGAACACAGCCGCCAGGAATACGATCCCGACGACCCCGACCATCCGCAAGGCATTGCTGCAGACCATCTTCTCGTCCGCGCCGGGCTTGTTGGCGAAGCGGAAGAGAGTGGTCTCCATGCCGAAGGTCAGCAAGGCGAAGAAAAGCGCGGTATATGCATAGAGGTTGGTTACGATGCCGTAACCGCCGCTCTCCACAGGGATCTTGTAGGTATACAGGATCACCAGCAGGTAGTTCAGGAAGCGGCCTACGATGCTCACCAGCCCGTAAACGGCAGTATCCCTTGCAAGACTCTTCAGATTCATAACGGTACAAATATAACAAAAATGGCCTGCAATTGGCAGGCCATTTCCGCATTATTTGTGCTGAAATTAGTCGTTGAGGGAGAACCTCTTGAAGCAGACGACCTTGGCCTCCTTGTCGGCCTCGGCGAGTACCTGCTTGCAGGTCTTCTTATCGTCGCTCATGGTGTACTCCTGCTCCTCGAGGGTGCTCTCCTTGAAGAACTTGTTCAGGCGACCCTTGGCGATGTTCTCAACCATCTGAGCGGGAAGGTTCGCGGCCTTCTCCTCACCGACGGTCTTGATGATCTCGCGGGCCTTGTCTGCCTGCTCGGGAGTGAGCCAGCCCTTGGCGGTGTTGGACTCGATGTGAGCCTCGCTGTCAACGTGGGCGGGATTGATACCGGCCTTGGAAAGGGCGGCGTCGACGGCCTATTGTCGATGACCTCCTGCGGGCACTCGGCCGCGGAGACAGCGACAGGGTTCATGGAAGCGACCTGCATGGCCATACCCTTGGCGACATCCTCGGGAACTACCTTGTTGAAACCAACGAGGGAACCGAGCTTGCCGTTGACCTTATGGATATACTCCTTCACGAAAGGAGCCTCCACCAGGGCATAGTATGCGAGGACGTGCTTCTCTCCGGTCTTGCCGGTCTGCTCCTCGACTGCCTCGGCGACGGTCAGGCCGTCAGCCATCTTGCAAGCCTTGAGAGCCTCGAGATCGGCGGGGCAGTTGGCGATGGCGACATCGGCGATCGCCTCTGCAAGGGCCTGGAAGGCTTCGTTGCGGGAGACGAAGTCGGTCTCGCAACCGAGGCAGACAAGGATACCCTTGCCACCTGCGATGCGGGCCTTGACGGCGCCTTCGGAGGTCTCGCGGTCAGCGCGCTTTGCGGCCACGAGCTTGCCCTTCTCGCGGATGATGTCCATAGCCTTGTTGAAGTCGCCTTCGGCCTCCATGAGGGCCTTCTTGCAATCCATCATGCCGGCGCTGGTCATCTTGCGTAATTTCATTACGTCTGCTGCGGTAATCTGCATATTCGTCTGATATTAATGTTAAACAGAGCTTTTACTCAGCCTCCTCGACGGGGGCGGCGGGAGCCTCGGCGACCTCTTCGGCAGCCTCGGCCTCGGCCTCGACATCAACGGGCTTGGCACCCTTGCGGGCGCGGAGCTTCTTGGCGGTGGGCTTCACGGCAGCCTCCTCTTCGGCGGCTTCCTTATCCTTTTCGAGCTTCCTCTCCTCGAGTCCTTCCTGGATGGCCTTGCAGAGTACATTCATGATGCACTCGATGGACTTCGTGGCGTCATCATTGGCCGGAATCACATAATCAATCGGGGTGGGATCGCAACAAGTATCAACCATAGCGAATACCGGGATGTTCAGACGGTTGGCCTCCTTGACGGCATTGGCCTCTTTCTGAACGTCAACCACGAAGACAGCCGAAGGGAGACGGCTCATGTCCCTGATGGAACCGAGGTTCTTCTCCAGCTTGGCCCTCTGGCGGTCGACCTGGAGACGCTCTCTCTTGGCGAGTTTCTCGAAAGTGCCATCCTCTTTCATCTTGTCGATGGTGCTCATCTTCTTGATGGCCTTGCGGATGGTAGGGAAATTGGTGAGCATGCCACCGGCCCAACGCTCGGTGATCGAAGGCATGGTGACTTCGGCAGCCTTCTCCGAGACGATGTCCTTGGCCTGTTTCTTGGTGGCTACGAAGAGGATCTTGCGGCCGGACTTGGCCAGCTCCTTCATGACCTCTGCAGCCTCGTCAACCTTGACGACGGTCTTGTGCAGGTCAATGATATGGATGCCGTTCTTCTGATCGAAGATGTACGGAGCCATCTTGGGGTTCCACTTCCTGGCGAGATGTCCGAAGTGAACGCCTGCATCAAGCAATTCCTGGAAATTTGTTCTAGACATTGTTGTTTTGTTCTTTTTACTTTTTGTTCTCTTTTCATCAAGACCGGAGTAGTGACCTTGTCAGTCTCCCGTCTTTTCCGCAGTCCCGGCAATCTCCCGGCAGCCAGGTCGGATTCGCATCCATCCAAGGATCCTGAGATTTCGTAACCGGACTGTGCAAACTGTAAAACAGCTTTGTAATAACTAGCGCTTGCTGAACTGGAAGCGTCTGCGGGCACCGGGCTGTCCGGGCTTCTTCCTTTCGACCTCGCGGGCGTCGCGGGTGAGGAAACCGGCGGCCTTGAGCGCAGAACGGTAAGCTTCCTTGTCAGCCTCGCAGAGGGCGCGTGCGATACCCAGCCTGATGGCCTCGGCCTGACCCTTGATGCCACCGCCAACGACGTTGACCTTAAGGTCGAACTGGCCTTCGGTGTTGGTCACCGAGAAGGGCTGGTTCACGATGTAACGGAGGGAATCCTCGGCGAAGTAGCTCTCAAGGCTACGTCCGTTGATGAGGATCTCACCGGTACCGGCTGCGAGATAAACGCGAGCTACAGCTGCCTTGCGTCTTCCAAGGGCGTGAATCTGTTCCATTTGCTCTGTTTAAATTTCGTCCAACTTAATAACTCTAGGGTTCTGGGCCTGGTGCGGGTGCTCGGGGCCTGCATACACATGGAGGTTGCCGAGGATGTCGTCACCAAGACGGGTCTTCGGGAGCATACCCTTGACTGCTCTCCGGACCAATTCAGCAGGTCTCTTCTGAAGGATCTCCTTGGGCGTGGTGAAACGCTGTCCACCGGGATAACCGGTGTAGTGCATGTACACGCGATCGGTCATCTTGTTGCCCTTGAGGGCGACTTTCTCGGCGTTGATGACGATGACGTTGTCACCGCAATCGACGTTGGGAGTAAAGCCGGGCTTGTTCTTGCCACGGAGGACAAGGGCGACGCGGGCGGCGAGACGGCCAAGCGGAAGATCTGTAGCATCAATGACGACCCACTCTTTGTTCACAGTCGCTTTGTTGAGCGATACTGTCTTGTAGCTTAGTGTGTCCACTGTCTTGATCTTTAATTAGTTAATAAATAAAATTGCGATCCCTACACAAAATAGGGACCGCAAAGGTACACAAAAAATATGTTATGGACAAATTTAATCGCCTCAGGCGATGCAGTTGGCCTGGATGAAAGCATTGATCGCGGTGGCGATGAACAGGAGGACGATGATGGCGGCGACGATGACGCCGATGACCTTGAGCCTCTTGAACCAGGTCTGTCCGCTCCAGCCGACGGTCTGGAACATGCTCCAGAAGCCATGCACGAGGTGCATGAACACCGCTGCGAACCAGATGATGTAGAGGACGACCACCCACCATTTGCCGAAGGTGACGTTCAGCAGGAGGTAGGGATTGTTCTCGAAGTTGCCGACACCGAACATCTCGGGCAGCTGCATCTTGGCCCAGAAATGGGTGAGATGGAAGCAGATGAATCCGATGATGATGATGCCGAGGACAAGCATGTTCTTGGCGGACCAGGAATCGGAGGCGGCTTTGCTGGCCACCTCGTAGCGCTTCCAACCGCCGCGGGCCTTAAGGTTCTGCCAGGACAGCCAGCAACCATAGATGATATGGATGAGGAAGCCGAGCGCAAGGATAGGGACCATGATGGAGATGAATCCGGTGCTCATGAAGTCACAGCCAAGCTTGAACAGGCCGTCCCCCGCGGAGAAAAGCTTCTCGTCTGCCGCCACCGCGCCATACTTGCCGGTGAAGGAGTCGATGACCGAGAAGAAATTGATGGTACCGTGCAGCAGAAGGAAGATGACAAGGAAAGCACCAGTGATGCTCTGGATGAATTTCTTTCCGATGGAGGAGTTGAATATGAACATTTCTTATGGATTTAATTCATTTTTCGCATTATCGCATTTGCAAATATAGGCTCTTTCTTGCAAGTTTCATAATTTTCCGATAATTTTGTTTCCCTCAAAGAGCCACATACAATATGTACAAAAGAGTCTTGTTGAAGCTGAGCGGAGAGAGTCTCGGCGGCCCTGAAGGAAAGGGCATTGACGAAAAAAGCCTTAACGCCTATGCAGCGGAAATCGCCGCCGCGGCGAGGGAGGGCCTCCAGATCGCCATCGTGAACGGCGGCGGCAATATCTTCCGCGGCCTACAGGGCGTCGGGCAGGGTTTCGACCGCGTGAACGGTGACAAGATGGGCATGCTCGCCACGGTCATCAACTCCATCGCGCTAGCGATGGCCATCCGTTCGCTGGGCATCAAGGCCGAAGTCTTCACCGCCACCCCCATGGAGCCTTTCGCGCGTTACTACGTGCGTGAGCACGCCGTGCAGGTGCTCGAGGAGGGTGGTGTCGCCCTGATTGCCGGCGGTACCGGCAATCCTTTCTTCACCACCGACTCCGGAGCCGCATTGCGCGCGCTCGAGATCGGCGCCGACGCGCTCCTGAAGGGCACGCGCGTCGACGGCGTCTACACCGCCGACCCCGAAAAAGACCCTACTGCTACAAAATATGACGAGCTGACTTTCACAAAAGCCCTCGTCGACCGTCTAAAGGTCATGGACGCCACAGCATTCGCCCTCTGCGAGCAAGGCAACATGCCGATAATTGTCTTCAATATGAACCAATCCGGCAACCTCACCAAGCTCATCACCGGCGAAAAGGTCGGCACCCTGGTACACGTATAATAAATTAAAAAGGATAAAGACATGTTGACTGACAGAGCAAAAGAGATCCTGTCCATTGCCGAAGGCAAGATGCAGGACGCCGTGGATTTCCTCGAGGAGGACCTCAAGTCCTACCGCCTCGGGAAGGCCACGCCCGCCATTTTCAACAATGTGATGGTGGACTATTACGGAACCCCCACTCCCCTTTTCCAGGTCGCCTCGATCAACACCCCTGACGCCAAGACCATCGCCATCCAGCCTTGGGAGCGCAGCATGATCCAGAAGATCGAAAAGGCCATCCTCGACGCCAACGTCGGCCTGACTCCCGCCAACAACGGCGAGATCATCCGCTGCATCGTCCCCGCCCTCACCGAGGAGCGCAGGAAGGAGCTTATCAAGAAAGCCAAGGCTACGGGCGAGAACTCCAAGGTCGTTGTCCGCAACGCCCGCCGCGACGCCGTCGACCTCCTCAAGAAGGCCCAAAAGAACGAAGGCATGTCCGAGGACACCGAGAAGGAAGCCGAAGAGGAAGTCCAGAAGGTCACCGACAAGTTCATCAAGAAGATCGACGAGATCGTCTCCACCAAAGAGAAGGACATCATGACCGTCTAGCGGTCTCCCCCACCCTATAGAAATGCCCGGTCGATAAGCCGGGCATTTTCGTATATCAGAAGGTGATGCGGTAGCTGAAGTTCGGAAGGATTGGAAGTAAGGCAATTTCTTGCCAGGTATCCTTTAAAGCATTGTAATAAAGCATGAACGGGTTGAAGTGGTTTGTGACGTTGCAGACACCGAGGTTCAAATCATGCTTGAGTCTGCCCTTCTCGAAAGAGAATCGGTATCCTAGATCGAGCCGTACGATATCGGGCATATGATAATCATTCTCCCCTAGGAAGTATTCCGCTTCCCATTCTTCCTCCACATCGGGCACCTTATGCATTGTGACCTTCTGCCCGGCTCCATTATCCCAACTCCCGCTCTGGAAAGTGAATGATGCATTAAGGCCCTTCCAGAATGCGGCTGCATATAGGACGTGGGTCCTGTCAAAACGTGCGTGGAAACGCCCACCGTCCAGTACGCCTGCAAATCCTTCACGCCACGTCCTGGACCAGGTATATGACACACGAGCCTGGAAGTTCTTTCCCAGATACTCATACAAAGACTCCGCACCATACGAGAGTCCCTGACCGATGTCAACGTTTTCTTCCCAAGTGTAGAGAGCACCGCTGAACAGGCTTGGGGCGTATTTATAGTATACCAGTCCGTCCATCTGCCTATGGAACGCGCCGAGTGAAAGGTTATGCTCCCCGAAAACCAAATCCAATCCCAAACCGGCCTGGATGACTGTTTCAGGACCGATGTCCTTACCGGACGGGACGACCATGTCGATGGACCAGCCTAAAGGCAATCCTTCCAGCGTATGGTAGAACTGGGAAGCCTTGTCCAGTGTGAAGCCGAAACTGAAATGCCTTACCGGAGACCACTTTACGGAGAGTCCGCCGTCCGGAATGAATGTAATCTCCTCGTCATCCAAATCAAGACGATTGAAGGCATTTCCCCGGAACGCCGCCATTACGGACAGCTTATCCGGTAATTCAAGGTTGCCTTGAAGCCAGGCTGATGACAAGAGTAAATTGGATTTATGTCCGATGGACCCTATCTGGCCGGGGTTGAAAAATGCATCCCTTACCTTAAACCCATAATTAATACTGACAGGCCCCCTGGTTCGGCGTGTCCTGTTCGCCGAGAAGGAGTACTCCTCCATTTGTGATCTCAAGGACAGCTCCTGATAAGTATCGCTATAGAGTTTGTTTTCTTCTTGCATTGTATTGTATCGGTTCGCATAGATGCGGACTTCCGTCTTCGAATACTCACCTTCGTTGGTGTATCCAAGTGAACCGATCTCATTGTCCCATCCCATCGTATCCTTGGACCAGTTTGTGAAACTGTAGTTGTCTTTGCTGCACAGAATGAACGCATCCAGACAGGAGTTGCCGCCGATAAAACAGTTGACCTTGCCATAAATATCACCAATATCCGCCTTGAAATCCTTGAAGAGGCCGCGAAAGTCTTCAAGTCTGTGCGCTATGGCCTTGTATTCAGAAGTCAGGGGTGATACCCTGCCGGAAACAATATATGTCACCCGCTTTCCTATATGTCCTTCTGTACTGGCTGAAGCTAGGAAATTATTGAGTGCAACACTCGCGTGAAGTTTGTCTGTGTCCGGTATCCTGGAACGGATTCGCAAGTGTGAAGAGATGAAGTTTCCCTGACTCCCTTCGAAACCACCCTTGGACAGCTCTATATCCTCGATGGCTTCAGTTGGTATAATGGTGGTTAACCCGAGGATATGAGAATAGCCATAGACAGGGACATCATCCAACGTGAAGAGATTGTTGCCAAGATTGCCTCCACGTACATAAAGTGCTGATGTTCCGTCGGCACCGGAGGCGACACCGGGAAGCGTCTGTACCCACCGGAGCGGGTCACCCTCGCCTAGGGGCGAGACGATGGCGCGAATAGTTGGCATATCACTCCGGAGCGTCCCCATAACCTTGACGTGCCGCATCCTGTCAGTCTTGACGGCGGCTGCAAGGGTATCCACCCAGGCGGACTCGATCCGGGAGGGGCGCAGGGTATCATAAGCCCACGAAGGCTCTTCATAATAATCCGGGGCTGCACGCCGGCTCTCCTTTCGGAGAATGACTGTATGTCCCTGTATCTCATAATCGATCCCGCTTCCTTCAAACAGGTCCCGTATGCTTCGCTCCAGAGAGTTGCGGTCGCTGACGTTACGGCACGTACCATCCAACTTCATGGAAGATTCATATACGAATGTGATATCGTACTTGTCCTTAAGAACAAGCATTTGCGTGATATAGGTGGAACGGGACTGAGCCTGCAGGGATAATGTAAGGAGCGTTGCAGACAAAATAGCAAGTAGCTTATTCATAGGGCACTATCTCGACTTTCAGAGCTGAACCCAAAGCTTTCCTGATATGTTCAAGGCCGTCGGATACGAGAAACTCTCCAGTAAGGGACATCCCCGCGGCAGAGGATGGCTTTACCGTGAATCTCTGTCCGAAAACAACCTCCAACTCGTCCAGGACAACTCCCAGCGGGACGACTTCATATATCAAACGGCCTGTTGCCCACACTGCGGGATTGGGAGAATCCGGTTCTGTGAAGACCGGAATATCCGAGCCTTCCAACAAAACGGCGTGCGACCTGCCTGCCATCTGCAGCCCCCGATCGGAGTCCTGTCTTGCGAACAGGACGTTGCCTTCAAGAAGGTCGACTACGCCGCGGTTCGCGTCGAACTGGAATTTCGTTCCCAGTACGCGGACGCAGGCGTCTTCGGAAAGCACCTGGAAAGGCATTGAGTCTCTGGCGACTTCAAAATAGGCGGTTCCGCTGAGCCTCACGGTGCGATCCTTGGTGAAACGGAGCGGCTGGAACGCCAGGGTCGCACCGCTCTTAAGCCGGACGACGGAGTGGTCCGGAAGAACTACCGAAGCGGTCGAAATCTCCTCCCAACGGTTCATCTTCTTATGATGCAAAGTCATTCCGGAAACAAATACAACGGCGGCAACGGCCGCTGCCGCCAGCAAACGGACCGTCCTGCGGGCCTTCCAGGCACTGACGGTCCCAGCTTTCTCCCTGAAGATGCCTACAGCCCTCGCCGGATCGAACAATCCGCGTCTATAGTGGCGCAGGACATACTGAAGCGGTTCGTATTTCTCTTTTACAGACATAGACTTTTTACAGAGTATCTGATTCAATATCTATTATATCCCAGTTCCTCGGCTGATTCGATACCGGAAGTCTTTGTGTTACGGCACACCCAAGGATACCGACTCCGCCCTCAACATTCGAATGGGCAGATGTTCTCATAAAGATGGATGTCAAGTCGTCTTTATTCTTTATAAGCATCGCATCGTCCAAATATGAATTAAAGTGGTCCGAAATAGACATGAACAGCAAATAATTGTTATTGCTTTGGCTGGCGTTTAAACTCATCGGAGTATAAAAAAAGGCCCAGGACGGAAAAGCGGACACATCGATGAGTGAAGGGCTGCCGACACTCCAACCCCAAGGGTTCCAATACTCATACATATAATCCGAAAAATCTCCCGATACCTGAAAGAATGCCTGGGACAAAGCCTTATCCTTTTCTATTTTAAGATAATTACTATGATAGGTACAACCATCAAGATTAGGATTCAACCTCAATACCTGCCGCCATGTCGGATGATCTGACGACCAACTATGTGCATTATCATAAACGACAGTTTCCGACTCGTAACTCTGACCGGTAACATTACGGTTATCCACACCGGGACAGTCGGTACAGATCTTATTTATTACCTTATGTTTACTGCTCCTTGTATCGAAAACGTACCCTTTTATCAGCAAGTGATCAGGGAGGGAAGATGTCTCGAAAAAAGGACCTTGTATAAAATCCAATCCACTCCCACTCCCGTCAGGATACTGCATACGACGGAAGAAATAGGATGAATCTGGAATAGGCTGAATCACTTTATTCCAGATATTCAAATACAAGACATCCATCTCCGCAGGCATAGTGTCTTCAGCCTTGGCAATACCATAGCCCGGAACTTCCACTTCCAAGCGATACGAATGACCGGGAATAGCGGCATAGTCAAGGGTCCACACCTCTGGTTCAATACGCTCAAAGATACCTGCTGTCCTTGATTCAGTAAGGTCTGTGAGCTTAGCTATGGCGTTCCCCAAAGCATCCGATTCAATTCCGGACACGCCGGTCGTCAAGGCCAACCGAAGAGTCTGTGTCGACTCGTCGGTTAGTATGCATTCAATCGCTACCTGGCGGTCACCGACAGTCAGATCGACGTCCCGGGCACAGGCGGCAAGCAAAGGGATGAGCAGGGTATAAAAGAATCTAGTTTTCATCTTTATTCTGATCTTCAGTTTCCGGAAATCAAACCTCCTTCACTAAGACTCGAAAAAAGATAAAAAGTACTATCCCGCGCAGAAAAAAAGTGAATAAATCTTGAGAGGAATGTTTCGGAGAGACTCCAGGGCTTTAGATACGTGGTTACGAACAGTATTGACCGATATACCAAGATGGTAGGCGATGTCCTCGTATTTCATCCCGTCACGCTTGCTCATCAGCAGGACCTGACGACGCCTCTCAGGCAGGGTGTCAATAGCCGTCCACAGACGGGTTTCGATCTCGGACCTATCTTCCAGATCTTCCTCCGGAAGGTTGTCCGGGAGGTCTTGTGTGTCCGGTTGCCGTTTCTTGATGAACGACAGGCACCTGTTCCTGACCGAAGAAAAAAGGTATGGCTTAAGGTCCTTTACCTCGTCTTTCCTCTGCCAAAGTGCAACAAAAGCGTCCTGGACTATATCTTCAACTGCACCGGCATTCTCAACAAAATGCAGCGCATAAATGCACAACTGCCTGTAGTACAGTCTGAAGAAATGATCCAAGTCTCTTTCGTCCATTTTCATATCTGCAAAAATAGGAAAAACCTCCGAATCCGCCCATAGTCACACGAACAAAAGGCATGATATCATTTTTAAATTTTGATATCAGGAGGTTGTTGTTTATCTTTGCAGAAAACCAAAGATTTATGGAGACAACCGTACAAGCCCGAAAACAGACCATCATCCGCATGGATGAGGCATTTCTCGACAAGATCAGGTTCTATGCCGAGAAGAGACATATGAGCCTCAATGCTTACATAGAATCCGTCCTCAGGACTGAGGTTGAAAGGATTGAGGAGCTGCCGCATCTTGACCCATGTACGGAGATTTCGCCAGAAATCCTCGCCTTTTCAGGCATTCTGGAGGGAAAGATAACCCAGGAGGATCTTGACAACGACGACCGGCTTGCTTATCTTCTCAGCAGATGAAAAGGGTATTTCTTGACTCAAATGTCATCCTCGACTCCATCCTCCACCGCGAGGGATACGAGACAGTCGACCAGATCCTCCAATTCGGTCGTAATATGTACATCAAGAACTGCACGTCCATCCTCAGTTTCGCCAACATTGCATACATCCTGAGGAAATACCGCTCGGACAGGGATGATTTGGAAAAGACGATGAAAGCATTGTTCGACAGTATCAAAATCCTGCCGATGGGTGACATGCAAGTGTACGACGCCTTGCGGGCTGGAGGGCCTGATTTTGAGGATTCACTTCAGGTGGCATGCGCCGACGAAGCATGCTGCGACCTCATCATTACGCGCGACAAGAAACATTACAGGGGTATACCTATTCCGGTGTACACCCCTGTAGAATTCTATCGTGCAGTTACCGGAGACTGATTAGCGGTAGCTTGCGAGGATCTTGAAGTCCTGAGCGGTCGGAACTAGGGAGAGCTCGGTCTCGTCCGGGGTGAAGAGGAGGGCTTCGCCTTCGCGGAGGGCGGCGCCATTCACGGTCCCGGCGCCTCCGGCGCAGACGACCGTGCACCAGCGGCCGCCGCCCGGAGTGGGACACTCCAGCGGAGCTGTGAGCTCGAAGAGCACAGTCGTGAAGTGCTCGCAATCCAGCAGCTCCACGGGAGCGTTCTCGACACGCTCGTAATGCGTCCTGTAGTCTTCGTATACCGAATAGTCTATGGCGTCCTTGGCCAGTTCCGTGTGGAGCTGGCGGGGCTTGCCATCCAGACCGGGACGTTTATAATCGTATATCCTGTACGTGATGTCAGAGGTCTCCTGGATCTCAGCCAGATAACAGCCTCCGCAGATGGAATGGATGCGGCCGGAAGGGATGAAGAACACGTCGCCTGGGGCGACCTCGAAATCACCCAGCACCTCCGTGATGCTGCCGTCCTCGACACGGCGCTCATACTCCTCCGGCGTCATGGGCTTCGCCAAGCCGGAGTAGAGGTGCGCCCCTTCGGCCGCACCGATGATGTACCACATCTCGGACTTGCCCCTGCAGCCGTGCCGCTTCAGGGCCAGTTCATCACCCGGATGGACCTGGATACTCAGGTCCCGGCGCGCATCGATGAACTTGACTAATAGCGGAAACTCCCCTCCGTAAACCTCAGAAAGAGTCTTGCCCGCATCGGGTCCTTCGGCCACGACGGACTCCGAACCGGGCACTCCAGAGAGCACCCAGTCCTCAGTCCCCCATACCAGGATCTTCCGTATAGGCAGGAATTTGTACATTTAGATCAGCGGCTCGGCAGTCATGGCTGCAGGCTGAGGGATGCCCATCAGCTTGAGGATGGTCGGAGCGACGTTGCACAGGGCGCCGTCCTTGACGGCCTTAACCTCATCGCCGGCGTTGATCACCACGAACTGGACGGTATTCAGCGAGTGGGCGGTGTTGGGGCTGCCGTCGGCGTTGACCTCGAAGTCGGCGTTGCCGTGGTCGGCGGTCAGCAGCACGACATAGTCGTGTGCGATCGCCTCCCCGACCACGCGGTCGACGAGCTTGTCTATGCAGGCGACGGTCTGGGTGACGGCGGTATAGACGCCGGTATGACCCACCATGTCGCCGTTGGCGAAGTTGAGGATGATCATGTCTTCCTTCTCGCTGCGGATGGCGTCAATGAGCTTCTCGGCCACCTCGGGCGCACTCATCTGCGGCAGCATGTCGTAGGTCGGCACCTTCGGGGAATTGACCAGGATGCGGTCCTCGTTCTCGAACACGGTCTCGCGGCCGCCGTTGAAGAAGAAGGTCACGTGGGCATACAAGCGTCGTAAGGAGTCAGGCAGCAGTAGTACAGCGGAATCGTATGCATTCCCTCCTCGGGCATGTCGTTCTGCGTCAGGACGTTGGTAAGCTCGCGGGCGCGGTCGTTGCGGAAGTTGTAGAAGATGATGGCATCGCCCTCCTCGACCTTGGCGAGAGGCTGGCCGGCGGCGTCGGTGACGACGATGGGCTTGATGAACTCGTCGGTGACGTCGGCGTCATAGGACGCCTGGATGCCCTCGAGCGCGGAAGTGAAAGCGGCGCCCTTGCCCTCGACGAGCAGGTCGTAGGCTTCCTTCACGCGGTTCCAGCGCTTGTCGCGGTCCATCGCGTAGAAACGGCCGCAGACAGATGCGACCTTGCCGGTCGTCTCGGCCATCTTCTGCTCGAGCTCAGCGACGAAGCCCTTTCCGCTGCGCGGATCGGTGTCACGACCGTCCATGAAGGCATGGACGAAGACCTTGTCGAGGCCCTGCTCCTTCGCTACACGGAGGAATTCGTACACGTGGTCGAGGGAGCTGTGGACTCCGCCGTGGGAGGTAAGGCCCATCAGGTGGAGCTTCTTGCCGGACTTCCTGACATAATCATACACCGCATTTATCTCCTTGTTTTCCAAAAGCTTGTGCTCGCGGCAGGCGATATTGATCTTGACCAGGTCCTGATAGACGATGCGGCCGGCACCGAGATTCATGTGCCCGACTTCGGAGTTGCCCATCTGGCCGTCAGGCAGGCCGACGTACTCGCCACAGGCCTGAAGATGGCCGTAAGGATATTTCGCGCGGAGGGCGTCGATGTTAGGCGTGCCCTGGGTCCAGATGGCGTTGGAATAGTCGTGGCGGCCTTCACCCCAGCCGTCGAGGATCATGAGAAGTACTTTTCTGTTCATTGTATCGTTTGTTTTTTGATATCCTTGTGTTTGCAGTCTGCAAAGTTACGAAAAAAAGCTTGTTTCCTTTTCATCACTTATGACTATCTTTGCGGCCGATGTCAGGATACATTTATACGTTCAAGAAGTTCATCCGCGACTGGATGCTCATCATAGGCATGCTGGTCGGAGCGGGAGCATATCTCATCTACCATTCGATACCTTCGCTTCACGGCGCGGGTCCGGTACTGGAGGCCGTCTGCACGCACCTCCAGCCGATACTGCTTTTCATCATGCTGTTCCTGAGCTTCTGCAAGATAGAGCCGCAGCAGATGCGGCCCCATCGCTGGCAGGCCTGGCTGCTTCTCATCCAGGCCGCGCTGTTCGTGGGCCTGGCGCTGCTGCTAGTGTGGGCCCTCCGCTCCGACGGCGCTTTCGCGCAGCGCGTCGCGGAGGCCCGCATCCCCATAGAGTCGGCCATGCTCTGCCTGATCTGCCCGACCGCCACGGCCTGCGCCGTGGTCACCGGCAAACTTGGCGGCAACATGGCCGGAGTCGTCACCTACACTATCCTGATCAACATCGCCGTGGCCTTCCTGGTGCCGCTGATGGTCCCGCTGCTGTATCCCATGGGCGGGATGAGTTTCGGAATGGCTTTCAGCAAGATCCTGGCGAAAGTCTTCCCGCTGCTCATAATGCCGTGCATATGTGCCTGGATAGTTCGCTATCTCTTCCCGAAACTCCATGCATGGCTGCTGTCCTATGTGGACCTCTCATTCTACATATGGGCATTCTCGCTGACACTCGCCATCGCCATGAGTACCAGGGCGGTCGTCCACAATGAAGGTGCGCCACGGCTGCTGCTGGCGATAGCACTCATATCGCTCGCCTGCTGCATCTTCCAGTTCTGGGCCGGCAGGGCCATCGGAGCGCACTACGGCTGCCGCATCAGCGCCGGCCAGGCCCTCGGCCAGAAGAACACCGTCTTCCAAATCTGGATGGGCTATACCTTCATGAATCCCGTCACCTCCGTCGCAGGCGGCTTCTACACCATCTGGCACAACTGCTTCAACACCTGGCAGCTCTACCGCCGCCGCAAGGCCCTCGAGACCGCCAGCCCTTCTCGCCCCTGAACTTTTTTTTCCTTTTCGTTCAGAAATCCGCATTTACCCACCTGTTCTGAACGTTTTCCCTTGATTTGTTCAGATAACCGCTTTTTATAGCCAATTCTGAACATTTTCCTCTTTTTCGTTCAGCCTGGCGACCGTCAAGTTTTCAAGAAGCCAGGGAAAAGCCTGAAGGATCTACCAGAAAAGCGCATAACGCGTGGGAAAATGCGTATATTAGTGGACAGTAAGATGAAACAAGTCATAATCAATCGCTGTAATACTATGAGAACGACATCGCTTCTGGCCGCTGCCGCCTTGGCACTGGCCCTGGCCGGATGCAAAACGGCCAACCCGGTCCTTGACATCGAAGGAGGAATGGTCCAGGGAGTAGAGAGCTCCGTCAAGGGAGTATTGATATACAAAGGCATCCCGTTTGCGGCGCCGCCCGTCGGTGACCTGCGCTGGAAGGAGCCGCAGCCGGTCGTGCCGTGGGAAGGCATCAAGGTCGCCGACACCTACGGCGATGGCGCCATGCAGGCCCCGCACGATTCATCCAACCCCTGGACCAGCGAGTTTTACTGGCAGGATCCGCCTTTCAGCGAGGACTGCCTCTACCTGAACATCTGGACAAAAGCGGCAGGCAAGCCGCAGAAGAAACTCCCCGTGGCCCTGTGGATACACGGCGGCGCCTACACCGGCGGCTGGGGCTATGAGCCCGAGTTCGACGGAAAGGTATGGGCCGAGAAGGGCGTGGTCCTCGTGACCATCAACTACCGCCTGGGCATCTTCGGCTTCATGACCCATCCGCTCCTGACCGCCGAGAGCCCTCACGGAGTGTCGGGCAACTACGGCATCCTCGACCAGATCGCTGCGCTCAAATGGGTCCACGACAACATCGCTGCATTCGGCGGAGACCCTGACAATATCACCATCCTCGGCCAGAGCGCCGGCGCGGGCAGCGTGAAGACGCTCGTCAGCTCGCCGCTCACCGACGGTCTCATCAGCAAGGCCATCATCCAGAGCGGCGGCGGCGTGAACGAGAGAGCCTCCGGCGCGCCCCAGGCCAACCAGATGGAAACCCTCGGCAACGCATGGAAAACCCTATTCGACTGGGCCGGCTATGACACCCTCGAGAAGATGCGCGCAGCCTCGACGGACGAGGTATTCGGGCTTTCAGCCCGTTACACCGCCGAGACCGGCGAGCGCCTCCAGCTAGGAACCAGGCCGATCGAAGACGGCTATGTCTCCAAGGAGAGTTTCGATGTCGCAGCACTCAACGGACGCATCAAGGACATCCCGTACATGATCGGATTCACCCGTGACGACATGGGCTCCAACGGCCCGGCTGTCGACAAGTTCTGCGAACTGCGCTATGCCGCCGGCAAGCCGGCATACTCATACCAGTTCGCCCACGCCCTGCCGGACGACGAGGCCGGTTCGCACGACATGAAGGGTGCGTTCCACTCGTCCGAGCTCTGGTTCATGTTCAAGTCGCTCGACCGCAGCGACCGCCCGTTCACCCAGGCCGACTGGGAGCTCGCGGAGCACGTCATCAGCTGCTGGTCCAACTTCGTCAAGACGGGCGATCCCGGCGAGGGCTGGAAAGCCTGGACGCCGGACGCCCCCGACTACATGGTCTTCAACCTCAACGAGGACAATACCAAGGACGCCTCGGCCATGGGCAAGCCGCTCCAGAGAGGGCAATAGCCTAAAAACAAGCACAAAACTGGTCAGTTTGTGCTTGTTTCAAGGAATTACCGACAAAAAAAGCACAAATCAGCGCGATTTGTGCTTTTTTCGATGCTAAACGGACGAAATAAGCACAAAAAACGAGATTTTGTGCTTAGCAGGGGCGATGCGGAGCTAAAGCCTTAGCCGCATCGCACCCGGGCCCTACTTCAGCCCGCGGCCGCGGAGGAAGGCGTCGGAGTCGGGCTGGCGTCCGGCGAACTGCTCGTAGAGCACCATCGGCTCCTCGCTGCCGCCCTTCTCGAGGAAGGTCTGGCGGAACTTCTTGGCCAGAGCGGGATCCCAGACACCGTTAGGGCTCTTCTCGAAGAACGAGAATGCGTCCTTGTCCAGGACCTCGGACCACAGGTAGCCGTAGTAACCGGCGCTGTAGCCACTGGAGAAGATATGGTTGAAGTAAGTCGTGCGATAGCGCGGGATGATCTCGTCGATCAGGCCCATCTCCTTGCAGACCTTGGCCTCGAACTCGTCGATGTCAATGCCCTCGATGCTGGAGAGCTCATGCCACTTCATGTCGAGGATCGATGCGGCGCACAGTTCGGTGGTCATGAAGCCCTGGTTGAACTTCGAGGCGGCCTCGATCTTGTCCACCAGCTCCTGGGGGATGACCTCGCCGGTCTGATAGTGGACGGCATACTTGGCCAGAAGTTCAGGCTGGAAGGCCCAGTTCTCGTTGAACTGCGAGAAGGTCTCGACGAAATCGCGGGCTACGGAAGTACCGCTCACGGAAGGATAGTGGCACTTGGTCAGGAAGCCGTGCAGAGCGTGGCCGAACTCGTGGAAAGCGGTCTCCACCTCGTCCACGGTCAGCAACGCCACGCCATTCTCATCAGGTGACGAGAAGTTGCAGACGTTGACGATGATGGGACGGATCTCGTTGCCGTCGGCATCGTAGTACTCGTCGCGGAAATTGTTCATCCATGCACCGCTGCGTTTGGTCGAACGCGGAAAATAGTCGCAGAAGAAGATGCCCAGCAGCGAGCCGTCGGCATCGGTCAGCTTCCACGCCTCGGCGGCATCGTTGTACAGGTTCACTCCTTCGAGTTTCTCGAAGTTGACCCCGTACAGCGTATGGGCCGCCTCGAAGACGCCCTTCTGGACGTTCTTCATCTCGAAGTAAGGCTTGGTCAGGTCCTCGTCGAGGTCATACTTGGCCTTGCGTACCTTCTCGGCATAGTACCACCAGTCCCAGGGCTTGATCTTGGTCCCGGCAGGGAGCAGACCGGCCTTGATGTCCTGGTCCATGACCTTCTGCATGTCGGCGACCTCTTCCTTTGCCTTGGCGACGGCGGCTTTCATGATGCCGTCGAGGAAGGCGTCCACGGTCTCGGGATCATGGGCCATCTTGGGTTCGAGGATGAACGCTGCGGGATTGTCGTAACCCATCAGCTGAGCCTTCTCGATACGCAAGCGCATCACGTCGAGCACGAGCTGGCGGTTGTCATTCTCATTGCCGTTGTGGCCGCGGGACGAATAGGCCTTGAACATTTCCTCGCGCAGCGAGCGGTCCTCAGTCGTGGTCATCGCGGTCGGATAGGCCGACACCGAGATGCCGAAACGCTCCTTGAAGGCGTTGTTCTCTGCGAGGTTGTTGTTGCCTATCTTGTTGGTCTTGGCAGACATCTCGGTGTTGATCTCGCGCAGGCGGGCCTGCTTGGCCTCGTCGAGGCCGATACCATTGCGCTCGAAGGCCTCATAGGTCTTCTTGAGGACCATCTGCTGCTCGCGGGTGAGACCGCTCTGGTCGGCATTGTACACTGCAGCGACCTTCTTGTAGAGGTCCTTGTTCATATAGATGTTGTCGCTGTGCTCGGACACGAGCGGAGTGATCTCCTCCTCGATGGCCATGAGCTCGGGGCAGTTCTCGGTCTCGCTGACGTTGTAGAACACGCCCTGAACCTTGCTTAGGATGCTGCCGGACAGCTCCATCGCACCTATAACATTGTCGAAGGTAGGAGCATCGGGGTTGGCGATGATAGCTTCGATCTCTTTCTGCTGCTGCTCGATGCCGGCCTTGAAAGCAGGGACATAGTCAGCGTATTCGATCTTGTCGAACGGCGGGATGCCGTAAGGAGTGTCCCAATCCTCGAGGAAGGGATTGACGCGGGTGTTGCCCGTACAGGCGGTAAGGAGGGTCATGAGAGTCAGGCCGGCTATCCCGGCCAAATGATTCATTCTTGTCATATTGTCAATGCTTGATTACTGAAATGGAAGGCTCGTCCACGAGGGTGAACTGCGCCGATCCACTGTATATGGTCAGGATGCCGGTGACGTCGATCGGAGTCCCGTTCACAATGTCACTGTCGATCTTCTCGTCCGCAAACTTCGCATATCCGCTGGTGCGGATCTGGATATCGGTTGAGCCGAGCTTGAAATACTGCGAGATGGTATTGGCCCCGGCATACTTTATCATGATATCCTTGTAAGTCAGGTCGGCATCCGTGCCGAAACTGTCGAGCGTCCGGCCCGGAGAGAGATACTGGCGCGGGGTACCGAGAATGGTGCCGTACCTCGTTGCGCCGCTGCCCACCTCGGCCTGGTCCAGTTTGCCCGACTTGATCAGCTCGATATATCTGCCCTTGGAAAGGGCCCAGGAGTCGATGCCCCAAGTATAGTCAAACCCGGAGACGGCGCCGCTCTGCGGAGTTGAGAGGAACACGCGGTTCTCGGGATTGCCGCTCTTGTGAGGCAGGTTGCTGTTGGGATACAGGAGGGCGAAGACCTCGTTGCTGTATTTCAACCCCTTGACCGTCACGTACTTGCCCCACAATTCATGCTTGTAGCCAGTCTTGATGGCTGTCTTGATCTGGTCCTCGGTGACGACCTGCGGAGCCACGGGCGTATCGTATGCACCCTTGAACACATGCTCGTTGATGATGGCCTGAAGGTCTATATAGGACGTCTCATACTCATTGGTCGAAGTATCGTCCGGCTCCATGCCCAGCTGAGGCATTCCGTTATACGAACCGAGCGTGAGGCTGGAGCAGCGGACATATACCCACTGGCCGAGTTTGTAATCGCTATAGAGCGAAGACTTGCCGACCTTGACGTCGATGCCGCCGGTACCGTCCTGGATATACAGCTCGCGATAGATATTGCCGGTACGGTCGGAGGAAATGACCTGGCCCTTGATCCAGACATTGCCGGTAATCTCGACGCCGTGTGACTTGTACATGGCCTTCAGGGCCTGGATGGTAGTGAACTCCGTGAAATGGTAGCGAGACATGAGCTCCGTCTCCGTAACGGGGACGAACTCAGCCGGTTCGTTGGCGTCGAAGGTGAACACCGGCTGCCATTCTTCCTTCAGACTCTGGCAGGAAACGAGCGCCAGAAGGGCGCAGATTGAGATAATCGTTCTTTTCATGGCTTAGAATCTGAAATAAATGTTCAACATGTAATTGGTGCCCGCCATGTAGAAATACTTCGGGTCGAAGCGATAGAAGCGCTCCTTGCCTACGGTATTGTCCACGATGCGGGTCTGCTCGTAACCACCGGTCTTGACGTTCCTGTTGTTCAGGAGGTTCTTGACGTTGAGCGAAAAACCCAGCTGGTTGTTGTTGATGTACCACGACTTGCCGATGCTCGCGTTCACCAGCCAGGCAGGGTCGAACTCCTCTTGGGAGGTCATGTACTCGATCTCCTCGGGCGTGACGTTGTAGTCCGGGCCCGAAGTCGCATAGTCGGTGCGGTAGAGCGGATTCATGTCGAGATAGGACTTTGCGAAATACTCGACATCCCCGTCGATATACCAGTAGTTGTAGTTGTAGCTCAGGCCGAGGCTCGCAGCCAGCTGAGGCGTGGAAGGCACATAATGCTGCTGCATGCGCTCGTAAGCGGAAACATCCGTCGCCGTGATCCTTCCGGAAGCATCCTTGGGATAGACCGGGCTGCTCTTCCAGTAAGGCACGAGGACATTCTCCATGACAACCTCCGCGCTGTTGTCCACGGTCTGCGTCATGCGGGGATTGGAGGTGTACTCATACCGTCCCGCAGCAAGGACTCCCTGCACGGACAGGTTGGGAATGAAATAGGTCGGGACCTTGAAGCCGAACTCGATACCCATGTTGCGCTGGTCGATGCCGCTGATCGCGAAGTTCGAAAAAGCGTTCTGGATGTCGTCGAAGGCGCTCATCACGTCAGTCTGGTCCTTGATCGTGGTATAGAAAGCCGTCGCGCGGATGTTGATGCCGTTGGACCCGTACTGCCAGTTGATGTCGGACGAGAAGGTCTTGATAGGCACAAGGTTATCCACGAGAGAGTTGCGCGTACGGGCGGAAAGGAACGCCTGGTTGAACTTCGGGGCATCGTTGAAGTATCCGGCGTTGGCATAGATACGCTGGGTACCGCCGATAACATAGCTCAGGCCGGCCTTGGCAGCATAAGTGAGGAAACTCGACACATCGGACTTTCCATAAGAGGAAATGACCTTACCCTTGGAATCGTAGGAAGTCAGGTTCACGCCGTCCACGACGATCTCCCTGCCGCTCTCGTCGAGACCTGCGAAGAGGCCCTTGCGCACAAGGCCCTCGCGCCAGAAGGACTCGAAGCCGACACGGCCGCCGATGCTGGCGCTGAGGTTGCCGAAGGCGAAGCGGCCGTTGAGCCAGCCTTCGGCCTTGCGCACCTGCGCATAGTAGTCATAGCCGTATTTGTCACCGACATGGAGCACCTCGGCGCTCCCGTGGGCCATATAATAATCCAGATCGTTCTGGACCTTGGCGGCAGTGGACGCGAAGTCGCGCTCCGCGAAGTTGTCGATGTTGAGGAAATAATCTCCGCCGAGCAAGTCGGCGACCAGTTTGTAGTTCTCGCTGCGGTTGATCCTGGCGCTGACTCCACCTGTGAGGACGATGGTCTCGGACAGACGGGCCTTGAAGGTCGCCGCGAAATTGAGGTCGCGCTGGTCGACATGACGCTCCTCCTGCACATACTTGGAGCGGGCGTCCCCCTTGCCGGTGCCCTGCAGGCGGTTCACCGCATAAAGGCGGTCCCAGTCGATGTGAGTGAGGTTAGGATAGTCCGACGAGTGTGTCCAGACTTCCTTAGCCCACGCGTATTTCACGAAATTGTTCCTGTTCATGTCAGGATTGGCATCGTAGAAATAGCTGGGAAGGTTGCGGTAGTAGTCCGGGCGGGGATCCTGGGCATCGTACCAGTCGAGGGCGGTGTAGCCGTTCTTTCCGAATCTGTACAGGAGCGTCGCGGATGCCTGGAAACGGTCGGACGGAGTGTAGTCGTACTTCAGGATCGCTATAGGTTCATTCGTCTTGCGGACTCGGGCGTTGCGGACGCGACCGTTCTGGTAGCCCCAGTTGGAGTTGTACATGTTGTCCCCCATCAGGTCGTAGACCTCCTGCGTGGAGGCGTTCTGCGCTCCGCGCTGGCCGGGAGTGGAGAAGAACACGAAGCCGAGCTGATGCGCGTCGCCGAACTTCTTGTCCGCGGCGAGATAGTATGCGAAGGAACGGTAGTAGACTCCGTCTATCCAGTCGTTTCCGCCGAGACGGGCGGAAACGTTGACCGCGTAGGACCAGCCATTGTCAAGCGGGCCGGATGCGTAGGTGCCCATGAGGCGCAGGCGGTAGAGCGAACTGTTGGTCAGGACACTCCCCCTCCATCCCTTGCGTACGTTGGAAGCATTGGCGAAGATGTTGGTCAGGCCGTTGTAGCCGCCGAAGCCGAAGTCCGAGACCTCGGAGCCGTTGACCGTCTCCTTCGAGCGCATGGCCTCGTTGAGGCCGCTCCAAAGTGAGAAAGGAGAATAGCCGGTGACGGCGTCGTTCATCTTTACGCCGGCGAGGTAGACATCCTGTGACTCGGACGTATAGCCTCGCGCCTGGAAACGGACCGCGCTGAAATTGTATCCGGCGATGTTGTTGAACACATCGTTGGCATCGAACAGGATGGTAGGATTGTCGTTGTAGCCCGAATCATCCATGTCGAAAGCGGCGAAAGCATCGTCATCGATCTCGATGGCCCGCTGCGCCGACGTCAGCGACAGGTTGAACATATTCTTCACGAAGCCGTCGTTGACCGTGACCTGGACATGCGTCTCCAGGAAGTCCTCGCAAGTGATGACGAGCGTGTACATGCCATCCTCAAGATTCTCGATGAGGAACGAGCCGTCGGCTGCCGACACGGTCTCGGTGAGCTCGGCCGCGCCCTGGAGCAGGACGAGCCTCGCACCCTCGACCGGCTGGCGGTCACCACGGCTCACCACGACGCCCTTGACGCCGCCGGTCGGCTGCGCCAGCAGCATCACGCCGGCAAGCAAGGCACACAATGTCGTTAAGAGTCTTTTCATATCTGGTTATTTCTTTATGACGATATAGGTCGGATAGTGGTCGGAATAACCTCCGATGAATGAGCCGTTGGAGGAGGTGCGGAACGGGGTGTTCTTGTACTGTCCGCTCTGCTGGGTCATGAACGGCTTGGCAAAGATGCGTCCGTAGAACTTCTGATTGGTGATGGGGATGATGCCCAGGGTCCCTGCCTCGGGATGCGCGAGGGAGTTGTTGACCAGGATGCAGTCGTAGATGTTCCACTCTCCCTGATATGCCAGCGAGCCGTAGCCGTTCTTGAGCATGGACAGGAAAGGCGAGAAGAAGTCGGCCTGACCGACCTCGTCGATGGTTTCCTTACCATGGAGGAACTCAGCCAGTGACGGATCGGTGGGATTGTCGTTCATGTCGCCCATCACGACGCACTTGATGCCGGGATACTTCTGCATCATCTGCATCGCATGCTGATAGATGATCTCGCCTCCGCGCGAGCGCAGGTCGCCGCTCTTCGCGCCACGGCGTGAAGGGAGGTGGGCCACGTAGATGGCAAAGTGCTCGCCGTCGATCAGGCCGTGGACCATCAGGACGTCACGGGTGCGGAAACTGTCCTTATCCTCCTGCGTCATGCTGCTGAAAGTAATTGCCTGGCTGTTGAAGTCGAACGGGATGCTCTCGCTGTCCAGATATGTGAACTGGTCCGGCTTGTACAGCAGGGCGACATCCACTCCGCGGGTATCAGGCCCGTCATAATGGACTATCTGGAAATTGGCGTCGGCGATCTGAGGGTCGGCCACAAGGTCCTCCAGGACATGGCGGTTCTCAATCTCGGACACTCCGAGGACCGTGTGCCAAGCGCCGTTGTCCTGCTTCATGGCGGCTATCACCTGGGCCATGTTGCTGAGTTTCTTCTGGTACTTGGTCTCCGTCCATTGGTTGGCGCCGTCGGGTAGATACTCATAGTCGTTCTTGCCATCGTCGTGGACGGTGTCGAAGAGATTCTCAAGGTTGTAGAAGCCGATGACATAGCTCTTGCCCGTCTGCACGGGGGCGCTGCCCATCCGCGCGGACATGTTCTCCTCCGGAGCGTAAACAGACCGCGCCGCACCGCACCCGTTGAGGAACGGCAGAACAGCGAGAAGGAGGATCAGGTTATATAAATACTTTTTCATCGAATTGGTTATTAATTATTTCCACCAGGAGACAGGCTCCTGTGACTTTATCTTTCGTGCATTGTCTGCGCCGACCGCCTCCGGGAGGTTCACGAAGAACTCGATGCCGGTCTTCTCCTCAAGCTCGTCGATGGACATGATGTAGTTGACGAAATTGTCATTCGCTATGCTCGACGTATGCGCGAAGAAGAATCCACATGCCATGTACCCGCCGTAACCTAGCGTCGAGCCAGGCATGTAACGGAGAAGAGCCTTGAAATAGGCGGACGGGACACGGACGGGATGGTCTTCACGGTCACGCAGCGTAGGTGACTTGCCGTCTACGACGCAACCTGTGACGACATACAGAGTGTCGGAGGAACTGGCATAACTGCGCACCTTGTTCTCGAGATTAGCCCAGATGCCGCAGTTGAAATCATAATCCTGCGGCGTCATGTTGGTTGCATAGAAGGTCGAGACGTTGGCGGCATAGGTCAGGCGGTCCGCCGAAGGTAACTGATGCCCGCGCGTATGGCCGGTGCCATAGGCCCCGTTGACGATGGCCTGCTGCCAAGATGACGGGAGGAGAGGATCATACCCCCAGGCATTGGTCCGGCTTCCGTTGCCGATAAGTGCCTTGTTGAGCGGATAGGCTACCCAGGTGGCGAGATAGGAGTCGTAATCGTAGTAGAAGGACCAGTTGCGTTTGTTGTTCGGTTTGGAGAAATAATCACCGCCGCTCATGTCGTGGGCGAACCACTCCTTGCCGTCGTCGGCCTTCGTGGCGGGGAGCTCAAGCCAGTGCGCCTTAGCCACATCGTAGCCGTAACCGTACTGCTGCGGAGGGACATCGGGCTTGACGATGCCCTTCTGCGTCAGCGTCAGCGAAGCCTGGCCGCCGGGATTGGCGGTCAGGGTCAGCGTGACGCTGCGCGCCTCCTCGCTCTCATTCGCCCCATATGAGAAGATCACGCTGTTGCGGCTGCCAGAGCCTGTCGCTGGCGATACAGTGGCCCAGCCGGAGTCGCCGGAGTAGGACGTGGTGATGCTCCAGTCCTTGCTCGCCGTCACCGACAGGAACACGCTGCCGGAGGCAGGCTCCAGCTGCAGCACGGGCGTGGTCAGCGCGGCGGGCAGCACGGGCTCTTCCGGCTCGGGTCCTTGACATGACCCGAGCACGAGCAGCCCGGCGCACAGCGCCGCTATGATCCTCCAAGGCTTCATTGTTATTCAGCCAGCGTGATTACAAGTTTCTGGATCCTTCTGTGTCCACTTGTTCCTCCGATAGAAAACACCACGGAAGAAGCGGGACCTGTCCAAGTGGGAGAAGTCCATGTTCCTGCATTCGCGGTAATCTCATTGGTGCCGTCCCCGGAACCGAAGGTGAACTCAACCTTCTGGATATTCTTTCCGTTGGACTTTATTGTCATGGTATTGCCACTATAGAGACGGATGGAAGTTCCGGAAGTGTAAAACTTGGGTCCATTCTTAGTATTTTCTCCCTTGTCAGCGGAAATCACGATGTCTCCAACCGTAATGCCAGCGAAATCCTGGGCATTTTCATAACCCTGAGCAGTAAAGTCTACCGTGACGACATTGCCCTGCTGCTCACCTCCGCCGCCCTGGCTGCCACCCTCAGAAGGGATGGTCTTGCCTGTGGTGAGGTTCTCGATCTTGACGGGGATGACGTTCAGGAGCTTGTTGTTGGTGTTGATGCCATTGAAGTAGCCGTAGATGACGACCTCGTCACCCTCGTTGATGCCATCGTAGTATGCGCTCTGAGCGTTGGAGAAGGATCCGTTCAGTTCGGAAGCACCCGCCACCTTGAAGTTGGTATAATTGCCGCTCTTGTACATGGTGGCCTTGTACTTGACATATACTGCCTCGGATGCGGTGTATTTGTCGAAGTTGGCGGTGATGTCAACAGGATCGGGATAAGTGACGGTACCGCTGGAAGTCTTGGTGGTCTTGGGACTGGTGATCTCAGGAAGACTGTAATAAGTCGTCTTGGTACCGGTGAACTTGACGATGTCGCCTATCTTGACGGTAGGAGAGGCATTCTCATAGACATAGATGCTCTTCTTGCCGTCCGTAGCGACGTAGCCCTTGGTCGTGACTGCGCCGACATAGACGTTCTCAGCTGCGACGGACGAATCGTCATTCGCAGCGATGATGGTAGCGATGTCCGTGGGAGTCACGGCAGGATCGGGAGGAGTAGGGGTATCACCGCCTTCGGTCTTGCCGTTCAATGAATACAGGAAGGCCTTGCCGGACACCGTCTCAGGAGTGTTGCCCTTGTAATTCATCAACTGACCGTAGATGATGACTTCGTCACCGACCTTGATGTCGGTCTGGCCGGACTCGAACTTCTTGTTGCCAAGGTAAAGCACGCGGAAGCAGTAGAACTCGCCGGCGG
>ONNK01000168.1 GCA_900319185.1 uncultured Bacteroidales bacterium
ATATCCAGATAACTCCTGTTACCTACATGACCGTTGAAATCCAGGTCCAACAAGTTGACTGCGTGTTCAACCTCCGCCACGGGAACATCCCCCTTGGGGAAACGGACCTTGCGGTGCCCTCCGGACAGCATCAGGTCAGGGATGACCGGTACACGCCCGGCGAGGAAATCAGTCCGCTCAGGAGTACGCGTAGCAAGGTTCAGAATCCCCCAGCAAGCATAGCCCTTAGCAATGACCTCTGATGTCGCCACCTTACGGACGACGTAATCCGAGTACACCCTGAGCGGGGACATCTCGCTGACCCACATCTCCACCTCCAACTGTTCGTACCAAAGTGTGTCGGCAGGCAGAAACTCCGATTGGAACTCAGTGATAATCCAGGTCTTACCTTCCTTTGCGAGATCGAATGCTGCAGCGCCCAACGTCGTCATGTAACGTGCGAAAGCATCCTGATAATAAGAGAGGACCGCATTGACCTTCATCCGGTAGCGGACGTCCATGTCCGCCGCTATGACAGTATAGATGTATCTGTATTTATCCATATATGCAAATATAGGTCAAGATTTGAATATCAGGAATAATACCGATCCCTTTCTTTGCCGGGAAGCCAAAAGAAACAGATAAGTCAAATAAAAAAAACTCTAGCGTAGTCCCATAAGTTTTATTTGCGTAAATTTGTAAATTGAAACAGCATCAACTTTCAGAATATATGAAATATACCGTCATCTTTCTTGCTTCTGCAGGTCTGCTCCTTAGCGCCTGCGGTACGCCCCAGCTTGGCAAAGCCTCCATCGACAAGGTCATGAAAGCCATGACGCTCGAGGAAAAAGCCCATTTCGTCATCGGTACCGGCATGGCCGGCGCTACCGGCAACGGAGCCACCGTCGGTGCTACCGACCTGCTCCTTCCCGGCGCAGCCGGCACGACCTATGCGATCCCTCGTCTCGGCATCCCTGCCATCGTCCTGGCCGACGGCCCTGCGGGCCTGCGTATCCAGCCCACCCGCGAAGGGGATCCCAACACTTATTATTGCACGCACTTCCCTATCGGTACACTGCTCGCCTCCACCTGGAACCAGGAACTGGTCGAGTCCGTAGGTACCGCCATGGGAGAGGAAGTCCATGAATACGGAGCGGACGTTTATCTCGCCCCCGCAATCAATATCCACCGCCATCCGCTGAACGGCCGCAACTTCGAGTATTACTCAGAGGATCCCGTCGTGGCGGGTAAGATCGGTGCAGCTTACGTCCGTGGAGTCCAGAAGAACGACGTAGGGACTTCCGTGAAGCATTTCGCTTTCAACAACCAGGAGACCAACCGCACGGCCAACAATGCGGTCATCAGCCCGCGCGCCCAGCGCGAGATCTATCTCAAGGGTTTCGAGATCGTGGTCAAGGAATCCGATCCCTGGACCATCATGTCATCCTACAACAAGATTAACGGCACCTATACCTCACAGTCCCGCGAGCTCATCACCGACATCCTTCGCGGCGACTGGGGTTTCAAGGGCCTCGTGATGACCGACTGGTTCGGTGGTGACGACGGCGCCGCGCAAATCGCTGCCGGCAACGACATGCTGCAGCCCGGCACCGACCTCCAGTACGAGCAGATCATGGCTGCCATCAAGGACGGCTCGCTCACCGAGGCCGAACTTGACGTCTGTGTCCGCCGCTGCCTTGAGCTCGTACTTAAGAGCCCCAAGATGAAGGGATACGAGTTCTCCAACAAACCAGACCTCGAGGCCCATGCCAAGGTCACCCGCGAGAGCGCCCTCGAAGGGATGGTACTTCTCGAGAACAAGGGCGTGCTGCCTTTGAAGGATGTCAGGAACGTCGCTGTCTATGGCTGCACCTCCTACGCGTTCATCGCAGGCGGCACCGGCTCCGGTGACGTGAACCGCGCCTACACCGTGTCCCTTCTGGACGGTCTCAAGAACGCAGGCTTCAACGTGGATGATTCCAAGAAGGACATAGTCGAGAAGCATATCGCAGATGAGAAGGCCGCAGCTCTGGCAGCATTCGGCAACGATGCCCTTGCAGCCTACTATCCCGTACCCCGTCCGAGCGAGCTCATCCCTTCGGCAGCCGAACTCAGCGCTTCCGCCAGGGCCAACGATATCGCCATCATCACCTTCGGTCGCAACTCCGGCGAGTTCTTCGACCGCAGCAGCGCCGACTTCTCACTCAATGCCAGTGAGAAGCAGCTGCTCAACTCCGTGACCAAGGCTTTCCACGCCGCAGGCAAGAAAGTCGTCGTTGTACTCAACGTCGGCGGCGTCATCGAGACCGCTTCTTGGAAGGACATCCCTGATGCCATCCTGCTCGCATGGCAGGCTGGCCAGGAGGGCGGAAACTCCGTCACCGATATCCTCACCGGCAAGGAGAGCCCGTCCGGCAAGCTGCCCATGACCTTCCCTGTAAACCTCATGGACGCCGGTTCCTCCGCCAACTTCCCCATCGATGCTGACGCCGGAGTATACTTCATGGAGAAGCGTCCCGACCTGGGTGTCAAGAACGTCGACGAGACAAGGTACGAGGAAGGTATCTATGTTGGCTACAGGTGGTTCGACAAGCAGGGCATCCCTGTATCCTATCCGTTCGGATACGGCCTGAGCTACACTACTTTCGATTATTCCGACGCCTCGGCATCCGTGGACGGCGGTAAGGTGAAGGTATCCGTCAAGGTCACTAACAATGGTTCCGTGGCTGGGAAGGAGGCCGTCCAGGTCTATGTCTCCGCCCCGGCCGGAAGCCTCGACAAGCCTGTCAAGGAGCTCAAGGCTTTCGCCAAGACGAATAAGCTCGCTCCCGGCGAGTCGCAGACCCTCGACATCAGCTTCGCTGCCTCCGAGATGGCATCCTATGACGAGTCCAAGTCCGACTGGGTACTCGATCCCGGTACCTACCAGATCCTCGTAGGAGCATCCTCTGCAGACATCCGTGCCACGGCAAGCGTAGACGTGAAATGATAAGATATCTCGTATTCGACTTCGACGGCACCCTTGCGGACACCACGGAAGGCATCCTGAAGACCACGGAAGCCACACTGGAACGCATGGGGCTGCCGGCGGCTGAGGCGAGTGCAGTGCAGCAGGCCATAGGCCTGCCGCTCCAGGGCTCGCTCCGCGCCGCCGGCGTCCCTGAAGACCGCATTGAGGAAGCCGTCGACGTCTATCACGAGTTATTCTACGAAGTTGCCCCGAAGCACATCTCCATTTATCCTGGAGTCCGGGAAGGGCTGGAGTTTCTCGCCCGGCAGGT
>ONNK01000148.1 GCA_900319185.1 uncultured Bacteroidales bacterium
TGCTCACGGGTCGTCCGGCGCTGCTTCCCAAGCGTGCGCTGGGCTATCAGGGCTCCAGCATGTACTACCCCGAGCTGGAGAAGGACAGCGACGACGCGGTGCTCGACTTTATCGACACCATTAAGGACGAGGGCTTCCCCATCGACGGGTTCCACCTCTCCTCCGGTTATACCAGCGTGAACGGAAAGCGCTGTGTCTTCACCTGGAATACCGAGCGGTTCAAGGATCCCCGCGCTTATTTTGCCGCCATGAATGAAAAAGGCGCCCAGAACGTGCCGAATGTCAAACCCGGCATCCTGTTGTGCCACCCGATGTTTGAGGAATTCAACAAACGGGATGTGTTTGTCAAAGACAGCAAGAACCCCGATGCCTACGCGATCGGAAGCTGGTGGGGCGGCGACGGCGCCTTCTGGGACTATACCAAGCCCGAAGCCCGCAGAGCCTGGAAAGACTATCTCATCGAGAATGTCATCGACGTGGGGACGGACTCCATCTGGGATGACAACTGCGAGTATGACAGCCTGTTGGACAAGGACGCCAAAGTGGACTTCGACGGCAAGGGCGGCACCATCGGACAGTTAAAGCCCCTGATGTGCACCATTATGTGCCGTCTCGGCAACGAGGCCGTAGAGGAGCACAACCCCGACGCACGTCCCTATGTGGTCTGCCGCAGCGGCAGTTCCGGGATCCAGAAATACGCGCAGACCTGGTGCGGCGACAACTACACCAGCTGGAAGAGCCTGCAGTACAACATCCCCATCATTACGGGCATGGGCCTTTCCGGCCAGCCCAACGAGGGCGCGGACATCGGCGGCTTTGCCGGCCCCGCGCCGAGCGAGGAGCTCTTTGTCCGCTGGGTGCAGAACGGCATCTTCCAGCCCCGTTTCTCCATCCATTCCGCCTCCAACGACAACACGGTCACCGAGCCCTGGATGTTCCGTGACTCTGCACCCCTGATTCGCGATGCGATCCTTCTGCGCTACCGCATGACCCCGTATCTCTACTCCGCCGAATACGAGGCCAACCAGACCGGCGCGCCCATCATGCGGGCCCTGGTATACGAGTTCCAGAATGACGAGAAGGTCTACGACGAGAGTTTTGAGTTCCTGTACGGACGCGACATTCTGGTGGCGAATGTCATTGAGCCGGGCGCGAAGACGCGCAAGGTCTATCTCCCCGCCGGATGCAAGTGGTACGACTGGAACGACAAGTTCCGCTGCTACGAGGGCGGCCAGACCATCGAGGTGCCGGTCGAGCTCTCGACGATTCCCCTGTTCATCCGGGAAGGCGCGATCATCCCCATGGCCGACAACCAGCTCATGAGCATGGAGCGCGATCACACGACCGCTCTGCATCTGATCCTCGCACCCGGTGCGGAGAGAAGCTATACCCTCTACGATGACGACGGTGTTTCCAACGATTACCGCAAGGGCGTCTATCGCAGGACAGAGATTACCATGAGCGGCGAGAGTGTCGTGAAAGTCGGCTTTAAGTCCGAGGGCAGCTACACCGATTTCGTCGAGACCGTCACGGTCGAGATGATCCGCAAGGATCGCAGCCCGTTCTGGGTTGCCTTGGGTGACCGGAAGCTGGAACACTATCTCAACCGCCGCAAATTCGAGGCGGCGGCAGAGGGCTGGTATTACAGCCAGTCCAGGCGCGCCGTGCTGGTCAAGTACGCAAATCCGAAGAAGGACGCGACACTCACGGTCAGTTTTGAAGACTTTGACCTGATCGGAATGTAAAGGAGGCTGTCATGCTGGTAAATTGCCTGCACTCCTATGAGAAAACCGAAAACGGCTGGCTGCTGCATGCGGATACCGCAGATGTACTGGTGGTTTTCCTCACGGACGATATTATCCGTATCCGTGTGAACTTCGACCGGAAATTTGACGAGGCTTCCTATACCCTTGTCACCACTGCGTGGCCTGACCGTCTCGATCCCTTGTTCGAAGGCGAGCGGAAACGGATCGAAGCCCTGGACATCAGCTGTGCCGAGAATGAAAAAACGCTGACTTTTGAGACGGCATCCCTCAAGCTCGTTTTACTGAAAAAGCCCTTCTCTTTCAGGCTCCTTGATCAGACGGGTAGGACCCTCTACCGCGATCTGCCCGAGCGGGCATTTGAAAAGGACCACCTGGGCCGACTCTCCCACTACTCCTGCATGGACCGGGAGAGGGACCACTTCTACGGCTTCGGCGAGAAGACGGGACATCTCGACAAGAAATTCCGCCGTCTCCGTATGAGCCCCAAGGACGCCATCGGCCATGACCCGGAGACCGGGGACCCGATGTACAAACACATCCCCTTCTACATCCGGGTGAACGACGCCGACCGCCGCGCCCTCGGCCTGTTCTATCACAATTCCTACGACTGCGTATTCGATCTCGGACAGGAAATCTCCGGCTACTGGGAACGCTACTGCTACTACCAGACCGACGGCGGCGACATCGACCTGTTTCTCATTAACGGCCCCGATATGCGCGACGTGATCGGACGCTATACCTGGCTCACGGGCAGGACGATCCTGCCCACGAAGCAGTCCCTGGGCTATTGCATGTCCACCATGTACTACGCGGAGCTGGAAAAGGACTGTGACCAGGAAATCTATAAAGTCGTGGACAAGCACCTGCAGGAAAAGATCTGGATTGACAATTTCTGGCTCGCCTCCGGCTACTCCTCCGGCGAGGAGGATAACCTCCGCTACACCTTTAACTGGAACCGGAAGCGCTTTCCCGACCCCGAAGGCTTCTTTGAGAAGATGAACGCCATGGGGATCAACGTGATCTGCAACCTCAAGCCCGGTGTACTGAAAAACCACCCCTATGCAAAATACTACGAAGAGCGCGACGCGTTCATCAAGACTCCGGACGGAGCTGCCGATGCAACCGGGCGCTGGTGGGGCGGGGAAGGCCGCTTTATCGACTTCACCGGCACCAAAGGCCGCGAGGCGTGGAAGTATCTGCTTGAGGAGAACATCCTGAAGAAAGGCACGAAAACCGTCTGGAACGACAACTGCGAAATCGACGGCATCGAAGACCGCCTCTCCCAGTGCGACTATGAGGGCGCAAAAGGGACGATGGAGGACCTCAAGATCATCCACTCGAACATGATGGCATACACTGCCGTGCAGGCGATTGCGGATGTGTACCCGAATGAGCGGCCCTATGTCATCAACCGTGCCGGCTTTGCGGGAATCCAGCGCTATGCCCAGGTCTGGGGCGGCGACAATCTGACCGACTGGCGCACGGTGAAGTTTAACCTTGCCACCATCATGGGGATGGGGCTTTCCGGCTGTGCAAACATGGGCTGCGACATCGGCGGCTTTGCAGGCGGTGCTCCGGAGGGTGAGCTCCTGCTGCGCTGGATCCAGAGCGGCGTGTTCCAGCCCCGCTTTACCATCAACTCCGCCAATTCCGACAACACGGTGACCCAGCCCTGGATGTATGCGGAGAACCTCCCCTATGTACGCGAGGCCTATGCATTGCGCTACCGGATGCTGCCATACCTCTACTCGCTGATGCGCGAGGCGAGCGTGGACGGCCTGCCCGTCATGCGCCCGCTGTTTCTCGAGTTCCCGGATGACCCCGCCTGCTACACGGATGAAAGCCTCACCTTTATGTACGGCCCGGCTGTCCTGGTTGCAAACGTCGTGGAGAAGGGTGCAAAGACCCGCCGGCTCTATCTTCCGAAGGGCTGCACCTGGTACGATATGAACGACAGGCTCCGCGCCTATGAGGGCGGGCAGACCATTGAGGTACCCGTTGATCTCGGCAGCATCCCCATGTTCCTGCGCGGCAGCGCAATCTTCTGCACGTCGGAGGACGTCAAGCGCATCCTTGCGGACAAGGTCAGGCAGCTCGACCTGCTCATCGCCGCCGAAGAAGACGTGAGCTTCCTCTATTATGACGACGACGGACACACCGAGGACTATAAGCACGGACATTATGCCGAGACAAACATCACGGTCAAAGCGGGCGACCGCACCCGGATTTGCTTCGACAAAACCGGGGACTACCCGGACAGCATCGAGCGC
>ONNK01000012.1 GCA_900319185.1 uncultured Bacteroidales bacterium
GAACTTCTTGGCAGTATAGTCAACATATCCGGAATAATCCTCCGCATAATGGGTGGAGTAGCCGGAAGTGTTGGTCATGATGGTGACGCCCGGGGAGATCGTGAACTGTGAATAGGGGGCGACGGCAGATCCGGCGGGATTGATCCCGATGGATCCCAGGTCGCCGCCGAGCGCCGTCATGGCATTTCCGAGGGCGATGGAACGTGCGGTTCCATAGTAGTCGTTCACTCCGTATGTGAGAGCCTCTGACAAAGTCTGGGCTCCGGCTGCCGCTGCCGCGAAGGACAGCAACGCAGCCAATGCGATTTTTTTCATGTCGTCAATCAGGATAAGATAAACAAATAACTGATGGTCAAAGGTCCGAAGCTATCGGCGTCCGCCGCCTCCGGAACTGCGGCTTGCACCGCCGCCACCGCCGCCGCTATAGCCGCCACCGGAACTTCCGGAACTGCGGCTGGCGCCGCCGCCACTGTAACCTCCGCCGCTATATCCTCCGGAACTGCGGCTGGAACTGCCGCTGCTGTAGCTGCCGCCGGAACTGCGGCTTGCGCTGCTGCCGCTGCTGTAGCTGCCGGACGAGCTGCGGGAAGACGAGGAATAGCTGCCGGACGAGCCGCTGGGGCTGGACCTGCGGTATGCTCCCGAGGTAGAAGCAGCGCGGCCGGACGATGCCGAAGAGCTGCGGACAGCGGACGAAGAGGAGGACGAGGAACGCGTCGTGGCTGAGGACGCCGCGCGCGCCGCCGTAGAAGCGGAACGGGATGCAGCAGGGACTGAACGGGTCACGGTCCTAACGGCATCGGATGCCGTGCGGGAAGCCGTAGCCATACGGCCCGAGGATGCATTGGGAGTCGTGCTCCCGGATGCGGCAGATGCATTGCCGGCGGTCCGGACCACGCGTCCTATGCCTGCACGGGGATTGGCGGAGATATTGGTGATCTCACCGCGGGTTGCGAGTTCGCGGTTGTGGTAGCGGTGACCGAAGTACGCTCCGCCGCCGCCTCCATAATAATGAGGATAGCCGTAGTACCACGGATCATACCACCCAGCATATCCGTATCCGTAATACCAGGGATCATACCAGAAAGGACCGAAACCGAAGCGCCAGGAAGGGCCCCAGAACGGATCGTACCAGCCGAAGCTCCACGAAGGTCCCCAGAACGGATCATACCAGAAGGGATCGTACCAGAAAGGTGAATAATAACCGTAATACAAGCTGCGGTACCACCTGTGGGAGCCCCAGTAATAAGGGCTGCCATAGCCGTACCAAGGATAGTAGTTCCAGCGATACCAGTCGAGATCGTCAAGGTCATACAGCGACACCGTGGTGGTGCTGTCCTTGTGATTGAACTTGATATTGGCAGACATGTTCTCCGGGATGACAAGTGTATCGACCTTGCCGACCGTCTTCACGAATACCGCGGAAGACTTGGTCCTGGCGATGAGGTCGTCAGTGGCAGTCAATTTGGCAGCCTGGGCATCGAGCGACAGGGACTGCGGCCTATAGTAGATTCCGTCCTGGTACTTCTGAGCCGGAGCCTGCGAGAGCGAGGCCGTGGTGCCACAGGAAGTGAGCGCCAGGAGGACCGAAGCGATGAATAAGACGTGTGTTTTCATAATTTAGAATCTCCTATATCGATAAAATGTGTATCTTTGTATCCGTTGCTTGCAACTTTTATACCTTACTATTATCCGTCTGTAAGACGGGGAAAGTTTCACAATGTTAACAAGAAAATTGGTTTTTAGCAAATTTTGACGATATGGCCAAGGAAGTAACGAAAAGGTCTGACAATTATTCGCAGTGGTACAACGATCTAGTGGTGAAGGCCGACCTCGCCGAGCAGTCGGCGGTCAGGGGATGCATGGTCATCAAGCCCTACGGCTACGCCATCTGGGAGAAGATGCAGAGCGTCCTCGACGGGATGTTCAAGGAAAAGGGCGTCCAGAACGCATATTTCCCCCTCTTCATCCCCAAGTCCTTCTTCTCGCGCGAGGCTGAGCACGTGGCGGGATTCGCCAAGGAGTGCGCCGTGGTGACGCACCACAGGCTCATGAACGACCCCGAGGGCAAGGGCGTCGTGGTCGATCCCGACGCCAAGCTCGAGGAGGAGCTCATCGTTCGCCCGACTTCCGAGACCATCATCTGGAGCACATACAAGAACTGGGTCACGTCCTGGCGCGACCTGCCCATCCTCTGCAACCAGTGGTGCAACGTCGTCCGCTGGGAGATGCGCACCCGCCTGTTCCTCCGCACCGCGGAGTTCCTGTGGCAGGAAGGCCATACGGCCCACGCCACCGCGCAGGAGGCCGAGGACATGGCCAGGCAGATGGTCCATGTCTATGCCGACTTCGCGCGCAACTGCCTGGCCCTGCCGGTCATCGTCGGCCACAAGAGCCCCAACGAGCGCTTCGCCGGAGCCCTTGATACCCTTACCATCGAGGCCATGATGCAGGACGGCAAGGCCCTGCAGGCCGGTACTTCCCACTTCCTGGGACAGAACTTCGCCAAGTCCTTCGACGTGCAGTTCACCGGCAAGGACGGCAAGCAGGAGTATGTCTGGGCGACATCCTGGGGCGTTTCCACTCGCCTGATGGGTGCCCTGATCATGGCCCACGGCGACGACAACGGCCTCGTGCTGCCTCCGGCCCTGGCTCCCATCCAGGTGGTCATGGTCCCTATCTACAAGAGCGACGAGGAGCGCAACGCCATCCTCGACAAGATGTACGAGGTCAAGAAAGCCCTCGAGGCCATGGGTCACAGCGTCAAGGTCGACGACCGCGATACGCTGCGCCCCGGTTTCAAGTTCGCCGAGTGGGAGCTCAAGGGAGTGCCGGTACGCCTCGCCATGGGTCCGCGCGACCTGCAGGGCGGCACCGTCGAGGTCCATCGCCGCGACACGCTCGAGAAGAATACCGTCGGCATCGAAGGTCTCGAGAAATACATCGACGAGCTTCTCGCCGACATCCAGAAGGGTATTTATGATAAAGCCCTCGCCTTCCGCACCGCCAACATCCGCAAGTGCGACGACTGGGAGGAGTTCAAGACCGAAATCCAGAAGGGCGGCTTCCTGCTCTGCCACTGGGACGGAACGGCCGAGACCGAGCAGAAGATCAAGGACGAGACCAAGGCCACGATCCGCTGCATCCCCGTCGACAGCTGCGTCTGCGAGGAGGAAGGCAAATGCATCTATTCCGGCAAACCTTCGAGCCGCCGCGTCGTATTCGCAATCTCCTATTAGAAAGCATATTATGAAAATGAAATACTCCATGATCATCAGCGCGGCCGCGGCCCTCTGCCTCGGCGGCGCCGCTTTTGCGCAGGATGCGCAGAGCGCGGCCGCGGCCGCAGCCGCGGAGCTCACCAAGGCCCCCGAAGTCGAAAAGGCGGAGGCCAAGCCCAATTTCTGGACCAGCCAGGCCGAGTTCACCTTCGGCTTCAACCAGACCAGTCTCTGGGACTGGGTCGCCGGCGGCTACAACAACCTCAGCCTCAATTCCGGACTGGACGCCAATGCCAAATACGAGAAGGATCTCACGACTTGGACCAACCGTCTCCAGCTCCAGTACGGTACCCTTTCCTCAGCGGACAAGAAGGGCCTCCTCCAGATAACCACGGACCGCATCTATGCTGAAAGCAAATGGGGTTACAAGACCAGCAAGGACTCCAAGTGGAGCTATACCGCGGCCTTCGATTTCCGCTCGCAGTTCAGTGACGGATACAGCGACTACAAACCGGACGGCGACAAATGGACCGGAACCCTCAAGTCCGGCTTCCTCGCCCCGGCATACACCAACCTAGGTCTCGGTATGGACTGGACACCCAACAAATGGCTGTCCATCAACATCGCCCCCCTCACCGGCGGTTTCACCATCGTGCGCATCGAGGAGCTCCGCAAGACTTACGGAATGCTGCTCCGCGAAGAGAGTCTTGATCCCACGGTCTGGAGCAACTACCGCAGCGCCAAGTTCCAGTTCGGTGCCCAGGTCAAGGCGGACGCCAAGTTCGTGATCAACGAAGTCTTCAACTACGGCACCCAGCTGGTGGTCTTCACCGACTATCTAGACAATCCGTTCAAGAAATACCGCGTAAACTGGGACAACAAGGTGACATGGAACGTCGGCAAGTATTTCAAGATCGGCCTTGATACCTGGCTCATCTACGATCCCAACGTCATCATCAAGAGTGACAAGGATAAAGCACAGTTCCCGGAAGGAAAGTCCAGGGTCCAGTTCAAGGAGTTCACTTCCTTCAACTTCGCATATACGCTCAAGCCGAGGCGCCTGCGCGACGCCAAGTAATGAAAGTCCTTCTTGCGGTTAGCGGAGGCATCGACTCCATGTGCATGGCCGACATGTTCAGCCGTGCCGGTGTGGAGTATGCCGTAGCTCACTGCAATTTCCACCTCCGCGGAGCAGAGAGCGACGCGGATGCGGAATTCGTACAGGAATGGGCTGAGAATCACGGAGTTCAGTTTTTCCGAGAAGATTTCGACACAGCCGCTTACGCTGCCGAGCATGGCGTCAGCATCGAGATGGCTGCGCGCGATCTGCGGTACGCATGGTTCACGCGCGTTGCCGCGGAGGAGGGCTTCGACGCCGTCGCCGTGGCGCACAACGCCAACGACAACGCCGAGACCCTCATTCTCAACCTCCTCCGCGGCACCGGCCTCCGCGGCCTCCGCGGCATGGCCGCCGATGGTCTCCTGCCGGAGGGGATCAGACTCCTGAGACCGATGCTGGGGATGACGCGGGAGGAGATAGAGGTCTATGCAGAGGAGCATAGGGTGGAGTACCGCGTCGACAGCACGAATGCCGATACTGGATACAAGCGCAACCGTATCCGCAATGCCGTTTTCCCGGAATTCAAGGAGATCAACCCGTCGTTCGTCCGCACGTTGAATGCGGACATGGAGCGCTTCACGCAAGTCGATGACATCGCAGAGGATTATTTCCGCGAAGCGGAAGGCAAGATTCTGAAGGATAACGAGATAACCGTGCCTGAACTCCTCGCGCTCAAGCATTGGAAATACGTCCTTTTCCGCATCCTCGAGCCGTACGGCTTCCACGCCGACACACTCGGTGCGGTCGTAAAGCTGCTGGAGGATTTCCAGGACGGAGAGGCGGGGACATTCTCCGGCAAACGCTTCCACTCCCCCACCCATGTCCTTGAGACTTCGGCCGGGGCCATGACCGTCCGGGAGAGGCCGGAGGCGGCAGACGTGCCCGAAGCGGTCACCGTCACCGGTCCCGGCGACTATGTCGTGCTCGGACGTACGGTCCACATCGAAGTCCTTCCCCGCGAGGCTGTTCCTTCCTTGAAACTGCCTGCAGGCGTCCTCGCATGCGACGCCGCCACCCTCCCCTTCCCTTTCCTGCTGCGCAGATGGCAGCCCGGCGACTGGATGAGGCCCTTCGGCATGGGAGGCTGCGCCAAGAAACTCAGCGATCTATTCACTGACCGCAAGATGTCACTGTCGGAGAAAGAATCGGCGGTCGTCATCGTCCCTTCGGGCGAGACTGACGGACACGTCGCGGCGGTGGCGGGGGTCAGAATGGACGAAGCCCTCCGCATCGCGAAGGGCTCCGAAACGATATTGAGGATAACTCTCCTCTAATTACCTGATATCGATAACGTAAGGGATGCGGGCGAACGTTACGTCCGCAGGGTTCTTCTTCACCCTTGCATACCAGTTGAGGAACATGCTTGCCGTATCCTCGAACGGAGTGCCGGCGAAGATATTCTCACCAGGGGTCCTCTGGCCGAGCATCTCCCTCATCATCTCCATCTGGCTCAGAGGCTTGGGATACTCGACGACGTTCCAGGCCGCCAGGTCGGCGTCTCCGGCCGCGGCGGCAGCCCACTTGATGGCGTCCTCAAGCGTACCGATCTCGTCAACGAGGCCGATCTTGAGAGCATCGGATCCGGCCCAGACACGGCCCTGGGCAATGGAGTCCACGAAATCGGGCTCAAGCCCGCGGCCCTCGGCGACGATATTGACGAAGCGGTCGTAAATGCTCTCGACGGAAGCCTGCATGTAGTCCAGTTCGTCCTGGTCGAGGGGACGCATCATGGAATACATGTCGGCATGCTTGCTGGAACCTACTGTCACAATGTTGAGATGGGCAAGGTCCTTGACTGTCTTGCTGATATCCGGAATCATGCTGAACACACCGATCGAGCCTGTAAGGGTAGTAGCGTCGGAGTAGATCTTGTCACAGTCGTTGGAGATCCAGTAGCCGCCGGAAGCGGCATAGTTGCCATAGGAGGCGACCACCGGCTTCTCTTTCTTGAGGAGCTCGATGCCGGCCTTGATCTTCTCGGAAGCGAGCACGCTGCCGCCGGGAGAGTTCACGCGGAAGACGACAGCCTTGACGGTCGAGTCGGCGCGAACCTTGGCGATCTCGCGGGAGAAATAGTCTCCGGCGACATTCTGCTTACCCTCGCCCTCGATGATGTTGCCGTCGGCATAGAGGATGGCGATCTTATTCTTCACCTTCGTATTGGGCATGACCTTGGCGGAGATGTACTCGGAAAGGGTGAAAGACTTGAGCTTCTTGAACGACTCGACTACTGCAAGGTCGGCAAGCTTATTCTCAAGACCCTCACGGTCAAGGAGTTCATCCACGAATCCCTCACGCAGGAAATCCTCGGGGAGATTGAGTTTCAGCCCGTCTATGGCCTCATCGACCGCCTCCACGGACATTCCGCGTCCCTCGGCGATCTCTGCGGCATAGCTGCCCCAGATGGCATCGATCATGGCCTGGGTCTGCTCCAGGTTCTCGGGGCTGGGAGCATTCTTGATATAGCCTTCGCCTGCGGATTTATATTTGCCGTGGCGGATAAGCTGGACATTGACGCCGAGCTTGTCAAGCAGGTCCTTGTAGAACATGAGGCTGCTGCCGATACCGGTGATCAAGGAACTGCCTCCCTGGTGGGAAGTCATGTAGATCTTGTCCGAAACGGAAGCAAGGTAATATGAGGCCGTCGAAGGAGCCTCGATATAGGAGATGACAGGCTTGCCACTCATGCGGAAGTTGGAGAGCGACTTGCGGAGCTCCTGGAGCTGGGCGATGCCGCCCGACGCGCCGTCAGCCTTGATGTATATGTATTGGACGGCCGGGTCCTCGGCGGCCTTGTTGATAGCCTGGACGGCCTTCCAGAGGCCGACGTTCTGGGTCATGCTGCCTCCTGAAACGAGGGACATGACATCCGGCTGGGAAGGGGTCGACTGCTCGGTGATGCTGATCTTGGACATGTCGATCACCATCACTCCCGATTTGGGCAGTGCGGGGGCTGCGCTTCCGGCCGCGGCCATCGAAGAGACGAAGCCGATGCCGAGGATGAAGGCGATGACGCCCGCAAGGAAAAGGCCGCAGATAACGGCCAAGACCATTTTGACGAATTCTTTCATGTTCGGTATTGATTGATCGGGGCAAAAATAGGAAAAAACTGCGAGTTAAATGCTATATTTGCATGATAAACCGATCGAAGCATGGCACAGAAACCATCCATACCCAAGGGAACGCGCGACTTCGGCCAGCAGGAAATGGCCGAGCGCAACTATATATTCGACACGATACGCAGCGTCTTCAAGACTTACGGTTACGCCCAGATCGACACGCCGGCCATGGAGAACCTCTCCACCCTGCTCGGCAAGTACGGCGACGAGGGTGACAAGCTCCTATTCCGTATCCTCAACTCCGGAGACGCCTTCTCAGGCATCGACTATGAGAGCTTCAGGACCGAAGGAGACGCCTACAACAGCAAGGCTCTGTCCCTCAAGGTATGCGAGAAGGGTCTGCGCTACGACCTCACCGTACCGTTCGCGCGTTTCGTGGTCCAGCACCAGAACGAAATATCCTTCCCTTTCAAGCGTTATCAGATACAGCCCGTATGGCGTGCCGACAGGCCCCAGAAGGGACGCTACCGCGAGTTCTACCAGTGCGACGTGGACGTCATCGGCAGCAAGTCGCAGGTGAACGAGCTTGAACTCGTCCAGATTATCGACAGGGTGTTCAAGCTCCTCGATGTCAGGGTTTTGATCAAGATCAACAACCGCAAGGTCCTCACGGGCCTCGCCGAGATCTGCGGATTCCCGGACAAGGTGGTGGACATCACCGTGGCTATCGACAAGCTCGACAAGGTCGGGCTCGACGCCGTCAAGGAAGAGATGCTCGGCAAGGGCCTGACGCCGGAGGCGGTGGCCGTGCTCGAGCCCGTGCTCCTGCTGTCCGGCACCGATGCGGAGAAGATCGCCGCCATGCGCAAGCTGATGGGCGGCGGATCGGCATCGGGTGCGGTCTCAGAGACCGGCCTGAAGGGCCTGGACGAGCTCGAAGAGCTCTTCGGCCTGATCGATGCCGCCGGCATCGCCTCGGACGTCGAGATCGATCTCTCGCTCGCCCGCGGCCTCAACTATTACACCGGGGCCATCTTCGAGGTCAAGGCCCTCGACTTCGCCATCGGCAGCATCTGCGGCGGCGGCCGTTACGACAATCTCACCGGCATCTTCGGCCTTCCGGACATGTCAGGCGTTGGCGTAAGCTTCGGTGCAGACCGCATCTACGACGTGCTCAAGGGCCTGGACAAGTTCCCCGCAGGGCTCAAATCCGCCACGCGCGTGCTGTTCGCCAACATGGGCAGCAGCGAGCTGCTGTATGTGCTGTCCGTCGCCCGCGCGCTCCGCGAGGCTGGCGTAGCCGTCGAGGTCTACCCAGACTCCGCAAAGCTCAAGAAGCAGTTCGACTACGCCGACCGCAAGTCCATCCCGTTCCTCTCCATCAACGGAGAGTCCGAGATGCAAGCCGGTGTCGTCCAGCTGAAAAACCTCGCCACAGGCGAGCAGAAGGCCTTTTCCAAGGACGACACCGCCGCCATCCTCGCCTTCCTCGGCTAGGGTCCTGCACCCGCATCCGGCCAAAAAACATCATCAACATTTGGACTTTCAAAAAAAAGTCCCTACTTTTGCAGTCCAATACCGCGGGGTAGAGCAGTCGGTAGCTCGTCGGGCTCATAACCCGGAGGTCGCAGGTTCGAGTCCTGCCCCCGCTACTAAACAGGACAAGTCGCAAGATTTGTCCTGATTTTTTATTTTATCGGCTTCGTCATCGACTGATACAGAGCGAAACAGGTTGAACTCTTCGTTCTCCTTTCCGGTTAGATTCTACTTGCGTATCCACCAAAAAGTAGTATCTTTGGCTTAGACTTCAGAATCAATAAGTTATGATAACCCGCATCCGTGTATTCGTCTTATTATTGGGTGGTCTGCTTCTTCTTCCACTAGTGATGAGTGCGGATATTACCCTTGGCGATTATGAGCCTGCTATCTCCGTTGCGATAAACGACATGATTCGTCACGAGAAGCGATTCCTATCCACATCTGACATTTTCGATTTAGACCTTTTTCCTGAACGGAACCTGCTCGTTGTCTCCGCAAGGGTAGATGATGAACACCATAACCACTACGTTGCCATTGTCAGTCCCAAAGACACCACGGTTAAGCCAGTATATATCCCCGACAAGGAGAAACTGGTCTGGGTCTCACCGGTTTCTAAAGACACCATTATAATGTGTAACGACTGCTTTGACTGGTATTCTGAAAAGTATTCGTTGTCTTTTTCGCCTGAAGAAGTCCATATCGATTACTCTGATTTGCCTAACAAGATGATAGTCTCTGCTGGTAAACTTTTCTTCTGGTGTGACGAGGCTGAACCGAAGTCAAAAGAAATCATTGATAAACTGGTGGATATGGAACGAGTTGATTTCCTCGTAAAGGAGAATGCTCTCGGATGGGGAGTCATCAACGATGGTGAAGAAGTAATATGCTATGACTTAGAAGCATTGCTTCAGGTAAAAATCAAGAAGTACCACGACTATGGTCTCTGGGGTAAGGGCTTCCGAGCCAGAGTTCGTCAAGGTTGGTATCTGTTGTGGCATCCTCAAAGGGACTGAACAAAGATGGTTGAATGAGGCACTAAAAGATGCGATTGTATCTGCACCAATGGATGAACGCCACCACCCGCTTGAAATCCTTGATGAAGCGGTTCGATAATCTCAAGTGGTGTTCTACAAGGCCAAGCCAGTCGTTATTCACGGCTGGCTTTTTGTTTCTTTCATTTTTGTTTATCTTTGTTCAGAGAAAACGGAGTTTAGATCCAATCACAAATCTTCTGATCTGCAAGCATATGAAAGAGGGGAAAAAGAAGAATCCCGCGCTGAGCGATTTCCTGATGACGCTGGCGGCCACCACGGTCTCCATCGTGCTCACCTTCGGCACCACCGCCATAGTCGACCATAAAAAAAAGAATAATGCAAAGCACGAGATGGTACTGATGGTCATGTATGACATGAGAGAGTCGCTGACAGAGATGGAGGAGTGCGACAGTGAGATCAGGGAATTCTTTGACACCCAGGTGGAAGCGGTGGCTCACCCGAAGGAGTTTGAGGAGTACTATGGCCAATTAGCCGTACACATTCCGATACTGTCGTATACTACAACTACCGAGACCATTTTCAGGTCTAACGTGGAGACCATCCAGACCATCGGGAACATCCTCTTCGTAGAGACTGTCTCCTCGTTTTACGATCTGCGGGAACGTTACAATAGAGAAGTGGCCGGAGTCTTTGCCGAACAGGCGCAAAAAGCCATTGGGGGCTACGGATCGCTCTATGTTTTTGAGGCAGACCTCTACCCTTTCACCAGTTCGGCATATATTCGAAACATGAAGGAAGCCCTTGAGCAGTGCAAACTGATGATGAAAGTGACGGACAAGGATCTGGACGTATTCAGCATCCAGCAGAAAAAGATCCGTGAGGCTGCAAAAGGGAAAGATACATATGACACGAACGCCGCCATCGATGAGAGGCTGCAGCGTAGATACCGGATGCAACAAGCCAGGGAGGAAGGCAGAAAAGAGCTCCAGTAACTGATCAGAAAACATGAGCCGTTTTGTCGAAGGCCTGAAGGGCGAGGGACGGGACTTTGTCCGCAGTATCAAGGAGTTTCCGGTGGAAGCCCTGCTGGGCGCGGTGTATTTCATTATCTTCCTTTTCTGGAAGAGGATAGATGCACATCTTGAGGATGCCAACATGTCTAGTTTCTTCCTGTGGTTCGTGCCTCAGTACGTGCTGGTATTTGTCCTGCACCGGCTCAGCAAGCGCAGACCTGCCTTGAAGGTGGTTTACATCCTGTCGTGGTTCCTGTGGATCCCGCTGCTGTTTTTCTGCACGCGTCTGTCCAGCCCTGACTGGACGATAGCCGTTTCCTACCTGCTTGCCGCCATCCTGCTGGTCGCAGGCGACAGGCGGCTGGACAATGAAGCCTTCGGACAAGGAGTCTTCCGGACAGTCGCGCGTGTCGGCATCTGCTTCCTTGTCGGAGGCCTGATAATGCTGGTCATTTCCGCCATCATTGCTTCCGTCAACTTCCTGTTCGGACAGAAACTCGGGGACCGCTGGTTCGAGATACCTAACGCGTTCATCGCGATGAATGTCATCCCGCTGCTGTGCTGCCGCGCAGCATCGGACGGCCGGCCTGTACAGAAAGGCGCCGGCCTGCTCAACACAGTCGTGAACGGCATCCTCTCCCCCGCCCTGATTGTCTACACGGCTATCCTTTACGCATACATCATCCGCATCCTGGTCCGTTGGGAACTGCCTGACGGCGGAGTCGCGTACATGGTCACCGCATTCATCGGGGTGGCCCTGGTCTGCTGCATGTGCCAGCCTTTGCTGGAGAAACGCAGTTTCGACTGGTTCTACAAGGCCCTCCCTGCCCTGGCCGTCCTGCCCCTGGCGCTCCTGTGGATCGGTGCCGTGCGCCGTATAGGCCAATACGGCCTGACCGAAGCGCGATTCTACCTGATACTGCTGGCAGCGCTGATGACCCTGTTCACGGCCATGCTGGCCGGCAGCAGGACGCGGAGTTTCCAGCGCATGGCGATCATCCTGGCCGCGGCTGGGGCCCTGTTCACTTACATCCCCGGCATACGCGCGAAAGACTTCGGCATCCGCAGCCAGCAGAAACGCCTGGAAGCAGTCCTCCCCCAGGTGATTGAAAACGGCAGGTTCCCGGAGGATCCGGACTACAGGGCCATCTTTGCAGACGACAACAGCCTCGAAGCATGGCGTACGGCGGAAAGCTCATGGCGCTATCTGAAAGACAACATGGGCAAGGAGCGTTTTGAAGGGGCTTTCGGCCGATACGGACAGATGCCCGCCAATTCATGGATCCTCGCAGACGAAAGCCACTGGTCTGACTCACGGCTCCCGGAGCCGGTCATCCACCGTCTGGACGGTCCTGTCGATCTGCAGGGCTACACAACTCTCGTCCCTTCCGCGCAATACTACTATTACGAGGACGACAAGGAAGCTGTCTTCTATCTCGACGACACGAAGGGTGAGGAGCTCCTGCGCTGCGGTATCGTCGAGCGCCTGGACTCCGGGGCCGAAGGGGACGACGTCCTGACATTCCGGAACGACAGATACATGGCGGTTTTCAATTCCATCATGGACTTCAGGGGATCGACCGCCGACGTAGCCTTCCGGACCGGCACCGCCATCCTTTTCAAGAAAACGGAGTAAAACACCGGAAAAAATCGTAACTTTGGGTTTTCATAGATCAACCCGGTAAATGGCAGCTTCCAGCATATCAGAAAACAGAAAGAGGATAGCGAAGAATACACTCGTCCTGTATTTCCGCATGCTGGTGCTCATGGTCATCGGCCTCTTCACGTCCCGAGTGGTTCTCAGGGCACTTGGCGTCGAGGATTACGGCATCTACGGCGCCGTCGCAGGCGTGGTCACGTTGTGTACGGTATTTACCGGGACCATGTCGTCCGCCATCAGCCGTTTCATCACCTTCGAGCTGGGACGTGGTGGGAAAGAGCTGCACAAGGTCTTCTCTACGGCTGTCTCCATCCAGTTGCTGCTGTCGGCGCTGATCATCATCCTGGGAGAGTCGCTCGGTCTGTGGTGGCTTAACCACAAGATGGTCATCCCCGCTGAAAGGCTGTTGGCTGCCCGTTGGGTGTTCCAGTTCTCAATCCTCTCGCTGGTGATCCAGCTCATCAGCGTACCTTACAATGCTGAGATCATCGCGCATGAGCGGATGGATGCATTCGCATGGATAACCATAGCCGAGGGAGTCGGAAAGCTTGCCCTGGCATACTGCGTGTCCGTCTCTTCATCCGACAAGCTGATACTTTATGCAGCCATGATCGCACTCGTCAGCCTTATGACGAGGTTGCTGTACGGCCTGTTCTGCAGAAGGCACTTCCCTGAAGTGCGTTACGACTGGATACTTGACAAATCCTTGTTTGGCAGGATGTTCTCGTTTGCCGGATGGAATTTCATCGGGTCGGGAGCGGCTATCCTGAGGGAGCAGGGAGGCAACCTGCTCCTGAACCTTTTCTTCGGCCCCTTGGTGAATGCTGCATGGCAGTTGGCCTCACAGATATATGCTTCCGTGCAGAAATTCGTCACGAGCTTCGCCATGGCCATCAATCCGCAGATCACCAAGTCATATGCCGCCGACGACAGGGACTACTGTTACCGCCTGGTCTTCAACGGTTCCAAACTCAGCGTCTTCCTTCTGCTGATGGTAGCGCTGCCCGTCATCTTCTTCACGCCGTTCCTTACCGAACTCTGGCTCGGGGCCGGACAGGTCCCAGAGCATATGATCCTCTTCACCAGGCTCACGATCATCTGCCTCATCATCGACTCCGTCTCCGGAACCATGATAACTCTGATAAACGCAACCGGTGATATCCGCAATTATCAGCTGCTCGTAGGAGGGATCTTCCTCCTGAACGTTCCCTGCGACTATGTCCTGCTCAAAATGGGGATGCCCGCTTATGTCATCTACATAGTGGCCATTGTCCTTGCGGTCTGTTGCTTGTTTGCGAGACTTTGGATGCTCAAGCGCCAGCTGGATTTCCCTGTCTTGAAGTTCCTCTGGAACGTAGTCGGGAACGAGGTTATCGTCACGCTGGTCGCAGCCGCCATCCCGTTCGCGCTTCGCGGCATACATCCCATAGCGGGCATAGCCATCACGCTCACATGGACCGCGCTTGCCGTTTATTTCATAGGCCTGGACTCCGCCCAGCGGAAGGAGTTGAGATCAAAACTGCTGAAGAGATGACCGGCGCCCGCGACAGGAAGGATTGCAGCGGATGCTGCGCTTGTGCTGCAGCCTGCCCGCACAAGGCGATCACCATGCGTCCCGACAGCATGGGGTTCCTCTATCCCGATGTCGACATGAGTCTGTGCGAGGAATGCGGGATATGCGACAAGACATGTGCGCACAAGCCCGTTTCCGGAAATGGTGAGCAAAGATCATACGCAATACGTTTCCCCGCCCTGGTCGACGGCAGCCAGAGCGGAGGCCTGGCATACGCTCTGATGTCCAAGGCGGTGAGCGCCGGATACATCGTTTACGGAGCATCGATGGACGAATCATTCAAAGTGCGTCACACAAGGGCGGAGAACATAGGGGATATCGAAGGGATGCGCCTGTCGAAATATGTCCAGTCCTCCATGGAAGGAGTCCCGGAAATGGTACTGAAGGACCTGCGTGACGGCCGGAAAGTCCTTTTCACGGGCACGCCCTGCCAATGTGCAGGGGTAGCATCGCTATGCGCCCGGTACAGGGACAGGCTGCTGCTTGCCGACATCCTGTGCCACGGTGTACCGGCGCCCCGTGTCTGGGAAGATTTCCTTGATATGAGCAGGAAGCAGAAGGGCAAGGAGATGAAAAGGGTGCTTTTCCGCGACCCTGCGCTGGGATGGAGGAGCGAGCACACCCTTTTGGAGTTCGACGGAGGGGAAACCATCCATACGGACCGGTACTATTTCATCTTCTTGAAGAACCTGGTCAACAGGCCGTCGTGCGGGACCTGCCCGTTCGCCGGCACGGCACGTCCGTCAGACGTCACCATGGGTGACTGCTGGGGCCTGGAAAAAGTTGCACCCGACTTCGTCAAGGACAGGTCAGGCTACTCGCTGATGCTCGTAAACACGCCTGCCGGAGCGGACTTCGCCGCCGATTTCCCCTTCGAGCCGGAGATCATGCCCGTAGAGCTTGAAAGCGTCATGCAGGAGAGCCTGTCCGCTCCGGCAGCGCGTTCTCCCCATTCGGACGAGGCTGAGGCCATTTTCGCCCGGGAAGGTTTTCCGGGCATCAACGCCAGGTTCGGCGTGGACTCTCCCCGCGAAAGGGCGAAAAGGCTTCTCCACAGGCTCAATCCCACCAACACCAAGCTTTACCGGAGGATCGCCAAATGAAAACAGCCATCATAACTCAGCCGCTCATGGAGAATTATGGCGGGATCCTTCAGAATTATGCCCTGCAGCAGGTCCTGATCGATCTTGGCCATGAGCCCGTCACCATCGACTGGCTCCCGACCCTCGATCTCAAATGGTACCTGCGCGGTATCCTGAGGACGCTCTTCATGGGCATACCATACAGAAGGCTGCTCAAGTCGCGTTCCACCCTGTTCAGCGGATTCATCGAGGAGAATATCAGGAAGACGCGCGTCGTACGCGTCTATCGCAAGGGGCTGCTCAGAGGCATGGATGCCGTGATCGTCGGCAGCGACCAGGTGTGGAGATACATCTACAACAAGCATTCGGTCAGGGACATGTTCCTCGGCTTTGCGGGGGGATTCAAAGGCCGGCGCATAGCGTACGCGGCATCCTTCGGCCTGGACTATTGGGATGTACCGGAGCGCCTGCAGTCCCGATGCGTCAGGCTCGCCCGGAAGTTCGACAGGATCTCGGTCCGGGAAGAATCTGGGATTAGGCTATGCATGGAGCATTTCGGCATGGAAGCCGTGCGCATGCCGGATCCCATCTTCCTGCTTCCTGCGGAAAAATACCTTGATCTGTGCAAGGACATTCCGAAGAGCGATGAGGATTTCATGGCAGCGTACGTGCTGGACAACGATCCAGCATCGGAAACACAGGTCCTGCAGCTGCAGGAATCCTTCAACCTGCCGGTACGGCGCTGCTCCTGGGGAGCAGGAGCCACGCTGACGGTCAAGGAATGGCTGGGCATGCTCCGTGATGCAAGGATAGTGGTTACTGACAGCTTCCACTGCGCAGTCATCTCGAAGCTGTTGGGCAAAGAATACAGGATAATAGAAAACCCGACGCGGGGCACAGCCCGTTTCGCCCAGCTTGAGGCCATTTCCGATTTCACGGAAGAACGGGCCCGCGGCAGGGAATTCCTAAAAGAAGCATTGTCATGAAACCTGAAATCTCCGTAATCGTTCCCTGCTACAACCTCGCGGACTATCTTCCTGAGGCATTGGACAGCATTGCTACACAGACCTTCCAGGATTGGGAATGCATCATCGTCAATGACGGATCGACGGACAGCACCGGCGAAGTGGCGGCCCGGTATGCCGCATCCGACCCGCGTTTCAAGTTCGTCGAGACTCCGAACGGCGGGGTCATCAAAGCAAGGAACCTGGGCGTGAAGTCCTCGACCGGCAAATATCTCCTCTTCCTGGACGCCGACGACATCCTCATGCCTGAATACATGGAAAAGGCCATGGCTCTTTTCCGGGCCAGACCGGAGCTCAAAGTCGTCGGAGGGCAGGCCGAAGTGTTCGGGAAAGGGATACCGAAGAGTGTTAGGAAGACTCCCCCATTCTCCATGGAACGCCTGATAGCCAACAACTGCATTTATGTCACGTCCTTCGTACCCCGCGAGGAGTTCGAGCGGGTCGGAGGATTCGCCGAAGGACTGGCTGCTGGCTGGGAAGACTGGGATTTCTGGATGTCCGTCCTGGACGATGACAGCGATGCCGTCATCCTGGACGAAGCCGTGTTCAGATACAGACTGCGCAAGGGATCCAGGAACAGCAGCCTATCGCAGGAAGACAAGTCCGCTCTCAGGAGGGTCCTGTGGGAAAGGCACAAGGACCTGTACGGGAAGTACTTTTTCGACCCCACACTGTCCGGAGAGTACGAAAAGGCGCAGTACTATGCACAAAAATACGGGAGATTCCCGGGAGTACGCTTGTACAGGCTACTGTCATCCGCATGCAGAAGCATCCTATATCGCAAATAGACCAAAACTATAACCAATCACTCAAATTATGGAACGCAGAGATTTCTTGAAAGCGTCAGCCATCGGGGCGGCAGGCATCATGCTGCCCTCCGGCATGATGCACGCCGCAGCCGCCCCGGCGCCTGCCGCAGCCAAAAAGCCCGCTAATGACAAGGTCACCCTCGGCTTCATCGGCCTGGGACAGCAGGTAGTCATGCTGCTGAACCTTTTCCTCCCCATGCCTGATGTCCGCGTAGTCGCCGGATGCGACGTCTATGACATCAAGCGTGAGCGGTTCGTCAGGAAGGTGACGGAGCATTACACAGCCTTGGGAGAGAAGAAAGTCAAGGTGGATGTCTACGAAGACTACCAGGACCTCCTCGCCAGGCCGGACATCGACGCAGTCGTCATCGCCGTCCCGGACCATCAACACGCCCTCATCGGCATCGCCGCATGCAAGGCCGGAAAGGACATTTTCATGGAAAAGCCCTTGACGCTGACCATCTACGAGGGCCAGCAACTCGTCAAAGCCGTACGCAAGTACAACCGCATCGTCCAGGTGGGCAGCATGCAGCGCTCCAGCAACGAGTTCATCCATGCGGCGAACGTTGTCCGCGAAGGCGAGCTCGGTACCATCCGCAAGATCAAGGCTTACGTCGGAAGGGACAGGACCAATCCCGACACCCCCGCACCCGTTCCCTACGATCTACCGAAGATGGACGTGCCCGCAGGCCTGAACTGGGATAAATGGCTGGGGCCTCTCCCGACTTCATTCCACTACAACGCCGACCTCAACCCGGCCATCACCCCCGACAAGAACGAGCCTTTCTGGGCCAGATGGCGTTTCTTCAAGGGCTGCGGCGGAGGAAACACCACGGACTGGGGTGCCCACATGTTCGATTTCGTACAGTGGGCCGTCGGTAAGGACAGGTCAGGTCCGGTCGAGGTCATTCCTCCCGGATACTCTTATTACGAGCATCTTACGTACAAGTATGACAACGGCATCATAGTCTCCGAAGAGCCTTGTTCGACCAGGGGACAGGGAGTGGAGATCTACGGAGACGACGGATGGATCAAGGTCTCACGCGGCAGATACGAAGCATCTGACAAGAGGCTGGACATGACGGGGCCGATAACTGACGGCAACATAACCTATTACGCGAACGACAAGCACTACAGGGCATTCATCGATGCGGTCAAATCCCGCATCGATCCCAATACCCCCATCGAAGTCGGACACAGTTCCTGTACGTTCTGCAACCTCGGCAACATCGCGATGGAACTCGGCCGCCCCGTCGTATGGAATCCCATCGTGGAGAAATTCATGCATGACCCGGAGGCGACGAAACTCCTCCACTACGAGTACCGCGCCGGATACAGTCTGGAAATATAACAGCATTCCCCTATGAAAAAAGTCCTTCCCCTTCTACTTATGCTGGTTTTCGCTGCATGTTCCGTCCCGAAGGGCGACAAGGCGCTTGAAGCGCAGGTCAATGCCGTCTACGAGCGGCTGAGTGTCGAAGACCGCGCCGCGCAGTTGTTCGGCATCTATCCGAGCGAGTTTATGGTCGACGGCAAGTTCTCCGTCGAGAAAGCCCGCGAAGTCATTCCCTACGGAGCCGGACACATCTGCCAGATGTCCAGTTCGCAGAACCTCAACGCCGACGAGATCCGCGCGCTCATCGCCGATATCCAGGATTACCTCGTCAATGAGACCCACGCCGGAATCCCCGCGGTCATCCATGACGAATGCATCTCCGGCGTTACCGCCAAGGGTGCGACGGCCTATCCCCAGCAGATAGGCGTCGCCTGCACCTGGGACCCGGACCTGCTCTCCGTCAAGATGGGCCAGACCGCAGACATGATGCGCGCACTGGGTGAGCAGTTCGCGCTTTCGCCCATGGTGGACATCATCCGCAGTCCCCACTGGTCACGCATCGAGGAGTCCTACGGCGAGGACGGCTACCTGACGGCAACCCTTGGCACGGCCTTCGTCAAAGGCCTGCAGGCCAAGGGATTCCGCGAGGGAGTCACCGCTACCACCAAGCATTTCCTCGGCTACGGCGGAGGCTCCGACCTCAGCTGGAAAGAGATATACGAGGAGGTCCTGTTCCCGCACGAGGCCATCATCCGTACTGCCGGCAGCAAGAGCATCATGACCTGCTACGACAAGTTCCGCTCGGAGTGGGCCGTCTGCAGCGACACGCTGCTGAACGTGATCCTGCGGGGCGGCCTCGGCTTCGACGGCATAGTAGTCAGCGACTACGGCTCCGTGCAGATGGGCAGCCGCGACAGGAGCCCCGAGTATCTCAAGCAGTGTGCCGTCGAGGCGCTCACCGCCGGAAACGACCTGGAGTTCTGCTCGAACACTTCGTACATGTACATCCCCGAGCTGCTTGCGGAAGGCCGCATCAGCGAGGAGGTCTTCGAGCGTGCCGTCAAGCGCGCCCTCATGGTCAAGGCGCGTGCCGGCCTGCTCGATCCCGACCCGGTGTACTTCAAGGAAGGCCCCCTCGACATGGACCCGGCGGAGAGCCGCCAGACCGCATATGACCTCGCCGCCGAGTCGGTGGTGATGCTCAAGAACAACGGCATCCTTCCCCTCGATCCAGAAATGGACGTCGCCCTGGTCGGCCCGAACGCCAACTCCTTCTGGAGCATGCTCGGTGACTATACCTTCCCCGCAATGCAGCTGTTCTTCTTCAGGAAAGAGGTCGACGAATCGGCGTTGAGGATCCCTACACTGCTCGAGTCGATGCAGAGCCGCTTTGAGGGCAGAGTCGAGTACTCGCGCGGCTGCGACTGGAGCACCCTGGCCGACATGGGCATATCGCAGAGCGGTGACCAGAGGCTCAGGAGCCTTCCCGTAAGGAGGCTTGAGTCAGAGGATTACACCGACTGGGACGATGCGGTGGAGATGGCTGCGCGCAACGATGTGATCGTCGCCGCGATGGGCGAGAACGTCTATCTTTGCGGCGAGAACCGCCGCCGCGTCGGCATCCGCCTGCCCGGCGACCAGGAGGACTTCGTCAAGGACCTCATAGCCACCGGCAAACCCGTGGTACTGATAATGTTCAGCGGCCGTCCCGAAGTGATCTCCGAGATCGCTGACGGCTGCGCTGCCATACTCCAGGCATTCTACCCGGGCGAGGAAGGCGGCAACGCCATCGGCGACATCCTTTCCGGAAAGGTCAACCCTTCCGGAAAACTCTGCGTCAGCTATCCCGCCACTGAGAGCACGGAGCCTTACTGCTACAACAACGGCGTCGAGCCTGAACGCGCTGCATATCCGTTCGGATTCGGACTGTCGTATACTTCGTTCTCCTACAGCGACATCAGCGTCCAGCCTTCTGCAAAGACGAAGAACGGCCTGGTCAAGGTCAGCTGCAAGGTCACCAATTCCGGCGACCGGAAAGGCGACGAAGTCGTGCAGCTCTACGTATCCCCCATGTCTGGCCAGCCTCTCAAGCCCGTACAGCTGAAGGGGTTCAAGCGCATCTCGCTGGAGCCCGGCCAGACGGCGGAAGTCACATTCACCGTTTCGGCAGACCAGCTTGCATGGCATTCCGATGCTGGATGGACCATCTCCCCCGGAGACTATGCCTTCCGCATCGGTTCCTCCAGCCGCGACCTTCCCCTGGAAGGGATCTGCACCCTTACGGGAAAGCAAGTGACAAAGTCACTCCGCGACATTTATTTCGCCGAAGCAGAAGTCCTTTAAAGGGCTGGGATATAAAGAAAGCGGGACGGTCTGACCGTCCCGCTTTTTCATTGCCGCAAAGCGGTTATTTGTTCAGGTACCGGACGATCTCATCGCAGGCGAGGCAGAGCTGCACGTACTGCGGAGCAGTGTTGATGCAGCACTCATTCTCACCCCAGTGGAACGGATAGTCGTCCTTGTTCTCGTAGAAGTCCTCCTTGACGAGGAGGCCGGGGACGATACCTCCGGGGATGACGGAATAGTCAGCGCGGTTGTTGCTGTAGGCGACCTTCTTGGTATTGACACCGACTGCGGTGACAAACGAGACATTGGTGTAAGGATGGCATCCGAAGATGTAGTTCAGTCCTGCGAGGACGAACTCGGGATCGATCATGTCAGGGAAGAGCTTCCAGATCTTGTAGCAGTTGTACGCGGTGTTGATGACTCCGCCGTTTCCTGCCCAGGTGGCACCGGTGATGGCTACGCCGTAAGGGTTGTCACGGCCGTTGGTGGTAAGGTTCTTGACATAGTCGGGAACGAGAGCCTTGACCTTGTCCTGGAACTTCTTGTCCATGTAAGGATAGATCCTCAGGGCGTTAGTGAGATTGGCTGCAGGTGCAAAGCCGGCAGGGGCACCGGCGGGAGCCGCTGCAGCAGGCCTGGGTTCGAGCTGCGCCTCAACCAGAGGCAGGAAGAAATCCTTGTACTTCTGGTCGCCGGTGGCGAACCAGAGCTCGATGGCGGCATTGAGTCTGGGATCTCCGCCCATACCTCCCCTTCTGCCGGCTGCAGGGGCGGCATTGGCATTGGGAGCAGCTGCGTCAAAGTACTTGTTCCACAGCATCAAGGCATTCTTGAGGGAACGCTCGGCCTCCTCGGGGAAGTACTCCTTGAGTGCAGGATAGGCGGAGGCGAGGGAAACGATGTCAGACATCACTCCGGCAGGACTGAAGCGGCTGGTGAAGACGAAACGGTCGTCCGGGGTACCGGAGCGGTCGCCCTTGACCTCGTAACGGGCAAGCGAAGGGTCATAGATCTTTCCGTCGGTCAGGGTCATGGCGTCTCCGAGATGATGGTAGTGGTGCATGTCGGGCTGGCCGATCACCTGCGCCACGAAACCGATGTTCTCGATCTGGGCGTTGATGTTCAGGGTACCGTGCATGATAAGCTGGACATTGTCGGGAATGCCGTCAGGAACGTGGATATCCGCATACTGGGTCTTTTCGTCGATGAGGGTCTGGTCCCTCATAGGACGGAAGTCGGTCCAGATGTGGCCGAGGTCGGTAGTGGTGGTAAGTACGGAGTTGGCCTGGATGTCGAAATCACCGGCATCGTACCATCCGCCGACTGCGAGGCCGGGAATGTGCTCAAGCGGCTGATACTTGGTATTGGTCTCGCTGCCCTGGGTATAACCGTCGTGCAGTCGTACATTGGCGGGAGCCTGGAGGGCGTCGTCCATGTTGGCGCGTCCGTGCCAGATCCTGTAGGCCTCGTTGACCTCCATGTGGTCCATGTTGACGACGAGGGAGATATCCATCGAAGGATGCCAAGAGGCCTGGCTCCTTGACATCGGAGAAGTCGAGCTGCACGTAATTGTAACGATGGTGGAACTCACCCCAGAACTTCGCCGGAATCTCCTTGGCTACAGACTTGGTACCGTCGGGATTGACTCTCAAGAGCTTTGCAGTCTTGGCAGGAGTGTCGTTCTTGTCAAGCTCCGCCACGGCGACCTTCTTCTGGGCGGGGGAATAACCGACCTGGGAGAAGCCGATGTTGGCCGGACGGATCCAGTCCTTGGAGATGCTGGGCTCGAGATACCACTCGAGGACGACACCGGTCTTGCCACCAGGCAGCAGTGAACGGAGGACGAACATGCCGTTCTGGGCAAGATGACGTCCGTCATAGATGCTGACCTCGCTTTCGGAGGTGACACCTACCCTGAGGGCATCGTCTTCCGGGGCCAGGACGATCTGGTGTCCGGTAGACATCGCGAGCGGGACGAGGAAGTCTCCCCTGCCCCTGTCATCGAAGGTGGACTCGCCGAAATACTGGGTGATCTTCTCCGAAACGGGATGGACTTCGGTATCATGCATGGGATACTTGGGGAGGATCCTGGCCTTACCGTCCACCAGGTAGTTCTTGCCGAAATAAGAGGCGGGGAAGAACTCAAGGTTGAAACCGGCTTTGCCAACCAGGGTCTGAGGCACAGGCTTGCTCAGGATGATCTGGACGAGGACGCCCTTGTCCTTGGGAGTGACCCTGAGCCTGGGAGCGAAGTCATAGTCCCTGTAGGTCATTTCGACTTCGACGCTGCTGTCGGCGTGGTTCACCTCCCTGGCGGTGATCTCGCCGAAGATGTCCCACTGCTCCGGAGTGTTCATCAGACGGACGCCTCCGCCGGTGCAGATGCGCTCACCCCTCTGGATGATCTCCAAACCGGCGAACTTCTCGTCGTAGAAACCCCCGTTATAGAGGTTGTTGTACACGAGCACGTTGGTGCCCCTCGCCTCGAAATAATCGAGGTCATTCATTTTCAAGCTCTGAGCATTCGCACTCAAGGCCACCGCGGCGGACAAGGCCGCCACTGCAATGAAAGAAAGGTTTCTCATAAATAGGTTATATTGGATATGATTAATAGTTCAGTGTCCGTGACAGCGGGAACGTTTCCCGCCTTTCCGTTGCAATGTAGCAAAAAAAGAGCACAAAAGGAAATAATCGTTATATTTGTGGGAACCAGGTTTCACAGTTGAAAGCATTTACACTAAAAACCATGAAGAACATCCATTTCATCATTGCCGCAGCATCCGTCCTGTTGCTGTCCGCTTGCGGAGGGAATCCCGGCTCCCAAGCTTCCGCACAATCCTTCGACGACATCGTAGCTTCGCGCCGCAGTGTACGTAACTATGAGGCTGGCACCACCATCTCCGAAGAGGAGGTACGCGCCCTCATCGCTACGACGCAGGAAGCCCCTACCTGGGCCAACACCCAGACGACACGCTACTATGTCGCCATGAGCGAAGACAAGGTGGCAGCCGTCAAGGAACTGGTCGGTGCAGGCAACGCCCGCAACACCGCCAATGCTCCCGTCATGATAGTATCGACCTTCGTCAAGGGCCAGTCAGGCTTCGGCCGCGGCAACCAGGTCAATGAGGTCGGAGACGGCTGGGGGGCTTATGACAACGGACTCAGCAACGCCTACCTCATCCTGAAGGCGCGCGAACAGGGATACGACACCCTCATCATGGGCATGCGCGACTCCGACGGGCTCAGGGCTCTATTCGGCATCCCCGAGAATGAGCAGGTCATGGCCGTCATCAGCCTGGGCAAACGCGCATCAGACCCACGCCGCCCGGACCGCAAGCCCGTCGACGAAATCGTAAAGTTCTACTAGCCTGACAGATCAGAAAGAGAGAGCGATGGCCGCGACCGCAAGGACGAGGCCGCCGACCTGTACCCATTTCAGCCTTTCTCCGAAGAACAGCAATCCTACAAGGGTGGCTACCAGCACTATGCCGATGTTGTACAGAGGGTAGAACAAGCCGGTAGGCATCGCCGCAAGGGCGCGCAGCATGCACGAGGTGCAGCCTATATTGGCAAAGCCGAGCAGCGCGCCCCAGCCCACCGTGCTCCACTTGACGCGGTGCTTGCGGAAAGAACCGGAGACCACACAGACGACAAGGGACGCCAGCGAAGCCATCAGGAATATGATGCATGTAAGGGCGGAAAGCTGGCGCTCGATGAGGACGGGGTTGCCGGAATGGCCTTTGTCCACGGTATGCTGGACCACTTTCAGGAAGAAATCGGAAAAACCGAACACAAGGAAAACCCCCAGAAGCGCGAACATTATGGCGTGACGGCCGGGCCCTCCGGAAGAGGGACGGGCGATGACGCCCGTGGAATTACGGCCGGGGTCGCCCGAAGTGGTGACGCTGGCCGGCCGCGTCTCGGTCGGGCCGATGATCAGCGCCATGGCAGCGACGACCAGGATCACAGGGAGCCAGGACGGGGCAGGCTGGGAAAGGAGTATCCAGCTCAGCAGCACTGGCAGGATAAGCGAAGCGCGAGCGCAGACCGTGGTAAGGGCCACTCCCGAGCGCAGCGTGCTGCGGTCCATGACGATGAAACCGAAGGTGAACAGGAGTCCCTGGACCGCGGCCAGCAGCCAGGAATTGGTCCCGGGGACATAGTCCGATGCCGCTGTACCCGGATCGAACACCACCCGCGCCACGATCGGAAGCAGGGTGAACAGGAAGGCCACGGCATAGTTGAAAAGCGTGACCTGCCTGCCGTCAGCGTCGTGCCGCTGGCAGAGCTTGAAAATGATCGAGAAAAGGGATCCGCAGAGTATGGCAAGGATGAGGTACAGCATGTCGGTTGGGATTTAGGCTTTTCTGACGCTCATGGCATAGCTGAACACCACGACGAAGCAGACCAGCGGGACCAGATAGGCCAGATTGATGCCGAAGGCATCGGACACCATGCCCTGCAAGGGGGTGATGAGTGCGCCGCCGAGGATGGCCATGATCAGGCCGGAGGCGCCGATCTTGGCGTCGCCGGCGTAACCGCCCTTGGCGGGATCCTCGACACCGTCGAGCGCCAGGCCATAGATGGTCGGGAACATGAGCGACATGAAGAAACTGACGGCGATCAGGGCAATGACACAAGGCCATCCGCTACCGCCGAGGAGAACCACAAGGAGGGTACAGACGATATCGGCCGCAGCGGCAACAAGCAGGAGTTTCGCGGGACGGTAGTACTTCATGAGCCAGGTGAACAGGAAGCGCGCGGCGCTGAAGCAGATGATGCTGACCAGGTAGATCGTAGCGCCCTGGGCCTCTACGATGCCGAGCTCCTTCATCACCAGGCGGATGGTGAAGGACCATACTCCGATCTGGGCGCCGACATAGAAGAACTGGGCGATGACTCCGAAGACATAGGCCTTGTTCCTGAACAGGCGCTTGAAAGTCGCGCCGAGCGAATCAGCCGACCCGTCGTCGCGTCCTTCGGGCATGCGCGCGAAAAGCATGACGGTCAGGATGACCAGCAACACTATGCCCAGAGTCATGTATGTGCCGGACACAGAATAGAGGGATATGTCCTTGAGGATGAAATACTTGCTCAGCAGGATACCGGTGATGGAGCCCAGAGGGTTGAAGGCCTGCGCGACATTGAGGCGGCGCGTGGCCGTCTCAGGAGCGCCCATGGCCAGGATGTAAGGGTTGGCCGTGGTCTCAAGCACGGAACAGCCGCCGGCAAGGATATAGATGGCTATCAGGTAGAAGCCGTAAGATGCAGCCTTGGCGGCGGGCAGGAAGAGGATGGCACCGGCCGCATACAGCGCCAGACCGAGGATAACGCCGCTCTTGTACGAATACTTGCGGATATAAATGGCTGCCGGAAGTGCGAAGCAGAAATACGATCCGTAGAAAGCCAGCTGGATGAGCGAAGTCTGCGTATCGGACATCGCCATGATCTTCTTGAACGCGCTCAGAAGCGTGTCCGTCATATTGTTGGCAATACCCCAGAGGAGGAACAGCAGGGTCACCAGTATGAACGGGACCAGATACTTTTTCTCAATCGTTTTCATATTCGGAATCATTCAATTACATACACATCCTCCCCCGGTTCGGAGAAAAGGAACTTCTCGCGGGCGAACTTCTCCAGCGTATCCTTGTCGGTGGTGAGGCTCTTGACCTCGTCCTTGAGGCGCGCTATATCGGCCTCGTAGAACTCCATCTGCTTCTCCTGCCTGCGTACGTTGAAGCCCGCCTCGATCCAGCGGAAGAGGTTGTCGCGCTTGATGACGCAGATGAAAAGAAGGAATATCGCCGTAGAGATAAGGACATAGCGGACGAAGGAACGCTCCTCGTGGTTCGTCCCGTCCTTTGACCGGTTCCAGATCTTGTCAAACTTGCCCATTGCGATACTGTCGTATTTCTACAAAAATAGTTAAATTTGCGAAGATAAATGCAAAATCAGAGAGAAATGAAACCTACATTGCTGGTTCTCGCTGCCGGAATGGGCAGCCGTTACGGCGGACTCAAACAGATGGACGGACTCGGGCCCAACGGGGAGACCATCATCGACTATTCCATCTACGATGCAGTAAAGGCCGGCTTCGGCAAGGTCGTGTACATCGTCCGGGAGTATTTCCGTGAGCAGATGGAGCAGACAGTGCGCCAGAAATACTCCGGCGTACTCTGCATCGACGGTGAGCCGCTGGAGTTCGTCTTCGTGACCCAGGAGCTGGACAAGATCCCCGCCCGCTTCCTGCCGCTCAATCCCGAGCGCCAGAAGCCGTGGGGGACGGCCCATGCCGTGCAGATGGCCGCCGGCGTGATCCACGAGCCCTTCCTCGTGATCAACGGGGACGACTTCTACGGCCGTGAGTCCTTCCGCATCGCCGCCGACTGGTGCCGTGCGCACGAGGGCAGCGAGGGCGTGTACGCCATCGTCGGCTTCGAGCTCGACCACACCCTGAGCGAGTCCGGCGGCGTGTCCCGCGGCATCTGCCACTACGACGCGCAGCAGCACCTGACCGACGTGGTCGAGCACCTCGACATCCGCCAGGGCGCCGACGGCGTCGTGCGCGGCGAGAATTCCGCCACGGGCGAGCAGGTCGTGCTCCGCGGCAAGGACCTCTGCTCGATGAACATGTGGGGCTTCACCCCCGACTATTTCGCCAAGAGCG